>NZ_JBITCM010000010.1:0-31134 GCF_044453205.1 Streptomyces sp. NPDC051738 | reverse complement strand
GGGGGGGGGGGGGGGGGCCCCCCCGCCGCCCGGGCCCGTGTTTGTTTGCCCGCCCTATTTTCTCCCCGTCCCCCCCCCCCCCCCCCCTTGGGGGGGGGGGGGGGGGGTTGGGGCGCCCCCCCCCCCCCCCACTGCATTGTTATATCAAGCTTTTTGCATGTATGTCCTACTTACCCGACTTGCCGACCGGCGTGGGCTCGTCCTTTCCGGTGCTCTGAAACCCGGACAGCCTAGGAAGCGGAATGCCTGGGAGTGACGCCGGTCTGATTGTGTAAATGATCAGATTCCCGGCAGCGGATGCGAATCACCACTCGAACAGCCGAAAGAAGCGGCTCGAGAGGCCGCGAGGTCCGGTACACCCAGAACAAGAAGGAGTACTCGTAATGCGAGTTGCCACTCGAGCTAGTCGAGCGAAGACCGGAACGAGACGAGCGGGACTGGGAGCGAAGCTGGTCGGCATCGGCCTGACCACGGCAGTGGCCATCGGCATCTCCGCCGGCCCCGCAGCGGCCGCGGCGGTGAACCCGGTTTTCGTGCCGGGCAACCCAACCCTGGCGTGCCCCGACGGCGCGGAGGCGTTCAGGATCGACCCGCCTGTGGACACCACCGTCCCGGTCACCGTTGGCGCCGAAAGCGGCACGGTTATCGTCGACTTCAGCGACGATCTCCTCCAGGTCAATTTCGACACCACAGGTAACCTCGCGATCCGCCAGGTCACCGTCAAGGGCGGGCCGGACGCCAACCGCTACATCTACGACGCCAATTCCACTCCGACGAGCTTCCCCGACGGCATTGCGATGGACACCGGACTTATCCCGCCGACCAACCCTGGCGGTCAGCCCCCCGAGATCAGCCACGTCGACTTCTGCGTCATTGAGGGCAACGGCAGCTGAGCCCATTGTTGGGGGCCCGGGAGTCCCGGGCCCCTACACATCCGAGAGGGCCCCGGGTTGCGGGGGTACTCCATGCAAAGGGGCCCGTACGACCGAAGTCGTACGGGCCCCTTCAGGAGCTCGCGCTGGAGCTACCAGGTCAGGTCAACAAACTTACTTGTTGATCTTGGTGACCTGGCCGGCGCCCACGGTCCGGCCACCCTCACGGATGGCGAACTTCAGGCCCTCTTCCATGGCGACGGGCTGGATGAGCTCCACCTTCATCTCGGTGTTGTCACCCGGCATGACCATCTCGGTGCCCTCGGGGAGGGTCACAACGCCGGTCACGTCCGTCGTACGGAAGTAGAACTGCGGACGGTAGTTGTTGAAGAACGGCGTGTGGCGGCCACCCTCGTCCTTGGACAGGATGTAGGCCTGGGCCTCGAACTCGGTGTGCGGGGTGACCGAACCGGGCTTGATGATGACCTGGCCGCGCTCGACGTCCTCGCGCTTGATGCCACGGAGGAGCAGACCGACGTTCTCACCGGCCTGGCCCTCGTCGAGCAGCTTGCGGAACATCTCGATGCCGGTGACCGTGGTGGTGGTCTTCTCCTGCTTGATGCCCACGATGTCGACGGTCTCGTTGACCTTCAGGACACCACGCTCGATACGGCCGGTGACGACCGTACCGCGACCGGTGATCGTGAAGACGTCCTCGATCGGCATGAGGAACGGCTTGTCGACGTCACGCTCGGGCTGCGGGATGTTCTCGTCGACGGCCTTCATCAGGTCGAGGACGGTCTGGCCCCACTCCTTGTCGCCCTCAAGGGCCTTGAGCGCCGAGACCTTGACGACCGGCAGGTCGTCGCCCGGGAACTCGTACTCGGAGAGCAGCTCACGAACCTCGAGCTCGACGAGCTCCAGGATCTCCTCGTCGTCCACCATGTCGGCCTTGTTCAGGGCGACGACGATGTACGGAACGCCGACCTGGCGGGCCAGGAGCACGTGCTCCTTGGTCTGCGGCATCGGGCCGTCGGTGGCGGCGACCACGAGGATGGCGCCGTCCATCTGGGCAGCACCGGTGATCATGTTCTTGATGTAGTCCGCGTGACCGGGGCAGTCGACGTGGGCGTAGTGACGCGTCTCGGTCTGGTACTCGACGTGCGCGATGGAGATGGTGATACCGCGCTGGCGCTCCTCAGGAGCCTTGTCGATCTGGTCGAAGGCCGAGGCCTCGTTCAGGTCCGGGTACGCGTCGTGCAGCACCTTGGTAATGGCGGCCGTGAGGGTCGTCTTACCGTGGTCGATGTGACCGATGGTGCCGATGTTGACGTGCGGCTTAGTCCGCTCGAACTTCGCCTTCGCCACTGGGGTCCTCCTGTGGAGTGGTTCTGAACGCCTTGCTTCATCGGCGCCAGGTGATCTTTGCTGGAAAGCCCGGGCCCCGGGGCATTCCCGCCACGATTGTGACGGAATGCCCCCTGAGGCTCCGGAGTCAAGCCTAAAGCGTGCAAGCGGAGTGCGTTACTCGCCCTTGGCCTTCGCGATGATCTCCTCGGCGACGTTCCGCGGAACCTCGGCGTAGGAGTCGAACTGCATCGAGTAGCTCGCGCGACCCGACGTCTTGCTGCGGAGGTCGCCGACGTAGCCGAACATCTCCGAGAGGGGCACGAGGCCCTTCACGACGCGAGCACCGGCCCGCTCCTCCATGGCCTGGATCTGACCACGGCGGGAGTTGATGTCGCCGATGACCTCACCCATGTAGTCCTCGGGCGTGGTGACCTCGACGGCCATCATCGGCTCGAGCAGCACGGGGCTGGCCTTGCGAGCGGCCTCCTTGAAGGCCTGCGAACCGGCGATCTTGAAGGCGAGCTCGGAGGAGTCGACCTCGTGGTAGCCACCGTCGATGAGCGTGACGCGGACGCCCGTCATCTCGTAGCCCGCGAGGATGCCGAACTGCATGGCCTCCTGCGCACCGGCGTCGACCGAAGGGATGTACTCCTTCGGGATACGACCACCGGTCACCTTGTTCACGAACTCGTACGAGGCGTCGCCGCCCTCGATCGGCTCGATCGCGATCTGCACCTTGGCGAACTGGCCGGTACCACCGGTCTGCTTCTTGTGCGTGTAGTCGACGCGCTCGACGGCCTTGCGGATCGTCTCGCGGTAGGCGACCTGCGGCTTGCCGACGTTCGCCTCGACCTTGAACTCACGGCGCATACGGTCGACCAGCACCTCGAGGTGCAGCTCGCCCATACCACCGATGATGGTCTGGCCCGTCTCCTCGTCCGAGTGGACCTGGAACGACGGGTCCTCCTCGGCGAGGCGCTGGATCGCGACGCCCAGCTTCTCCTGGTCGCCCTTCGACTTGGGCTCGATGGCGACCTGGATGACCGGCGCCGGGAAGTCCATGGACTCCAGGATGACCGGGTTCTTGTCGTCGCTCAGCGTCTCACCGGTGGTGGTCTGCTTCAGGCCCATGACGGCGACGATGTCGCCGGCGCCCACCGACTCGATCTCCTCACGCTTGTTCGCGTGCATGCGGTAGATCTTGCCGATGCGCTCCTTCTTGCCCTTGACGGAGTTCAGCACGGCGGTGCCGGACTCCAGGCGGCCCGAGTAGACCCGGACGAAGGTGAGCTTACCGAGGTGCGGGTCGCTCATGATCTTGAACGCCAGCGCGGACAGCGGCTCCTCGTCGGACGGCTTGCGCTTGACGACCAGCTCGGGGTCCTTCACGTCGTGGCCCTCGATGGCCTCGACGTCGAGCGGGGTCGGCAGGTAGCGCACGACCGCGTCGAGCAGGGGCTGGACGCCCTTGTTCTTGAACGCGGTGCCACAGAACACCGGGGTGACCGTGGTGTCGCTGGACTTGCCGGAGGCGATGGTGATGCGACGGATCGCGGCGTACAGCTGCTCCTCGGTGGGCTCCTGGCCCTCCAGGTACAGCTCCATGATCTCTTCGTCGTTCTCGGCGACGCCCTCGATCAGCTTGCCGCGGTACTCCTCGGCAGCCTCGACGTGCGTGGCCGGGATGTCGACGACGTCGTACATCTCGCCCTTGGCGGCCTCGGCGGACCACACGAGCGCCTTCATGCGGACCAGGTCCACGACGCCCTTGAAGTCGGCCTCGGCACCGATCGGGAGCTGCATGACGAGCGGCTGGGCGCCCAGGCGGTCCGAGATCATGTCCACGCAGCGGTGGAACTCGGCGCCGGTACGGTCCAGCTTGTTCACGAAGCAGATGCGCGGCACGCCGTAACGGTCGGCCTGACGCCACACCGTCTCGGACTGCGGCTCGACACCGGCGACACCGTCGAACACCGTGACGGCACCGTCGAGGACGCGGAGCGAACGCTCCACCTCGACCGTGAAGTCGACGTGACCCGGGGTGTCGATGATGTTGATCGTGTAGTCGTTGTCCTCGAGCGGCCAGTGACAGGTGGTGGCAGCAGAGGTGATCGTGATGCCACGCTCCTGCTCCTGCTCCATCCAGTCCATGGTGGCGGCGCCGTCGTGGACTTCACCGATCTTGTAGCTGACGCCGGTGTAGAAGAGGATCCGCTCGGTGGTGGTCGTCTTGCCCGCGTCGATGTGGGCCATGATCCCGATGTTGCGGACCCTGGCCAGGTCAAGTGAAGTAGTAGCCATAAGGCTTCGGTCTTCTCTCGGTCTCGATGGGGGTAGCGACTACCAGCGGTAGTGCGCGAAGGCCTTGTTGGACTCGGCCATCTTGTGGGTGTCCTCGCGCTTCTTCACAGCGGCACCGAGGCCGTTGCTGGCGTCGAGGAGCTCGTTGAGCAGACGCTCGGTCATGGTCTTCTCGCGACGGGCGCGGGAGTAGCCGACCAGCCAGCGCAGCGCCAGCGTGTTGGCACGACCGGGCTTGACCTCGATCGGAACCTGGTAGGTCGCGCCACCGACACGGCGGGACTTGACCTCGAGGGTCGGCTTGATGTTCTCAAGCGCGCGCTTCAGCGTGATGATCGGGTCGTTGCCCGTCTTCTCACGCAGACCCTCCATGGCGCCGTAGACGATGCGCTCGGCGGTGGAGCGCTTGCCGTTCAGCAGCACCTTGTTGATGAGCGACGTGACAAGAGGGGAACCGTAGACCGGGTCGATGATGACCGGGCGCTTCGGGGCGGGGCCCTTACGAGGCATTTTCTACTTCTCCTTCTTGGCGCCGTAGCGGCTGCGGGCCTGCTTGCGGTTCTTCACACCCTGGGTGTCAAGGGAACCGCGGATGATCTTGTAGCGAACACCCGGCAGGTCCTTCACACGGCCACCACGCACGAGCACGATGGAGTGCTCCTGCAGGTTGTGTCCCTCACCCGGAATGTAAGCGGTGACCTCGATCCCGCTGGTCAGACGCACACGCGCGACCTTACGCAGGGCCGAGTTCGGCTTCTTCGGGGTGGTCGTGAACACACGCGTGCAGACGCCGCGACGCTGAGGGGAACCCTCGAGTGCGGGCGTCTTGTTCTTCTCGACCTTGTCCTGCCGGCCCTTCCGGACCAGCTGCTGGATCGTAGGCACTACTTCTCCGGTTTCTGTGTGCCGAATGGTGAAGCTAACCTGGAACATTCGCCGACCCACGCGGTCGGGTGTGTCGAATCGGCGGACTCCCGCCGCGAGGCGAAAAGAGCACAGATTACGGTGGCCGCTCACGGCTCGCTATGCGGTTGAAGGCACGCACAAGAGCCAGGGCACACCCCAGGCACAAGGTCTGAGCGTACCTACCTCATTCGCTGCGGTCAAAACAAATGGACCCCGCCCGCATCGCCATGCGGCCGATGTCAAGACCGCACGACGTGTTTGATCTTCGTTTCCCCGATCCAAGCACGTCAGCCCCCGCCCCACGCGCCCCGCCAACCGCCCGCCCACGAGGCTATGCGGAGACGGCGGCGGCCACGAACATCAGCGTCACCAGCACCGCCCAGCCCGCCGTGGACAGCCACCCGAGCACCAGCCCGGTCAGGGCGAGCCCGTCACCGCCCTCCCCGGTGCGGCGGATCTCGGAACGCGCCGCGTGCCCGAGGACCACGGCCGGAATACCGGTCAGCCCGAAGCTCACGAGGCACAGCACGCCACACAGGGCGGAACCGACGGCCTTGCCGTTGGTCTGCGGCCGCGCCACCGGCAGGAAGGTCCGCGGCACGGGCGTGACGGGCGCCGGCTGCGGCACAGGCCCGAGCGGCAGGTCGGCGACGAGCAACGCCAGCTCACCCACCGTACGAGCCGCATACGCCCGCTCGACCCGCTTCTCGAACTCGGGATGCTCCAGCCGCCCCTCACCGAACCCCGCCCTGAGCACATCCACGGCCCGCTCACGATCGGCATGCGAGGCAAGCATCTGCGAGCCGCCCGGGCCGGCCCACGACACGGGCACACCACCGCCCTGCCAGGGCTGCGGAACGCCGCTCCCATGCCACGGCTGCGGGGCACTGCCGCCCTGCCACCGCTGCGGGGCACCCTCGCCCTGCGACGGCTGCCAAGGCTGCCAAGGCTGCCACGACGGATACGTCATGGAGCACCTCCCCCGTAGTGGTCGGAGTTCCTCCATCATCCGCCGAACGGGCAATTACGGCATCGGGGTCGCACCCGGAGATAACCCCGAGAGGGGGGCCGGAGACGGCCAAGGGCGGCCACCACCCGGAAGATTCCGTGATATCGGCACGCACACCCTGCTTTTGCAGGGTGCCGGCTCATATACCCGGGTGCCCCAGGTGGTTGCGGATCAGCTTCACGTCTTCTTGATCCTTTTGCCTCCCAAGCCTCTCCTTCCAGGCCAGCACCTCGCGTAGCGGGCAGAAGGGAAATCCTTGCACCCACTCGGCGCCTTCGATCATCTCGTCGGGCTCACGCGAGCCCGGCAGCCAGCGATCGAAGACCTCGATGCCCCCTTCGAAGAGCAGCACACTGCGGCCGTGGCCCGACGGCGCCGCCACGGAGTCGGCCGCCTTCAGGGCGATGCGCCACGCTTCGCCCCTGGCAACGACATCGAGGTCACTGATCTCTCTCCGTAGGCCATGCGCGAGCAGTGGGCCGCTTCCCGCCACCACGTAGTCCGTCGGCGGCAGATTGAGAGAGGACAGTTCACGAAATAGTGGATGCTCGCTCAGTTCCAAGGAGTCTCCGCGTCTACTAGAGGACAGGCAGCCCTATAGCCGAGCGAGCAGCCATGCTCATCACCAATGCCGCGATGACGCTCGCAAGCGTACCGATCAGAAAGTACTCGGACGCGTGCTTGCCGTGGTCCGCCGTCGGTACACGGGCCAACGACTTTGCCGCGAGCACGAGGGCAGCTGCCTCCGGCTGCCCGGCCGCGAGAAAGGCAAACAGCAGCCCGCGTTCCAGAAGGCCGATGGCCGGACCTCCGCTCATGAACTCCATGGCGGCCTCGCGGGCGGAGCTGTCCTCCAGCGCCTCGATCTCCCGACGTACGGGAACCGTGGCAGCCCGTGCCAGCATCCCCCCGCCGAACACTGACATGAGCAAGGCCGACATGAACACAGCCGTACGGTCACTCGACAGCAGGTCAGCCCCCATGGCGGCTGTGGGCGCACCGGCCGCCCACACCGACAGCGGCACCGCCGCCCCGAAGGCAGCTATCCCAAGGCGCTTCGTGCCTGCCGGGGGCCCCGCAGACAGGGGCAGGGTGATGGAGAAGCCCAGAACCGGCGTACTCGCTGAGCGGTGCCAGAGAAGCGTCCCAAAGGCCAGCAGGGCGGTAGCGCCGAGCGCGAGCCAGGGGCGTGCCTCATCCATGTAGGGAGCAATGGCATAACCCCCATAGGCGAGCGTGAAGAAAGCATTCAATCCGGGACGCTCACGTTGCCAGCCCAGCCCCCACGGGACCACGAGTGCTGCCCCAAGACCGAAGAAGAGCCGAGCCGTCTCCACCCCGCGACTCCCCCAATTCTTCTGTCCCGCTTGTCCGTTCAACCGCTCCAGGGGCTGAGCATAGTGACCGAACACGCCGACGGGCGGCCACCCCCGAAGGGTGGCCGCCCGTCAACAGACGTACTTCGTACCGGAGTTACCGGACTACTGGTTGTACGGCCCGTAGTCGTAGTCCTCCAGCGGCACAGCCTGACCCGACCCCGTACCGAACGGCGAGTAGTCGATGTCGTCGTACCCGACGGCCGAGTACATCGCGGCCTTGGCCTCCTCGGTCGGCTCGACCCGGATGTTGCGGTAGCGGGACAGACCCGTACCGGCCGGGATGAGCTTACCGATGATGACGTTCTCCTTGAGGCCGATCAGGGAGTCGGACTTGGCGTTGATCGCCGCGTCCGTGAGGACCCTGGTCGTCTCCTGGAAGGACGCCGCCGACAGCCAGGACTCCGTGGCCAGCGAGGCCTTGGTGATACCCATGAGCTGCGGACGACCGGAGGCCGGGTGACCGCCCTCCTGGACCACACGACGGTTCTCGGTCTCGAACTTCGAGCGCTCGACCAGCTCGCCGGGCAGCAGCTCGGCGTCGCCGGACTCGATGATCGTCACACGGCGCAGCATCTGCCGGATGATGATCTCGATGTGCTTGTCGTGGATCGACACACCCTGCGAGTTGTAGACCTTCTGGACCTCGCCGACCAGGTGGACCTGGACGGCACGCTGGCCCAGAATGCGCAGCACGTCGTGCGGGTTGGTGGCACCCACGGTGAGCTTCTGGCCCACCTCGACGTGCTCGCCCTCGCTGACCAGGAGTCGGGCACGCTTCGAGATCGGGAACGCCGTCTCGTCGCTGCCGTCGTCCGGGGTGACGACGATCTTCTTGGTCTTCTCTGTCTCCTCGATCCGCACGCGGCCGGTGGCCTCGGAGATCGGGGCGACACCCTTCGGGGTACGGGCCTCGAAGAGCTCGACGACACGCGGCAGACCCTGGGTGATGTCGTCACCGGCCACACCACCGGTGTGGAAGGTACGCATCGTCAGCTGGGTACCGGGCTCACCGATGGACTGGGCGGCGATGATGCCGACCGCCTCACCGATGTCGACCAGCTTGCCGGTGGCCAGCGAGCGGCCGTAGCACATGGCGCAGGTGCCGACGTGGGACTCGCAGGTCAGGATCGAACGGGTCTTGACCTCCTCGACACCGTGGTGCACCAGCTGGTCGATGAGCACGTCGCCCAGGTCCACGTTGGCCGGCGCGATCACCTTGCCGTCGATGACGACGTCCTCGGCGAGCATGCGGGCGTAGACGCTGGTCTCGACGTCCTCGGCCTTGCGCAGCACGCCGGCGGCGTCGCGGTGCGCGATCTTCAGCTTCAGACCGCGCTCGGTGCCGCAGTCCTCCTCGCGGATGATCACGTCCTGCGAGACGTCCACCAGACGACGGGTCAGGTAACCCGAGTCGGCGGTACGCAGGGCGGTGTCCGCCAGACCCTTACGGGCACCGTGCGTGGAGATGAAGTACTCCAGCACGGACAGACCCTCACGGAACGAGGCCTTGATCGGACGCGGGATCGTCTCGTTCTTCGCGTTCGACACCAGACCACGCATACCGGCAATCTGACGCATCTGCATCATGTTGCCTCGTGCACCCGAGTTCACCATCATCGAGACCGGGTTGGTCTTCGGGAAGTTCGCGTTCATCGCCTCGGCGACCTCGTTGGTCGCCTTGGTCCAGATCGCGATGAGCTCCTGGGTGCGCTCTTCCTTGGTGATCAGACCGCGCTCGTACTGCTTCTGGACCCTCTCGTCCTGAGCCTCGTAGCCCTTGACGATCTCCTTCTTCGCGTCGGGGACGACGACGTCGGAGATGGCGACGGTGACGCCGGAACGGGTGGCCCAGTAGAAGCCGGACGCCTTCAGGTTGTCGAGCGTCGCCGCCACGATGACCTTCGGGTAGCGCTCGGCGAGGTCGTTGACGATCTCGGAGAGCTGCTTCTTGCCGACCTCGTAGTCGACGAACGGGTAGTCCTCGGGCAGCAGTTCGTTGAAGAGCGCACGGCCGAGCGTGGTCCTCAGACGGAAGCTGTCACCCTGCTGCCACTCCGGCTCGCCCTCTTCCTGGGCGGGCGGCATCCAGCCACGCGGCGGGATGGTGCCGACCGGGAAGCGGATGTCGATCTTCGACTGGAGCGAGAGCTCGCCCGCGTCGAAGGCCATGATCGCCTCGGCCACGGACGAGAATCCGCGGTCCTCGCCTTTCACGTCCCGCATCTCGCTGTCGGTGGTGAGGAAGAACAGACCGAGGACCATGTCCTGGGTCGGCATCGTCACCGGACGACCGTCGGCGGGCTTGAGGATGTTGTTCGAGGACAGCATCAGGATGCGGGCCTCGGCCTGCGCCTCCGCGGAGAGCGGAAGGTGTACGGCCATCTGGTCACCGTCGAAGTCCGCGTTGAACGCGGTGCAGACGAGCGGGTGGATCTGGATGGCCTTGCCCTCGACCAGCTGCGGCTCGAAGGCCTGGATGCCGAGGCGGTGCAGGGTGGGAGCACGGTTCAGCAGAACCGGGTGCTCGGCGATGACCTCTTCGAGGACGTCGTACACGACCGTGCGGCCGCGCTCCACCATGCGCTTGGCGCTCTTGATGTTCTGCGCGTGGTTCAGGTCGACCAGGCGCTTCATCACGAACGGCTTGAAGAGCTCCAGCGCCATCGCCTTGGGCAGACCGCACTGGTGCAGCTTCAGCTGCGGACCGACGACGATCACGGAACGCGCGGAGTAGTCCACACGCTTACCGAGCAGGTTCTGACGGAATCGACCCTGCTTACCCTTCAGCATGTCGCTGAGGGACTTCAGCGGACGGTTACCCGGACCGGTGACCGGGCGACCACGACGACCGTTGTCGAAGAGGGCGTCAACAGCCTCCTGAAGCATGCGCTTCTCGTTGTTGACGATGATCTCGGGCGCGCCGAGGTCGAGGAGCCTCTTCAGACGGTTGTTGCGGTTGATCACACGGCGGTACAGGTCGTTCAGGTCGGAGGTCGCGAAGCGGCCACCGTCCAGCTGCACCATCGGGCGAAGGTCCGGCGGGATGACCGGGACGCAGTCGAGGACCATGCCCTTGGGGCTGTTAGAGGTCTGCAGGAAGGCAGACACGACCTTCAGCCGCTTCAGCGCACGGGTCTTCTTCTGGCCCTTGCCGGTGCGGATGATCTCGCGGAGCTTCTCGGCCTCCTCGTCGAGGTCGAAGGACTCCAGGCGCTTCTGCAGCGCCGCGGCACCCATCGAGCCGTCGAAGTACGTGCCGAAGCGGTCACGCAGCTCGCGGTAGAGGAGCTCGTCGCCCTCGAGGTCCTGGACCTTGAGGTTCTTGAACCGGGTCCACACCTCGTCGAGCCGGTCGATCTCGCGCTGCGCACGGTCACGCAGCTGCTTCATCTCACGCTCGGCACCCTCGCGCACCTTGCGGCGCACGTCGGCCTTGGCGCCCTCGGCCTCCAGCTCGGCCAGGTCGGACTCGAGCTTCTTGGCACGGGCCTCCAGGTCGGCGTCCCGGCGGTTCTCGACCTGCTGCCGCTCGACGGAGACGTGCGCCTCCAGGGAGGGCAGGTCGCGGGTACGACGCTCCTCGTCGACGTACGTGATCATGTACGCCGCGAAGTAGATGACCTTCTCGAGGTCCTTGGGCGCCAGGTCCAGCAGGTAGCCGAGGCGCGAAGGAACACCCTTGAAGTACCAGATGTGCGTGACGGGCGCGGCCAGCTCGATGTGGCCCATCCGCTCACGACGCACCTTGGCGCGAGTCACCTCGACGCCGCAGCGCTCACAGATGATGCCCTTGAAGCGAACGCGCTTGTACTTGCCGCAGTAGCACTCCCAGTCCCGGGTCGGACCGAAGATCTTCTCGCAGAAGAGTCCGTCCTTTTCGGGCTTGAGGGTGCGGTAGTTGATGGTCTCGGGCTTCTTGACCTCGCCGTGGCTCCACTGACGGATGTCGTCAGCGGTGGCCAGACCGATGCGGAGCTCATCGAAGAAGTTGACGTCGAGCACTATGCGTCAATCCCTCTCAGGGTTGTAAGTCTTGGGGTCTGAAACGGGGGCCTGGGGGTCGGCGGGGCCCTGTGGGTAGGGGCCCCGCCGGACTCCCGTCAGACCTCTTCGACGCTGCTCGGCTCGCGCCGGGACAGGTCGATGCCGAGCTCCTCCGCTGCGCGGAAGACGTCCTCGTCGGTGTCACGCATCTCGATGGACATACCGTCGCTGGACAGCACCTCCACGTTCAGGCAGAGCGACTGCATCTCCTTGATGAGCACCTTGAAGGACTCGGGGATGCCGGGCTCGGGGATGTTCTCGCCCTTGACGATGGCCTCGTAGACCTTCACGCGGCCGGTGACGTCGTCGGACTTGATGGTCAGCAGCTCCTGGAGGGCGTAAGCGGCGCCATAAGCCTCCAGCGCCCACACCTCCATCTCACCGAAGCGCTGGCCACCGAACTGGGCCTTACCACCCAGCGGCTGCTGGGTGATCATGCTGTACGGACCGGTCGAACGGGCGTGCAGCTTGTCGTCGACCAGGTGGTGCAGCTTCAGGATGTACATGTAGCCGACCGAGATCGGCTCCGGGAACGGCTCACCCGAGCGGCCGTCGAACAGCGGGGCCTTACCGGTCGGGAGCACCATGCGCCCGCCGTCGCGGTTCGGGATCGTGTGCTCGAGCAGACCGGCGAGCTCGTCCTCACGCGCACCGTCGAACACCGGGGTGGCGACGTTGGTGCCCGGGGCGACCTGGTCGGCGCCGATGACCTGCAGGCGCTGTGCCCACTCGTCGGCGAGACCGGAGACGTCCCAGCCGCGGCTGGCGAGCCAGCCGAGGTGGATCTCCAGAACCTGTCCCGGGTTCATTCGGGACGGCACACCCAGCGGGTTGAGGATGATGTCGACCGGGGTGCCGTCCTCCAGGAACGGCATGTCCTCGATCGGCAGGATCTTCGAGATGACGCCCTTGTTGCCGTGACGGCCGGCGAGCTTGTCACCGTCGGTGATCTTGCGCTTCTGCGCCACGTACACGCGCACCAGCTGGTTCACACCGGGGGGAAGCTCGTCGCCCTCCTCGCGGTCGAAGACGCGGACGCCGATGACCTTGCCGGTCTCGCCGTGCGGCACCTTCAGCGAGGTGTCACGGACCTCACGGGCCTTCTCACCGAAGATCGCGCGCAACAGGCGCTCCTCGGGGGTCAGCTCGGTCTCACCCTTGGGGGTCACCTTGCCGACGAGGATGTCGCCGGCGATGACCTCGGCACCGATGCGGATGATGCCGCGCTCGTCGAGGTCGGCGAGGACCTCCTCGGAGACGTTCGGGATGTCCCGGGTGATCTCCTCGGGGCCGAGCTTGGTGTCACGGGCGTCGACCTCGTGCTCCTCGATGTGGATCGAGGAGAGGACGTCGTCCTGCACGAGGCGCTGCGACAGGATGATCGCGTCCTCGTAGTTGTGACCCTCCCACGGCATGAACGCCACGAGCAGGTTCTTGCCGAGCGCCATCTCACCGTTCTCGGTGGCCGGACCGTCGGCGAGGACCTGGCCCTCGACGATGCGGTCGCCCTCGAGGACGATGACCTTCTGGTTGACCGAGGTGCCCTGGTTGGAGCGAGCGAACTTGGCCAGGCGGTACGTGATGTACGTGCCGTCGTCGTTGGCGGTGGTGATGTAGTCCGCGGAGACCTCCTGGACCACACCGGCCTTCTCGGCCTTGACGACGTCGCCGGCGTCGACCGCGGAGCGGTACTCCATGCCGGTGCCGACGAGCGGGGACTCCGCCTTGATGAGCGGAACGGCCTGGCGCATCATGTTCGCGCCCATGAGGGCACGGTTGGCGTCGTCGTGCTCGAGGAACGGGATCATGGCGGTCGCGACCGACACCATCTGGCGCGGCGAGACGTCCATGTAGTCGACGTCCTCGCCGCCGACGTAGTCGACCTCACCGCCACGGCGGCGGACCAGGACGCGGGCCTCGGCGAACCGCATGTCGTCGTTGAGCGTGGCGTTGGCCTGCGCGATGACGAAGCGGTCCTCCTCGTCGGCGGTCAGGTAGTCCACCTCGTCGGTGACCTGGCCGTCGACGACCTTGCGGTACGGCGTCTCGACGAAGCCGAACGCGTTGACCCGGCCGTAGGAGGCGAGCGAACCGATCAGACCGATGTTCGGGCCTTCGGGCGTCTCGATCGGGCACATACGGCCGTAGTGAGACGGGTGCACGTCACGGACCTCGAAGCCGGCCCGCTCACGGGACAGACCACCCGGACCAAGAGCCGACAGACGGCGCTTGTGGGTGAGACCCGAAAGCGGGTTGTTCTGGTCCATGAACTGCGACAGCTGGCTGGTGCCGAAGAACTCCTTGATGGAGGCGACGACCGGCCGGATGTTGATCAGGGTCTGCGGCGTGATCGCCTCGACGTCCTGGGTCGTCATGCGCTCACGGACGACGCGCTCCATACGAGCCAGACCCGTGCGGACCTGGTTCTGGATGAGCTCGCCGACGCTGCGCAGACGACGGTTGCCGAAGTGGTCGATGTCGTCGGTCTCGACGACGATCGTCTGGCCGTTGTCCGCGGCCGTCTCGGTCTCGCCGGCGTGCAGCTTGACCAGGTACTTGATCGTCGAGATGACGTCCTCGACGGTCAGGATGCCCGCGTCGAGCGGAGCGTCCGCACCCAGCTTCTTGTTGACCTTGTAGCGGCCGACCTTGGCGAGGTCGTAACGCTTCGGGTTGAAGTACAGGTTCTCAAGAAGCGTCTGCGCGGCCTCACGCGTGGGGGGCTCGCCCGGACGCAGCTTGCGGTAGATGTCGAGCAACGCGTCGTCCTGGCCCTGGGTGTGGTCCTTCTCCAGGGTGGCGCGCATCGACTCGTACTCGCCGAACTCCTCCAGGATCTGCTCGGTCGTCCAACCGAGAGCCTTGAGCAGAACGGTCACGGACTGCTTGCGCTTGCGGTCGATACGCACACCGACCATGTCGCGCTTGTCGATCTCCAGCTCCAGCCAGGCACCCCGGGACGGGATGACCTTCGCGGAGAAGATGTCCTTGTCGGACGTCTTGTCGATGGAGGAGTCGAAGTAGACACCGGGCGAGCGGACCAGCTGCGACACCACGACACGCTCGGTGCCGTTGATGACGAACGTGCCCTTGTTCGTCATGAGCGGGAAGTCGCCCATGAAGACCGTCTGGGACTTGATCTCGCCGGTCTCGTTGTTGGTGAACTCAGCCGTCACGAAGAGCGGAGCGGCGTACGTGAAGTCGCGCTCCTTGCACTCGTCGATGCTGTTCTTCGGCGGCTCGAAGCGGTGGTCACGGAACGTCAGTGACATCGACCCGGAGAAGTCCTCGATCGGGGAGATCTCCTCGAAGATCTCCTCGAGGCCGGACTTGGTGGGGACGTCCTGACCGGACTCCAGAGCCGCCTCGACCCGACTCTGCCAGGCGGTGTTGCCGAGCAGCCAGTCAAAGCTCTCGGTCTGCAGCGCGAGCAGGTTGGGAACCTCGAGGGGCTCCTTGATCTTTGCAAAGGAGATGCGCAGCGGGGCGGTGCTGGCGCCGTTGTTCGTATTCGCGGTCGAGGCAGTGCGCGAGGCGGCCAAGAGGGGGTCCTTCCGAGGGCTCGGACTCACTACGCGCGTACCGGCCCCTCACCGGGGCACAGAGACAGGCGTTTCCTTCTCCAACCAGAAATATGGCCAGGTCAGGGACGGTCCGGTCATCGGTGCTCAAGCGAGGGCATGCCCCTGGTGACGGGCAGGGGACAGCTAACAGGCAGCGCAAAGGGTCAGTGTAGCCACTTGGCACACTGATGTCCAGTGCGGGTTTTTCGCGACCCTCGTTGTTCTCAACGCCCTCGGCATGCTCGCCCTCAATGCACGTTGATACTGCCCTCTTCGTCGCCGATCCATGCCTCGGATTCGGATCCTTGTGGCGACGCGTCCTGAGAATTGCGCGCTGCGTGCGGTTCGTCAAGGCCCCCGTGCCCGAACGCGGGGCCCCCAGGGACACGACGAAGATCACCATACCCCTCGCCATAGCGGGCGCAAGGCAACCGTGGCCGCGCCCCCAGGAACGCCGAAGAGCGACCACCCGAATGGATGATCGCTCTTCGGTGCGACTGCGTTACAGCCTCAGGAGGCCGCTTTCAGCGCGCGACGGTCGTACCCGACCGCGAAAGGTCTTACTTGACCTCGACGGAGGCGCCGGCGCCCTCGAGGGACTCCTTGGCCTTGTCCGCGGCCTCCTTGTTGACCTTCTCCAGAACCGGCTTCGGCGCACCGTCGACCAGGTCCTTGGCCTCCTTCAGGCCCAGGGAGGTGAGCTCGCGCACGACCTTGATGACCTGGATCTTCTTGTCGCCGGCGCCGGTGAGGACGACGTCGAACTCGTCCTTCTCCTCCGGGGCCTCGGCGGCGGCGGCACCGGCGCCACCGGCGACGACGACCGGCGCGGCAGCGGCGGCGGTGACGTCGAACTTCTCCTCGAACGCCTTCACGAACTCGGAGAGCTGGATCAGGGTCATGTTCTCGAACTCGGCGAGCAGTTCGTCCTGGGTGAGAGCCATTTCGGCTTTCCTTCCACTAATTCGGCTGGTGCCGGATGTACATGTCTGGCGGGCGTACAGTCGGCCCGCTACGACCTCCGCGTCAGGCGGCGGTCATTGTGCGAGCCGAGTTACTCGGCACCGCCCTGCTCGTCCTGCTTGGCGCGAAGAGCGTCCACGGTGCGGACGAGCTTCGACGGCAGCGCCTGGAAGACGGAGGCAGCCTGGGACTGCTTCGCCTTGAAGGCACCGGCCAGCTTGGAGAGCAGAACCTCGCGGGACTCGAGGTCCGCAAGCTTCTTGATCTCGTCGGCGCTCAGCGCCTTACCGTCAAGGACACCGCCCTTGATGACGAGATTCGGGTTGTCCTTGGCAAAGTCACGGAGACCCTTCGCCGACTCCACCGGGTCACCGGTGACGAAGGCGACAGCCGTCGGACCGTTGAACAGGTCGTCGAGCGTCGAGATCCCGGCCTCGTTGGCCGCAATCTTGGTCAGCGTGTTCTTCACCACGGCGTACTGGGCGTTCTCACCGAGCGACCGGCGCAGCGTCTTGAGCTGCGCCACGGTGAGACCGCGGTACTCGGTCAGCACAGCGGCGCTGGAGTTGCGGAACTGCTCCGTCAACTCTGCAACCGCGGCAGCCTTGTCGGGCCTCGCCATGAGTCTCGGCCTCCTTCCGGGTGATTCGGACCGCGCGGACCCGAAGGAGGACTGGGGAAAACGAAACGCCCCGGCGCAGGCGCACGGGGCGGACTCGACCGGTTGAACGCGCCTGAGGCACGTGCTCCGGGAGTTCTTCCACTGTCACCTGCGCGGGTCGCCCGCATTTTCAGCGGATCCTTCGGCCACCGCACCCTCTTGCGAGCGCACGGCAACGACCAGCGGTCTTTGGCTTCTGAAAGGGAGAGTACGGGACGGAATCGCCGTCAAGCAAATCGGAGGTTTGCGACGCTCAGGAAGCGCCGTCACCGAGCCCTCCTCGCTTCTTCAGCAGCTCCTTGAGGTCCACGGTGTCCGCGGCCGGCGGCTTCTCTGCCGTGGCCTTCACGCCGTAGTCGGTGTAGTACGCGGTCTGGGTGAGCTGCCCGGTGGCCGTGCGGCCCTTCTCGACCTTCTTGACCAGCAGGTTCCTGCCGTCCACCCATATGTCGACGGTCTGGGTGTCGGTGCCCTCCGCGGGCACGGTGCCGGAGTAGTGCGAGGTGCGCTCGCCTCTCAGCGTCTCCTCGCCGACCTTCCGTACGTCCGTGGAGGACAGCAGCAGCTTCACCGACGCGTGCGGCGCGGTGCCGCGCATCTGGTCCGCGAGGTCCGCTCCGGAGCTGCCGGCGAGGTTCTCCAGGTCGTCGTAGGCGTACTTGATCCAGTGCTTGCCGTCGGCCTTCTCGGCGAATCGGTCGCCCATGCGCGCGTAGTAGGCGTCGGGGAGATAGCGGGCTTCCATCGACGTGGTGCCCAGTCGGCGCATCGTCTCGGCCGTGGTGCCGCCGGTGTACGTGATCGTCAGGGTGCCGGTGAGGCCGTCGCCCCAGGCGAGGGCGCCGTCGGCCGTCATGGACAGCTCCGAGCCCATGTCGGTCGTGGACCTGACCCGGGCGGCTTCGGCCTCGCCTGTGGACCGCTCGACGGTGCGCAGGGCGGCCATGACGGCGCGGGAGGGCGCGGCGCGGTCCTTCTCGTCGGACCGGTCGAAGGACGTGCAGGCGGCCAGCGCCGTCAGCGCGGTCAGCAGCGCGATCCAGAACGCCGGCCGGCGCGCCCTCGTGCTCGTCATTCGTCCCCCCTGTGCGAACCCCGTGAATGAAAGTTAACCCAGGGCACTGACAAACGGGGCGGACAACGGGACGGGCCCCGCACCCGGGAAGGGTGCGGGGCCCGCTTCGAGCCTGGTGAGCCGGTGGCTCAGACCGCGGCCGGGTCCTCCTCGACGAGGAGGTTGCGGGTGCGGTTCGGGTCGACCGGAATGCCGGGGCCGATCGTGGTGGAGATGGCGGCCTTCTTGATGTACCGACCCTTGGCGGCGGACGGCTTCAGACGAAGGATCTCGTCCAGCGCAGCGCCGTAGTTCTCCACCAGCTTGGTGTCGTCGAAGGACACCTTGCCGATGATGAAGTGCAGGTTCGAGTGCTTGTCGACGCGGAACTCGATCTTGCCGCCCTTGATCTCGGTGACGGCCTTGGCGACGTCCGGGGTGACGGTGCCGGTCTTCGGGTTCGGCATCAGACCACGCGGACCGAGCACGCGGCCGAGGCGGCCGACCTTGCCCATGAGGTCCGGGGTGGCGACGACGGCGTCGAAGTCCAGACGGCCCTTCGACACCTCGTCGATCAGTTCGTCGGAGCCGACGATGTCGGCGCCCGCGGCCTCCGCAGCCGCAGCACGGTCACCGGTCGCGAAGACCAGGACCCGGGCAGTCTTGCCGGTGCCGTGCGGCAGGTTCACGGTGCCACGGACCATCTGGTCGGCCTTACGCGGGTCGACACCCAGACGGAAGGCGACCTCGACGGTGCCGTCGAACTTGGACGCGGACGTCTCCTTGGCGAGACGGACCGCCTCGAGCGGGGCGTAGAACTTGTCCCGGTCGATCTTGGCGTCCGCAGCGCGGAGAGACTTGCTGCGCTTGCTCACAACTGCTCCTGTGTGTTCTTAGGAGTTGTGGTCCGGGCCGAGCAGGCCCTGCCACTCACTTCTGCTTGGGGTTTGGGGTCAGCCCTCGACCGTGATGCCCATGGAACGGGCGGTGCCGGCGATGATCTTCGCGGCGGCGTCCAGGTCGTTGGCGTTGAGGTCGGGCATCTTGGTGGTGGCGATCTCGCGGACCTGCGCCTCGGTGATCTTGGCGACCTTGGTCTTGTGCGGCTCGCCAGAGCCCTTCTCAACACCCGCGGCCTTGAGGATCATCTTGGCGGCCGGCGGCGTCTTGGTGATGAAGGTGAAGGAACGGTCCTCGTAGACCGTGATCTCCACCGGGATGACCCAACCGCGCTGCGACTCGGTCGCGGCGTTGTAGGCCTTGCAGAACTCCATGATGTTGACGCCGTGCTGACCCAGCGCCGGGCCGACCGGCGGAGCCGGGTTGGCCGCACCGGCCTGGATCTGGAGCTTGATGAGCCCCGTGACCTTCTTCTTCTTGGGAGGCATGCTCTCTCCGGGTCCTTACTGAGAGGTTGACTGCCATCCGCGCCGTCGACCTGCGCCCATCGGGGCAAGATCTCGCAGATGGCATACCGCACAACGATAGCCGCTGTGCCCACCGGACAAGAAATCGTCCAGCTCAGACAGCCTGCGCGGGGTCTTTTGGGGGTCGGCTGCAGGCCATGTGCACCGCGCCTGCCAGCAGCGCGAACAGGGTCGCGCCGCCCGGCACCGCGAGCAGCGCGGCGACGGTGCCCCGGCCCGTGTCCTGCGCGAGCACGACCCGTTCCGGCTCGCCGGGAGCGTGGAGTACGTCCACGATGTCGCCCTCGGCGTGGCCCTCCGCGCGCGTGCCGACCGGAAGGCCGGCTGTCACCCGCTCACCCGCCACGAAGAGGGTGACGCCACAGTCGCCGAGGAGGCACGCCCCGCCATGGAACGTGGCGCGGGCCGGCTCCGCTCCCCGCACCTCGGTACGCAGCCAGGCAGCCGGGAAGAAGACGGCATACGTCAGCACCAGCACGGCGGCCGCGATTACCGCCCCGAAGAGGGCCGGCCGGACACGACGAGAGCGCCCCGCCTCGGTTCTCACCGGCGGGGCGCTCTCGGTAGCTGTGCTCAGTTCTTCTGGATCTGGTCGAAGGACAGCTCGACCGGCGTCTCGCGGCCGAAGATCTCCACGAGACCCTTGACCTTCTTCGAGTCGGCGTTGATCTCGTTGATCGTGGCCTGCAGCGTGGCGAACGGGCCGTCGGTGACGGTGACCGAGTCGCCGACCTCGAAGTCCAGCACCTGGACCTCGACCTTGCGCTGCGGGGCGGGCTTGCCCTCGGCCTCGGCGGCCTCGCGGGCGGCCTTCTCCTCGGCCTCCGGGGCGAGCATCTTGACGATCTCGTCCAGGGTCAGCGGGTACGGGTCGTAGGCGTTGCCCACGAAGCCGGTGACGCCGGGGGTGTTGCGGACGACGCCCCAGGACTCGTTGGTCAGGTCCATGCGGACGAGGACGTAACCCGGCAGCTTGTTCTGCTTGATCGTCTTGCGGTCGCCGTTCTTGATCTGGACGACCTCTTCCTGGGGCACCTCGGCCTGGAAGATGTAGTCCTCGACGTTCAGCGAGACGGCGCGCTGCTCAAGGTTGGTCTTCACCCGGTTCTCGTAACCGGCGTAGGTGTGGATGACGTACCACTCGCCGGGCAGCGTGCGGAGCTCTTCGCGCAGGGCGGCGACGGGGTCGACGGGCTCGGCCTCCTCCTCGGGGGCCTCTTCCTCGGCGACCTCTTCCGCGCCCTCCACGTGCAGCGCGGCCTCCTCGGCCGGCTCGCCCGCCTCCGCGTCGGCAGCCTCGACCTCGTCCAGGTCCTGGTCCGCGCCCTCGACGATGTCGAGCTCGTCTTCCACGGACTCGACACCCTGCCCGTGTGGCTCGATGGCGTCGTTCACGTTCTGGTCAGACACGGTGGCTGCTTCTTCCTGGATACATAGGGGTGGAACATGCGAAAGGGGCGCCGGTAACCACGGCGCCCTTCGCTCTTGGCTCAGCCGAAGACGTACTTGGCGGCGTTGTCGAGCCCATAGTCAATCACGGTCACCAGGCCGATCATGATGACGACGAAGATGATCACCACAGTGGTGTACGTCGTCAGCTGGTTGCGCGTCGGCCAGACGACCTTGCGGAGTTCCGCGACGATCTGGCGGTAGAAGAGCGCGAGCCGCTTCAGCGGGCCCTTCTTGCCGCGCTTGCCGCCCTTGCGGTTCTTCTTGGACTCCGGCGCCTCGTCCTGGGCATCAGGCATGTCGATGGAGCCCACGGCGTCCGTCACTCGTCCTCACCTGATTCCGGGTCGTGGCCGTGCCGCGCCCGGTCTGAGCCGCACGGCGGTGCATTTCTGTACGTACATGCGCACACCTGGCGAAGGTGTGTGTAGCAGGGCCGGAGGGACTTGAACCCCCAACCGCCGGTTTTGGAGACCGGTGCTCTACCAATTGAGCTACGACCCTTTGGTGTGTCCCCCAACGTACCGCATCCAACCGAGTGCTCGTTGTGCACCCTGCGACTGCGACCTGCTGAAGGCCAACGAGGTGAGAGTGTACGTGGTCCCGGGCGCCTCGTCGAACAGAAAGTGGCCGATGGGGGGTTGGGCGACGGAAGATCGCCGGGAGTCGGGCCGTGTGACAGTGCAAGATCGCCCTGGCCGCGGCCGCGATCCGGACGGATGTTCAACCGATGTTCAGTCTGTGAAACCCGCGTGCCGCCCGCGTTTCCGGTCTGAAACGATGGGCCCCATGAGCGCTGCAACCCCACCCACCGAGCGCCGGGTCTCCGCCCGAGTCGGCGCGATCTCCGAGTCCGCCACCCTCGCCGTGGACGCGAAGGCCAAGGCCCTCAAGGCCGCCGGGCGTCCGGTGATCGGCTTCGGCGCCGGTGAGCCCGACTTCCCGACTCCGGACTACATCGTCGAGGCCGCTATCGAGGCCTGCAAGAACCCGAAGTTCCACCGCTACACCCCGGCCGGCGGTCTGCCCGAGCTGAAGGCCGCGATCGCCGCGAAGACGCTGCGCGACTCCGGCTACGAGCCCGAGGTCTCGCAGATCCTGGTCACCAACGGCGGCAAGCAGGCCATCTACGAGGCCTTCGCCGCGATCCTCGACCCGGGCGACGAGGTCATCGTCCCGGCGCCGTACTGGACGACGTACCCGGAGTCGATCCGACTCGCCGGCGGTGTCCCGGTCGAGGTCGTCGCCGACGAGACGACCGGCTACCGCGTGTCGGTCGAGCAGCTGGAGGCGGCCCGCACCGAGCGGACGAAGGTCGTCCTCTTCGTGTCGCCGTCCAACCCGACCGGCGCGGTCTACAGCGCCGAGGACGCCGAGGCCATCGGCCGCTGGGCCGTCGAGCACGGCCTGTGGGTCATGACGGACGAGATCTACGAGCACCTCGTCTACGGCGACGCGAAGTTCACCTCGCTGCCCGCGATCCTTCCCGAGCTGCGGGACAAGTGCATCGTGGTCAACGGTGTCGCCAAGACGTATGCCATGACGGGCTGGCGGGTCGGCTGGATCATCGGCCCGAAGGACGTCGTCAAGGCCGCGACCAACCTCCAGTCGCACGCCACGTCGAACGTCTCGAACGTGGCCCAGGTTGCCGCCCTCGCCGCCGTCTCCGGCGACCTGGACGCCGTCGCGAAGATGCGCGAGGCCTTCGACCGCCGTCGCAAGACGATCGTGCGGATGCTCAACGAGATCGACGGCGTGCTCTGCCCCGAGCCCGAGGGCGCCTTCTACGCGTACCCGTCGGTGAAGGCGCTGCTCGGCAAGGAGATCCGCGGCAAGCGCCCGCAGGACACCGTCGAGCTGGCCGCGCTGATCCTGGAGGAGGCCGAGGTCGCGGTCGTACCGGGCGAGGCCTTCGGGACGCCGGGCTATCTGCGGCTGTCGTACGCGCTCGGTGACGAGGATCTCGTCGAGGGCGTGAGCCGGATCCAGAAGCTGCTGGCGGAGGCCAGGGACTGACGTTCGCTGTCCGCCATGGGACCGCTTCCGGATTTTCGGGGGCGGTCCCATTTATTTGTGCGAGCAAGACCACTAAAGGGGAAACCGCTACCGGGACGACGGACACGTACGGCAGGATCCTGGAATGGAGCGTGTACGTGATGTCTCTGAACTGCCGAAAGCCCATCTGCACCTGCACTTCACAGGCTCGATGCGGCCCGCGACCCTGCTGGAACTCGCCGACAAATACGGCGTGCGTCTGCCCGAGGCGCTGACCGACGCACTGACCGGTGGAGAGCCTCCGAAGCTGCGGGCGACGGACGAGCGAGGCTGGTTCCGCTTCCAGCGTCTGTACGACTCGGCGCGCTCGTGCCTGCGGCAGCCGGAGGACATCCAGCGGCTGGTCAGGGAGGCCGCGGAGGAGGACGTCAGGGACGGCTCCGGCTGGCTGGAGATCCAGGTCGACCCGACGTCGTACGCGCCCCGGCTGGGCGGTCTGATCCCGGCGCTGGAGATCATCCTGGACGCGGTGGAGACGGCGTCGCGGGACACGGGGCTCGGGATGCGCGTCCTGGTCGCCGCGAACCGTATGAAACACCCGCTGGACGCCCGCACGCTGGCGCGGCTCGCGGTGCGGTATGCCGAGCGGGGCGTGGTCGGCTTCGGGCTGTCCAACGACGAACGCCGCGGCATGGCGCGGGACTTCGACCGCGCCTTCCACATCGCCCGCGAGGGCGGCCTGCTGTCGGCTCCGCACGGCGGCGAGCTGACCGGCCCGTCCTCGGTCCGTGACTGCCTGGACGACCTGGACGCGAACCGGATCGGCCACGGGGTGCGGGCGGCGGAGGACCCGCGGCTGCTGAAGCGCCTCGCCGACAGGGGCGTGACGTGCGAGGTGTGTCCCGCGTCGAACGTCGCCCTCGGCGTCTACGAGAAGCCCGAGGACGTCCCGCTGCGGACGCTCTACGAGGCCGGCGTCCCGATGGCCCTCGGCGCCGACGACCCCCTGCTCTTCGGCTCGCGCCTCGCCGCCCAGTACGACATCGCCCGCTGGCACCACGCCTTCACGGACGAGGAGTTGGCGGAGCTGGCCCGGCAGTCGGTGCGGGCGTCGGCGGCGCCGGAGGAGGTGAAGGGGAAGCTGCTGGCGGGGGTGGACGACTGGCTCGCCTAGCGCACTTCGACCGACGGCCCGGCCGGGTCAGTCGGCGATACCGGCGAGCAGCGTGCGGGCCAGCCGGGCGGCGAACTCGTCGACCGGCGGCCGTACCGCCTCCCTGGTCGCGTCATAGGCGAACGCCCGCTGCGCGCAGGCCCCCATCAGCAGCGACGCCGCGGCGAACGTGTCCGCGTCCGTGCGGACCCGGCCCGTCTCCTGTTCGGCTCTCAGGTAGGTGTCGAGCTCCTGGATCGGCACATGCGGGCCCGCCCCCATCTCCCGTACGGCGTCGTCGTGCCGCCGCTTGAGCTCCGTCTGCGCGTACAGCGACGCGGCGATCGGGAAACTCTGCTCGTAGAACAGCGCGGCCTGGCGGGCGATCTCGGTGAGGTTCTCCTCCAGGGAGTGCCGGCCGGGCTCCGCCGCGAGGCCGCTGAGCAGCGGGCGGAGCGGGGGCAGCCGCTCGGTGAGCACCTGGATGAAGAGCTCCTCCTTGCTGGCGAAGTGCTTGTACAGCGCCGCCTCGGAGCACCCGGCCGCCCGCGCGATCTCCTTCGTCGTGGCCCGTGCCAGCCCGACGGTGAGCATCAGGTCGTGGGCGGCGTCGAGCAGTCGAACGCGAGTGGGGCGGTTTTCCATGAAACGTCCAATCCCCCTTGACGGGTGGGTGAGTACTTACTCACTCTAGAGGAGAAAGTGGTGAGTGAATACCCACCCACCGAATCTCACCCCTGCGGGAGACGTCATGAAGCTCACCGTCTTCGGTGCCACCGGCGGCACCGGCAAAGAGATCGTCCGGCAGGCACTGAACGCCGGTCACGAGGTCACGGCCGTCGTACGGGACCCCGCCCGCTTCCCCATCACCGGCGACCGACTGGAGGTGTTCCGTGCGGATCTGACCGACCCGCGGGCGTTGCGCCCCGCCGTGGCCGGGCGGGACGCGGTGCTGTCCGGGCTCGGCGCCCGCAGCCGCAAGGACGCCGGGATCGCGGCGCGTCTGACGCGTACGGTGCTCGGTGCCCTGGAGGCCGAGGGGGTGCGGCGGCTGGTCGTGGTGAGCGCGGCGCCGGTCGGCCCCGAGCCGGAGGGCGACGGGTTCGTCGACCGGGCGATGCGCGGCATCGTCTCGGCCGTCCTCAAGGACATCTACGCCGATCTGCGGGAGATGGAGGCCGAGTTGGCCCGCAGCGGCACGGACTGGACGTCCGTACGGCCGCCCCGCCTGCAGGACAAGCCGCTCACCGGCTCGTATCGGAAGGTCGTGGGCGGGTTCCCCGGCCGGGGGCGCTTCCTGGCGCGCGCCGATGTGGCGCACGCCATGCTGGCGGCGGTCGGTGACCGGGCCACGGTGAGGCAGGGCGTGGGCGTCGCCTACTGAGGCCGCCTGCGGCTGGGCTGCGGCTGCGGCAAGAGGGCGCTACAGGCTGACGCCGACCGTCACCGGCTCGTTGACCAGCGTGATGCCGAAGGCCTCGCGGACGCCGGCGACGACCTCGCGAGCGAGCGCGAGGAGGTCCTCGGTGGTCGCCGCACCGCGGTTGGTGAGGGCGAGGGTGTGCTTGGTGGAGATGCGGGCGGGGCCGGTGCCGTACCCCTTGGTGAAGCCCGCCTTGTCGATGAGCCAGGCCGCGGAGGTCTTGGTGTGGCCCTCCCCCGCCGGGTAGGCGGGCGGCTCCACGCCGTCACCGAGACGCTCGCGCACGCGCGCGTGGAACGCCGCGAACTGCTCGTCGGTGAGGATCGGGTTGGTGAAGAAGGAGCCGGCCGACCAGGTGTCGTGGTCCTCGGGGTCGAGGACCATGCCCTTGCCGCTACGCAGCTTCAGCACGGTCTCGCGGGCGGCGGCCAGGGGCACGCGGTCGCCGACGTCGACGCCGAGGGCCCGGGCCGTCTCGGCGTACTTGACGGGGGCGGAGAGTCCGTCGGCGTCCTCCAGTCGGAAGCGGACGCGCAGGACTACGTAGCGCTCGGGGTCGGCCTTGAAGCGGCTGTGGCGGTAGGAGAAGGCGCACTCGGCCTTCGGGATGACGACGGTTTCGCCTGCCTGGCGGTCGTACGCGATCACCTCGGTGATCGTGGCGGAGACCTCCTGGCCGTAGGCACCGACGTTCTGGATGGGCGTCGCGCCTGCGGAGCCGGGGATTCCGGCGAGGCACTCGATCCCGGCGAGCCCGGCCTCGGCGGTGCGGGCGACTGCGTCTGTCCACACCTCGCCTGCGGCCAGTTCGAGGGTGGTGCCGTCCAGCCGGAAGCCCTTCGTGGCGATGACGAGTGCGGTGCCCTCGAAGCCCTTGTCGCCGATGACCAGGTTCGATCCACCGCCGATGAGCAGCAAGGGGGTCCCCTTGGCGTCCGCCTCGCGCACGACGTCGATCACGTCGGCGTCGGTGGTCGCGGTGACCAGGCGGGTGGCGGGGCCGCCGAGGCGGAAGGTGGTCAGGGGGGCGAGGGGGGCGTCGTGGAGTTCCTGCACGGGCACAAGGGTACGAGACGGTGTGCCTCCGGCGGTTGGGCCGGGCATGCCTGCGCCCACCGGGCGCTCAGGCGGTGATGTCGAGCGAGGCGTAAGGGGCGCCCCACCATGGAGAACGCCCCTTACTTCGCGGCACGCGCGTGTGCCGTTCACGCCAGTTGTACGACCGCCCGCGACATCCCGAGCACCTTCTGTCCGGCGCTCTTCACGGTCAGGTCCACGCGGACCTGATTGTCGTCGAGCTTGGCCGCGACCTTGCCGCTGACCTCGATCGTGGCGCCCTGGTCGTCGTTCGGTACGACGACGGGCTTGGTGAAGCGGACGCCGTACTGGACGACCGCGCCCGGGTCGCCGGTCCAGTCGGTGACCACGCGGATCGCCTCGGCCATGGTGAACATGCCGTGGGCGATGACGTCCGGCAGGCCGACCTCCGTGGCGAACTTCTCGTTCCAGTGGATCGGATTGAAGTCACCGGAGGCGCCCGCGTACTGGACGAGCGTGGCGCGGGTCACGGGAAAGGTCTGGGTGGGCAGTTCGGTGCCGACCTCGATGTCGCCGTACGCGATCTTCGCCGTCATCGGTCTCAGGCCTCCCCTTCTGCGGAGTCCGCCCCACGGGCCACGAGCTTCGTCCAGGCGGTCACGACGTGCTCCCCCGCCTCGTCGTGGACCTCGCCGCGGATGTCCAGGATCTCGTTGCCCGCCATGGACTTGATGGCCTCGATGGTCGAGGTGACGGCCAGCCGGTCGCCGGCGCGCACCGGGCGGGTGTAGGCGAACTTCTGGTCGCCGTGCACCACCCGGCTGTAGTCCAGGCCCAGCTGGGGGTCGGCGATGACCTGTGCCGCGGCCTTGAAAGTGATCGAGAACACGAAAGTCGGCGGGGCGATCACATCGGAGTGGCCGAGCGCCTTGGCGGCCTCCGGGTCCGTGTACGCCGGGTTGAGGTCCCCCACGGCCTGCGCGAACTCCCGGATCTTCTCCCGGCCCACCTCGTAGGGGTCGGTGGGCGGGTAGCTCCGTCCCACGAAGGACTGGTCGAGCGCCATGGCTCGGCACCTCCTGCTGTCTGCCTGATGTCTGCTCTGGGCGGCCCGTAGTCGGCCGGAACCGACCGGTAACCGGGCCCGAAACGACGCGAGGCCGCCCCCACTTTCGGGGGCGGCCTCGCGTACGAGCCTGATTTATCGCGTCTCGCGGTGCGCGGTGTGCGCGTTGCAACGCGGGCAGTGCTTCTTCATCTCCAGTCGGTCCGGGTTGTTACGCCGGTTCTTCTTGGTGATGTAGTTCCGCTCCTTGCACTCCACGCAGGCCAGCGTGATCTTCGGGCGGACGTCGGTGGCAGCCACGTGAGTGCTCCTTGACGAACGGATGGGAATGGTTTAACGCAAGAAAGAGTAGCCGATCGAAGGACCGACCCCGCAATCGGCTACTGTCAGTAGCGGTGACCGGACTTGAACCGGTGACACAGCGATTATGAGCCGCTTGCTCTACCGACTGAGCTACACCGCTGTGATGTGATCGGGCCCCGCCTTGCGACGGGAACCTCACACACCAGAGCCCCAATACGGAATCGAACCGTAGACCTTCTCCTTACCATGGAGACGCTCTGCCGACTGAGCTATTGGGGCGAGCGATGAAGACATTACACGCTCGGCTGCCGTTCACCCAAATCCGTTTCGCGGCCCCTCCCTGCGGCCGATCGACTGACCGCACGGACGCCTCACAGGCCACTGCGGCACCGCGAACAGGGCTCCCGTTCGGCGGGCCACACCGGTACGACTATTGCGCTCCTGCACGCCAGGGCCGGATCGCCACCCTAGGCTCGTCTCACTCTGCGTGATCTTGCGTGCCCGGCGCAGTACCCAGCACCGTCCCCGCAGCCCCGCCGCGCAGCCCCGAGCCTCTGGAACGCGATGCCCGACAGTCAGCCCCAGCCGCCCCACTCGTCGTCCTCATCGGGCTCGTCCGGACCGGCCGACCCGTCCGCACTCCTGCTGTGCGGGGCACGGCTCACCGACGGCCGAACCGTGGACGTACGGCTGGGCGGCGGGCGCATCGAGGCGGTCGGTACGGCCGGGAGCCTGGCGGGTGACGGCACGCGCGCGTGCACTGCGCGCGTGGACCTCAGCGGCTATCTGCTCCTGCCGGCCCCGGCCGAACCGCACGCCCACGGCGACACCGCCCTCTCCGCCGACGAGGGCGGGCCGGTCTCGTACGACCCCCACGACGTCCAGCGCCGGGCCACCGAGGCCGCGCTGCTCCAGCTCGGGCACGGGGCGACCGCGCTGCGGGCACACGTGCGCGTGGGCGACGTCCAGGGTCTGGGCGCGCTGGCCGCCGTACTGCAGGCACGTCGTTCGCTGCGCGGGCTCACCGAGTTGACGACGGTGGCGATGCCTCGGCTGCTGACCGGCGTGGCCGGCGCCGACGGGCTCGCGATGCTGCGGGACGCGCTCAAGATGGGCGCTTCGGTGGTCGGCGGCTGTCCCGACCTGGACCCGGATCCGACGGGTTACGTGGAGGCGGTCCTGGAGGTCGCCTCGGAGCACGGCTGCCCTGTCGACCTGCACACCGACGCCACCGACCCGGCCCGCCTGGCGCGCCTCGCCGCGATGGCCGGCGGGCTGCGCCCCGGAGTGACGCTCGGGCCGTGCGGCGCCCTGGGGCACCTGCCCGCCCAGGTCGCCTCCCGCGCCGCCGACCAACTCGCGGCGGCCGGAGTGACGGTGGTGTGCCTGCCGCAGGGTGGCTGCGGGGGCGTGGAACGGCGGGCCACTGCGCCCGTACGACTGCTGCGCTCCGCCGGCGTACGCGTCGCGGCCGGAAGCGGTGCCCTGAGGGACGTATCGAACCCGGTGGGACGGGGTGATCCGCTGGAGGCCGCCTACCTGCTCTCTTCCCGCCACGGGCTGCGCCCCGAGGACTCCTACGACGCCGTGAGCGGGTCGGCGCGTGCGGTGCTGGGCCTGCCGGAGGTGCGGGTGGAGGCCGGCTTCCCGGCCGAACTGCTGGCGGTGCGCGGGGACCGGCTGGCGGGGGCACTGTCACTCGCGTACAGCCGCATCGTGGTGCATCGGGGGCGCGTGGTGGCACGGACGAGCGCGGTGCGGGAGTACTGCAACTCGGCTGTGGCCGCGGAGTTGGGGTTGCCTCGGCAGGGGCGGGGGGAGCTGTCCTGAGGCGTGAGGGTGCGGGTGCGGGTGGGGGTGGGCGGGATGTGGGTGGAGTGGTGCAGGCGGTGTCTGTGCGCCGTGCGCACACGTGCGGGCGTGCGCCCCATGGACATAACTGTGCGCCCCTTGGCGTGGGCCGCGCACCCCGGTCACATGAGGCGTGGCTGAAGTCGTGCGGCGGATGCGGCCGTCCGGGCGTACGGTCGGAAACATGCGCATTGTCATCGCTGGTGGTCATGGTCAGATCGCGCTGCGGCTGGAGCAGCTGCTCGCCGCGCGCGGGGTCGAGGTCGCGGGGATCATCCGCAAGGCCGAACAGGGCGACGATCTGCGGGAGGCCGGCGCCGAACCCGTCCTGCTGGACCTGGAGTCGGCCTCGGTCGACGAGGTCGCGGCGCAACTGCGGGGCGCGGACGCGGCGGTCTTCGCGGCCGGCGCGGGGCCCGGCAGCGGGTCGGCCCGCAAGGACACGGTGGACAAGGGGGCGGCGGTCCTGTTCGCGGACGCGGCGGTCCGGGCGGGCGTACGGCGCTTCGTGATCGTGTCGTCGATGGGCGCGGACCCCCGGCACGAGGGCAACGAGATCTTCGACGTCTATCTGCGCGCGAAGGGCGAGGCCGACGAGTACGTCCGCGGCCTGGACGCCCTGGACTGGACGATCCTGCGCCCCGGCGCGCTGACGAACGACGCCGGCACCGGCCAGGTACGCCTGGAGGCCCGCACCGGCCGCGGCCCCATCCCGCGCGACGATGTGGCCGCCGTACTCGCGGAGTTGCTCGAGACTCCGGCTACGGCCGGTCTGACGCTCGAACTGATCAGCGGCTCGGCTCCGGTGTCGGTGGCAGTGAAGTCGGTGGCGGGGAACTGAAGTTGGGCGCGGAGGCGTTCTCGAAGGGGGTTCCCGCCGCGCAGGAGGCGCTGTTGCGGCGTATGTACGAGGTCTTCTCGACGGACGAGCGGGAGCCCTTCATGCAACGCTGCCTCGCGCCCGAGGTGGACTGGCCGAACGTCCTGGACGGGGTCCGGCTGCGTGGTCGTGAGGCGGTACGCGCGTACTGGGCGCGGCAGTTCGCCGCGGGGCATCCCCTCGTACGGCTGGAGGGACTGCGCCTGGATGCGGACGGCGAGGTGGTCGTGGCGACCGTACGGCCCGGTATGCGCGACGCGTCGGGCGAGCGGTGGGCCGAGGAGACGGTCGAGCATGTGTACCGGTTCGGCGGGGAGGGGCTGGTGACGCGGATGGATGTGCGGGCGGGCAGCTAGAGGTTGTCCCGTATGGGGCGTGAGTTATCCGGTGAGGGCCATGTTGTGGAGCCGGGCGATGCCGAGCATGGCCTGGTGAACGCCGTTGCCC
>NZ_JBITCM010000009.1:0-363914 GCF_044453205.1 Streptomyces sp. NPDC051738 | reverse complement strand
ACGCCCGGTTACATTCCGAACCCGGAAGCTAAGCCTTACAGCGCCGATGGTACTGCAGGGGGGACCCTGTGGGAGAGTAGGACGCCGCCGAACAATCTTTGGAGGACCCCTGGTCCCAGCGTTCAGCTGGGACCAGGGGTCCTTTTGTTTTTACAATGCTTGCGGTACCGAAGACAGGAGTCACCCATGTCCACCAACTCTCCCGACGATCGACCGGAGCGCGACCAGCGGCGACGGGACAGTGGTGACCGCGGCGACCGGGGTGACCGCGGCGGCTACCGAGGAGACCGTGGCGGCTTCCGTCGCGACAACGACCGTGGTGGGTACGGGCGTCGCGACGATCGCCGTGGCGATGGCCGTGGCGGCGATCGGGGCGGCGATCGGGGCGGCGACCGCGGTGGTTTCCGTCGCGATGACCGTCGTGACGACCGTCGGGATGATCGGCGTGACGACCGTCGTGGCGATGACCGTGGTGGCTTCCGGCGTGACGACAACCGTGGCGGCAGCTACGGCCGGCGCGATGACCGGCGTGAAGGCGATCGTGGGCCTCGTCCGCCGTTCCGTCGGGACGACCGTTCCGGTGGGCCGCGTCGGGACGACCGCGACCGTGGCTTCCGTCGCGAGGGCGATCGCCCGTCCTTCCGTCGTGACGATGAGCGCGGTGGTTTCCGACGCGATGAGCGTCGGGATGACCGCCGCGATGATCGGCGTGACGACCGTCGGGATGAGCGTCGTGACGGCCGTCGGGATGATCGGCGTGACGACCGTCGTGGCGATGACCGTGGTGGCTTCCGGCGTGACGACAACCGTGGTGGCGGATACGGCCGGCGTGATGACCGTGGCGGTGACCGCCGTAGCGACACTCGTCGGGACGGTGACCGCGGTGGCTTCCGCCGAGATGACCGGGACCGTGGGTTCCGTGGCGACGATCGCGACCGGGGCTTCCGCCGCGATGAGCGGCGTGACGACCGTCGGGATGATCGGCGTGACGACCGTCGTGGCGATGACCGTGGTGGCGACCGTGGCGGTTTCCGGCGTGATGAGCGTCGTGACGACCGGGGTGGGTTCCGGCGTGACGACAGTCGAGGGGACCGGGGTGGGTTCCGTGGGCGTGACGACCGTGGGGGTCGTGGGCCCCGTCGGGACGACCGTGGCGGTCGGCCGGGTGGGTTCCGTGGGCGGGACGGCGGTCGTGACGACCGACGCGGCGGTGGCCGGTTCCGTGATGAGCGGGATCGGGACCGTGAGCCGATCAAGCGGCTGCCGATCCCCGAGGACGTCACGGGCGACGAGATCGACAAGGACGTACGGCAGGAGCTGCTGAGCCTGCCGAAGGGGCTCGCGGAGGACGTCGCCAAGAACCTGGTGATGGTCGCGCGGCTCATCGACGAGGACCCCGAGGGTGCTTACGGCTACTCCAAGGTGGCCCTGCGGCTGGCGTCGCGTGTCGCTGCCGTACGCGAGGCGGCCGGGTTCGCGGCGTACGCGAACCAGAAGTACGCCGAGGCGCTCGCCGAGTTCCGGGCGGCTCGGCGGATGACCGGTGGCGTTGAGCTGTGGCCGCTGATGGCCGACTGTGAGCGTGGGCTCGGGCGGCCGGAGAAGGCGCTGGACATGGCCGGGGCGCCCGAGGTGCCCAAGCTCGACAAGGCCGGGCAGGTCGAGATGCGGCTCGTCGCGGCCGGTGCCCGGCGCGACATGGGGCAGCTGGACGCGGCCATCGTGACGCTGCAGAGCCCCGAGCTGGCCTCCAACTCCGTACAGCCGTGGACCGCGCGGCTGCGGTACGCGTATGCCGACGCGCTGCTGGCCGCCGGGCGGCAGGGTGAGGCGCGGGAGTGGTTCGCCAAGGCCGTCGAGGCCGACAAGGACGGCAGCACGGACGCCTCCGACCGGCTTGCCGAGCTTGACGGGGTCGACTTCGTTGACGCCCTCGACGAGAACGAGGGCGACGACAACGAGGGCGACGACAGCGATGAGAAGCCGGACCCGGGTGGTTCCGACGAGGGCCACCAGGAGTGAGCGACGTTTGATGTGAGGGGCGGGATCCCGGGCTGGGATCCCGCCCCTTCGGCGTTCAGAGGTCCAGGGCGCGCAGGACCAGGCCCGAGGCCGGCTTCGGGCCGAACGACGTCGACTTGCGGGGCATCGTGACGCCTTGGCGGGCGAGGTCGCGTACGACGTCCTCGCGGACCGGGTGCATCAGGACGGCCGTACCGCCGTCGCGTTCCGCCTTGTCGACGGTGGCGGCGGTGTCGTGGATGTAGGCGATGCGGGTGGGGTCGTCCTCGGGGATGTGCCAGACGTGGGCGAGGAGGGTGGCGTGCAGGACCGTCGCGTCCAGGGTGCGCCAGGCGGTGGGGCGGTCGGCGGGGACCGTTCGGGCGAGGAGGGCCTGGTCCGGGGCGTCGACGAGGTGGAAGGCGCCGTCTCCGGCGAGGAGGTAGGCGTTGCCCGCGCAGGCCGCGTCGGCCAGCGCCGCCAGGGCCTCGGGCAGCGGGACCTCGAGGCGGCATACGCGGAACTGGCCGTCGAGGGCGGCGAGGGCGTCCGGTACGGGCAGGTTGTGCAGGAGGCGGTGGATGGCGCGGACGCGGAGGGGGTAGCGGGCCGTGTCGACCAGGAGGACGAGGCCGTAGTCCCAGGCGCTGGGGGAGGAGTGCTCCGCGCGTAGACGGCGGTAAGTGGCCCAGCGGTGGTGGCCGTCGGCGATCAGGGCCTGGCGGCGGGTCAGGTCGGACTGGACGCGGGTCAGCTCGGCGGGGTCGGTGATCGACCACAGGCGGTGGCTGAAGCCGTCCTCCGTGGTGGTGGAGAAGAGCGGCGGGAGTTCCACCGTGCGCTCGATGACGGCGGTCGCGTCGGCCGCGGTGCCGTTGCCGCGGTAGGTCAGGAGCAGGGGTTCGAGGTTCGCTGACGTGGCGCGCATCAGGGCCGCTCGGTCGGCGACCACGTGCGGCATGACGTCCTCGTGCGGCAGGACCAGGCCCTCCGACGGCTCCGAGACGCGCAGGGCGCCGATGATGCCGCGCTGCAGCATGCCGTCGCCGTCGTGCTGTTCGTAGACGTAGAGGCCGGGTTCGGGGTCGGCGGTCAGTACGCCTTCGGACAGCCAGCGGCGCAGGGTCTCCGCCGCCTGTTCGTTGCGGGCGCCGGGGGTGTCGGCCTGGGGGAGGATCAGGCGGACGATGTTGTGCGGGTCGGCCGACTCGAGATGGAGCAGGCCGTCGGGGCGGACCACGACGTCGTACGGCGGCGAAGTCACGGCCGCCAGGCTGCCGACCCGGTCGGGGTCGTAGCGAAGCCCTCGGAACGGGGTGAGTTCGAGGCCTCGGCGCACCATTGCTTCCGGGTGACCTGCTGTGTTCATCCAGGCATCGTACGGGTGTCAGTGGCATGGGGGATGATCGAGGGAAAGCCGTCGAACGAGGAGCGATGCGGAATGAGCCAGAGCGTCAGGACGAGGCCCGAGGGCAGTGGCCAGGCCCTGAGCGAGGCGTACGACACGGCGCTGCTCGACCTCGACGGTGTGGTGTACGCGGGGGGCAACGCGATCGCGTATGCCGTCGAGTCGCTCGCCGAGGCCCGTGCGGGCGGGATGCATCTGGCGTACGTCACGAACAACGCGCTGCGGACTCCGGATGTCGTGGCCGCGCATTTGACGGCACTGGGGATACCGACCGGGGCGGACGACGTCATCACGTCGGCGCAGGCGGTCGCGCGGCTGATCAGTGAGCAGGTGCCGGCGGGGGCCAGGGTGCTGGTGATCGGCGGTGAAGGGCTGCGGGTGGCGCTGCGGGAGCGCGGGCTTGAGCCGGTGGAGTCGGCGGACGACGATCCGGCCGCTGTCGTGCAGGGGTACGGCGGTCCCGAGCTGCCGTGGGGGCGGTTCGCTGAGGCCTGTTACGCCGTCGCGCGCGGGGTGCCGTGGTTCGCGTCCAACACCGACCTGACGATCCCTGGTGCGCGGGGGATCGGACCGGGCAACGGCGCGGCGGTGGAGGTCGTGCGGATAGCCACCCGGGCCGAGCCGCAGGTGGCGGGCAAGCCGTTGCCTCCGATGCACCGGGAGACGATCCTGCGGACCGGCGCCGAGCGGCCGCTGGTGGTCGGGGACCGGCTGGACACGGACATCGAGGGTGCGTTCAACGGGGACGTCGACTCGCTGCTCGTGCTGACCGGGGTGACCGACGGCGCCCAGTTGCTGGCCGCGCCGCCGCAGCACCGGCCGACGTATGTCGACGCCGATCTGCGAGGGTTGCTGACCGGCCAGCCCGAGGTTGTGGCGGACGGGGGCGGCTTCAGGTGTGGTGGCTGGACGGCGACCGCCGGGTCGGAGCGGCTGGAACTCGATGGTGACGGTTCGGGCTTGGACGGGCTGCGGGCGCTCTGCGCGGCGGCCTGGACCGTGGCCGGGGAGGGTTCTTGCGCGCTGGATGCGGAGAAGGCGCTGGTGCGGCTGGGGTTGTGAGCCGCCTTACGGTTCCCGAGTGGCCGTACGGCTTCGTAGTGGTGGTACGGCCGCGGAGTGCGGTCGGGCACGGGCACGCAGCGGGATCGTGGCTGAATGGGAGGGTAGGCTAACCTAACTGGGTGTTGGTCGACAGTCCTCCCGAACAGCGCGCGGAGTCCGAGTCCGCGCCCCCAACCCGACGGGCGATACGAGCCGTTGGGCTGCTCGTCTCTGTCCTGATTCTGGTGGTCGTCGCCTTGGCGAGCATCGCGATCGGGGCGAAACAGCTGTCCATCGGGGAGGTCTGGCACGGCTTGTTCGAGGCCTCCGGGACCTACGGCGATGTCGTGGTCGACGACCGGATCTCGCGCACCGTCCTCGGACTGCTCGCCGGCGCCGCCCTCGGGCTCGCCGGGGCCGTGCTCCAGGCGCTGACCCGCAACCCGCTCGCCGATCCGGGGTTGCTCGGCATCAACGCGGGCGCGTCCGCCGCCGTCGTCACGGCCATCACCTTCTTCGGCGTCACAAGTCTGAGCAGCTATGTCTGGTTCGCCTTCTTCGGCGCGGCCGCGGTCGGGGCCATGGTCTGGTTCCTCGGCGGCAGCCGGGGCGCCACGCCGGTGCGGCTGGCGCTGGCCGGTACGGCGATCAGCGCAGCGCTCTACGGCTATCTCCAGGCCGTGATGATCACGGACGACGCGGCGCTCAACAAGATGCGTTTCTGGACGGTCGGTTCGCTGACCTCGGCGACCGACGAGACCATCACCCAGGTGCTGCCGTTCCTCCTCGCGGGCAGCGTCCTCGCGCTCGCGCTCGCCCGGCCGCTGAACGCCATGGAGATGGGCGACGACACCGCCAAGGCCCTCGGCGCCCATCTGAACCGCACCCGGGTGCTGTCGATGCTCGCCGCGACAGTGCTGTGCGGCGCCGCGACCGCGGCCTGCGGCCCGATCGTGTTCGTCGGCCTGATGGTGCCGCACGTCGTGCGCTCCTTCACCGGCCCCGACCTGCGCTGGATCCTGCCGTACGCGGCCGTCCTGTCGCCCGTGCTGCTGCTCGGCGCCGACATCCTCGGCCGGATCGTCGCCCGGCCCGCCGAACTCCAGGTCGGCATCGTCACCGCGATCCTCGGCGGACCGGTCTTCATCTTTCTCGTACGACGGCGGAGGACGGCGCAGCTGTGAGGACGGCAGTGAAGAGCGATGCGAAGAGCGCGTCCAAGAGCGCGCCGAAGAGCGAGGCGAGGAGCCCGGAGAAGGGTGCGGGGAAGACCGCCCGTGGCAACCGTGCCGTGCGGACCCCGGGCGGGCTCTCCGTCAGGCTGGACGTCCGGGCGCTGATCGTCGTCGTCCTGCTGCTGGCGGCCGGGCTCGCCGCGAGCGTGCTGCTGATCGGCACCGGCGACTTCCCGATCTCGGCGGGCGACGTCCTCAAGACGCTGCTCGGCGACGGCAACGCGGGGCAGGAGTTCATCGTCAACGAGCTGCGGCTGCCGCGGGTCCTGGTCGGGCTCCTCGTCGGCGCCTCGCTCGGTCTCGGCGGTGCGCTGTTCCAGGCGCTGTCCCGCAACCCACTGGGCAGCCCGGACATCCTCGGTCTTGGACAGGGGGCCACGGCCGGGGCGCTCGTGGTGATCGTGCTGTTCTCCGGGAACGCCGGCCAGGTCACCGTCGGCGCGCTGGTGGGCGGGCTCGCGACCGGGCTCGCCATCTATCTGCTCGCCTGGAAGCGGGGTGTGCACGGTTATCGACTGGTCCTGGTCGGTATCGGCATGTCCGCGATCATGACGGCGGTCAACGGCTATCTGCTGACCAAGGCCGACCTGGTCGACGCGGCCCGTGCGGTGGTGTGGATGACCGGCTCCCTCAGCGGCCGTGACTGGGCCCAGGTCTGGCCGCTGCTCGCGCTGTGCGCCGTCCTCGTACCGCTCGTCCTCGCCAACGCACGAGGCCTGCGGATGATGGAGATGGGCGACGACGTGTCGTACGCCCTCGGGGTGCGCGTCGAACGTGTACGGCTGCTGCTGATGCTGGCCGCCGTGCTGCTGACCGCGGCCGCCACCGCCGCCGCAGGACCCGTCAGCTTCGTGGCGCTCACCGCCCCGCAGCTCGCCCGGCGTCTGACCCGCTCGCCCGGGCCGAACCTGCTGCCCTCCCTGTGCATGGGCGCCGCCCTCCTCGTCACCGCCGACTGGATCTCCCAGCGGGTCTTCGGCGCCGACCAGATGCCGGTGGGTGTGGTCACGGGCGTGCTCGGCGGCGTATACCTGCTCTGGCTTCTGGTCACCGAGCGCAAGGCGGGCCGGATATGAGCGCCGGCAGCAGCATCAGCAGAGAAAGCCTCAGCAGCGGGCCGAACAATGGGCTGAACAACCGAAGGAGCACTGTGAACCGCCTGTCCGCCGACAACGTCACCCTCGCCTACGACCAGCGGGTCATCGCCGAGCAGCTGTCGGTGGAGATACCCGACAACTCCTTCACCGTGATCGTCGGCCCGAACGCGTGCGGCAAGTCCACGCTGCTGCGGGCGCTGTCGCGGATGCTCAAGCCCAGTCAGGGCCGGGTCCTGCTGGACGGGTCGGTCATCCAGTCGATGCCGGCGAAGAAGGTCGCGCGCACGCTGGGGCTGCTTCCGCAGTCGTCGATCGCGCCGGACGGGATCACCGTGGCCGACCTGGTGGGCCGGGGTCGCTACCCGCACCAGGGCATCCTGCGCCAGTGGTCGACCGAGGACGAGCGGGTCGTCCAGGAGTCGATGGAGCAGACCGGCGTGGCCGAGCTGGCCGATCGCTATGTCGACGAACTGTCGGGTGGTCAGCGGCAGCGCGTGTGGATCGCCATGGCGCTCGCCCAGCAGACCCCGCTGCTGCTGCTCGACGAGCCGACGACCTACCTCGACATCCAGCACCAGATCGACGTCCTCGACCTGTGTGCCGAACTGCACGAGGAGCAGGGGCGGACCCTCGTCGCCGTGCTGCACGACCTCAACCACGCCGCCCGGTACGCCACGCACCTCATCGCGCTGCGCGGCGGGGAGATCATCGCCGAGGGCGCGCCGAACGACATCGTCACGGCCGAGCTGGTCGAGGACGTGTTCGGGCTGCGCTGCCAGGTCATCGACGACCCGGAGACGGGGACGCCACTGGTGGTGCCTGCGGCGCGGAAGGCGCGGGCCGGGGGCAAGTCCGACGCCGAGCCCGACGCCAGGTCCGACGTCGAGAAGGTCGTGGCTACGGAAGCGTCCTGAGGAGCAGGCCGCGGCTGCGGAGGCGTCCTGAGGAGCGGGCTAGACAATCTTTCTGAGGAGCATCAGGTCACGCAGGCCCGCGTGCAGTTTCAGCCGGCCCGAGCCCCAGGCCTTGGCGAAGTGCAGTTCGCCGTCGACCAGGGAGACCAGATCGTCGCCGGTCATGCTGAGTCTGATCTGGGCCTTCTCGCGGGGCGGGCCCTGGAGCGTGTCGTGGACGTGGATCCGGCCGCCCGCCATGCGGCCGGCGAACGTGACGTCCAGGTCGGTGATGTGGCAGCTCACCGAGCGGTCAAGGGCCGCGGCCGTGCGGACGTCCCCTTCGGCACGCTGCATGTTGTCCGAGAGCTTTTCGAGTGCGGCGCGGCACTCCTCGATCGTGGCCATCGCGATCGACGGTACCCCAGCGGTTCGGGGTAGCGTCTGGGCATGAGCGACACAGTTCCGGAGACGGAGATCCCGGAGGTGGCCGAAGCGGAGGCTGAGGTCGAGGCCGGGCTCGCGGGCGGGCCCGAGTACGACCCCGCCGCCCCCGCCCCGCTGAACGTCCCGCGCACCCCCACCGGCAACGCCGAGGTCGACGCCCAGCTGGAGCGGCTTGGTGATGCCGACCACCTCGCCACGGACGGACACGTCGAGGTGTACGAGGATGTGCATCGGGGGCTGCGCGACGCGCTCACCGCGCTCGACGCCCGCCCGGGACCTCCGGCTCCCACCCGCCACCCGACTACCACCCCTCAATGAGACCCTTCGGGTCACACTTATTGGATGCCGTACGAAAGCAGGAGCTGAACCGAAAGTGGCAGGAGTCGCACGCCGCCGTCTCGATGCGGAGCTGGTCCGCCGCAAGCTCGCGCGCTCGCGGGAGCACGCCAGCCAGCTGATCGCCGCCGGACGGGTCAGCGTCGGCAAGACCGTCGCGACCAAGCCGGCCACGCAGGTGGAGACCGCGGCGGCGATCGTCGTCGCGGCCGACGGCAGCGATCCCGAGTACGTGTCGCGGGGCGGGCACAAGCTCGCGGGCGCACTGGAGGCCTTCGTACCCCAGGGGCTCGCGGTGGAAGGGCGGCGGGCACTGGACGCCGGGGCGTCGACCGGGGGGTTCACCGACGTCCTGCTGCGGTCGGGGGCCGCGCACGTCGTCGCCGTGGACGTCGGATACGGCCAACTCGCCTGGACTCTCCAGAGTGATGAACGCGTCACCGTCAAGGACCGTACGAACGTACGCGAGTTGACGCTCGAAGCGATCGATGGGGAACCAGTGGATCTTGTCGTGGGGGATCTGTCCTTCATCCCGCTCGGACTGGTGCTGCCCGCCCTGGTGCGGTGCGTGAAGCCGGACGCCGACCTGGTGATGATGGTCAAGCCACAGTTCGAGGTGGGGAAGGAACGGCTGGGGAGCGGCGGGGTCGTCCGCAGCACCCAGCTGCGGGCCGAGGCCGTGCGCGGCGTGGCCCAGAAAGCGTGGGAACTGGGGCTCGGGGTGAAGGGGGTCACGGCGAGTCCGTTGCCCGGACCCTCCGGGAATGTCGAGTACTTTCTGTGGCTGCGTGCCGGGGCGCCCGCTCTGGACCCGGCCGACGTTGACCGAGCAGTGGCGGAGGGGCCGCGTTGATGCAGAACCTGACTCGTACTGTTTTTCTCCTCGCCCACACGGGCCGGCCCGCGGCCATTCGCAGCGCCGAGCTTGTGGTGAAGGGGCTGCTGCGGGAGGGCATCGGGGTGCGCGTCCTGGAGTACGAGGCCGCCGACCTGCCGCTGCCGGACGAGGTTCAGCTCGTCAAGGAGGCGACCCCGAAGTGCCTCGACGGGTGCGAGCTGCTCATCGTGCTCGGCGGTGACGGGACACTGCTGCGCGGCGCCGAGTTCGCCCGGGCGTCCGGGGTGCCGATGCTGGGCGTCAACCTCGGGCGGGTCGGGTTCCTCGCGGAGGCCGAGCGGGACGATCTCGACAAGGTTGTCGACCGGGTCGTGACCAAGGCGTACGAGGTCGAGGAGCGGATGACCGTCGACGTCGTCGTGCATCAGAACGGCGACGTCGTGCACACGGACTGGGCGCTGAACGAGGCCGCCGTGCAGAAGGCCGGGGCCGAGAAGCTGCTCGAGGTCGTGCTGGAGATCGACGGGCGGCCGGTGACGGGGTTCGGGTGCGACGGCATTGTGCTGTCCACGCCGACGGGGTCCACGGCGTATGCGTTCTCCGCGGGTGGGCCTGTGGTGTGGCCCGAGGTCGAGGCGTTGTTGATGGTGCCGATCAGTGCGCATGCGTTGTTCGCGAAGCCGTTGGTGACATCGCCGGATTCTGTGCTGGCGGTGGAGGTTCTGCCTCATGTTCCGCCGGGTGTGCTGTGGTGTGACGGGCGGCGGACTGTGGAGTTGCCGCCGGGGGCGCGGGTCGAGGTGCGGCGGGGGGCTGTGCCGGTGCGGTTGGCTCGGCTGCATCATGCTTCGTTCACGGATCGGTTGGTGGCGAAGTTTGCGTTGCCCGTGTCCGGGTGGCGGGGGGCGCCTCACTAGCCAGCTGTGGGGGGTGGTTCGGAATCGCGGGCGGCTGCGGGTCGTCTGTGGTTGCTCGCGCCCACGCGGCGGAGCCGCAAATCGAAACAGCCCCGCGCCCCTAAAAACCTCCACTCCCCTGGGTGACAATGTGCGGCCGATACCCATTCGTCACCTGCGCCTTCACATCATGGACCCGGGGGCCGTCGCACTTCCCGCCCCCGACCTCGTATGGTCGTGTCCGTGTTGGAGGAGATGCGGATACGGTCGCTCGGAGTCATCGACGATGCGGTCGTCGAGTTGTCGCCGGGGTTCACTGCCGTCACCGGTGAGACGGGTGCGGGCAAGACCATGGTGGTCACCAGCCTCGGGCTGCTGCTGGGTGGGCGTGCCGACCCGGCGCTCGTGCGGATCGGGGCCGGCAAGGCGGTCGTGGAGGGGCGGATCAGCGTTGCCCCGGGTGCGTCGGCCGTCGTGCGGGCCGAGGAGGCCGGGGCCGAGCTCGACGACGGGGCGCTGTTGATCAGCCGTACCGTTTCCGCCGAGGGGCGGTCGCGGGCGCATGTGGGCGGGCGCAGTGTGCCTGTGGGGCTGCTGGCGGACCTCGCCGACGACCTCGTGGCCGTGCACGGGCAGACCGACCAGCAGGGGCTGCTGAAGCTGTCCCGGCAGCGTCAGGCGCTCGACCGGTACGCCGGTGAGGCCGTCGCCGGGCCGTTGGCCAAGTACGGCGAGGCCTACCGGCGGTTGCGGGCCGTGGCGGTCGAGCTGGAGGAGATCGTCACGCGCGCGCGTGAGCGGGCCCAGGAAGCTGACATGCTGCGGTACGGGCTCGACGAGATCGCGGGCGTGGAGCCCCGTGCCGGGGAGGACGTCGAGCTGGCGGAGGAGGCGGAGCGGCTCGGGCATGCCGAGGCGCTGTCGTCGGCCGCCACGGTCGCTCATGCCGCGCTCGCCGGGAATCCCGAGGATCCCGAGGGCATCGACGCCGCCACGCTCGTCGCGGGTGCGCAGCGCGCCCTGGACGCCGTGCGGTCGCACGACCCGGCGCTGGCCGCGCTGGCCGACCGGATCGGCGAGATCGGGATCCTGCTGGGCGATGTGGCGGGGGAGCTGGCGGGGTACGCCGATGACCTGGACGCCGATCCCCGGCGGCTGGCGGCCGTCGAGGAACGGCGGGCCGCGCTCGGCGCGCTGACGCGGAAGTACGGCGAGGACGTCGCCTCCGTGCTGGCCTGGGCCGAGCGGGGTGCCGCGCGGCTCACCGAACTGGACGGTGACGACGAGCGGATCGACGAGCTGACCGCCGAGCGGGACGCGCTGCGGACCGAGCTGGGCGGGCTGGCGCAGGCGTTGACCGATGCGCGGGCGGAGGCCGCCGACCGGTTCGCCGCCGCGGTGACCGCCGAGCTGGCCTCGCTCGCCATGCCGCACGCGCGCGTGTCGTTCGAGATCCGGCAGACCGAGGATCCGGAGGGGGTCGAGGTCGGCGGGCGTGCGGTCGCGTACGGGCCGTCGGGTGTCGACGAGGTCGAGCTGCTGCTCGCCCCGCACCCCGGGGCGCCGCCGCGGCCCATCGCCAAGGGTGCCTCCGGTGGTGAGCTCTCGCGCGTGATGCTCGCCGTCGAGGTCGTGTTCGCGGGGACGGATCCCGTGCCGACGTATCTCTTCGACGAGGTCGACGCCGGTGTCGGTGGCAAGGCGGCCGTCGAGATCGGGCGGCGGCTGGCCCGGCTGGCCAAGAGCGCACAGGTGGTCGTGGTGACCCACCTGCCGCAGGTCGCCGCCTTCGCCGATCGGCAGCTGCTCGTGGAGAAGACCAACGACGGGTCGGTCACCCGGTCCGGCGTGAAGGTCCTGGAGGGCGAGGAGCGGATTCGGGAGCTGTCCCGGATGCTCGCCGGGCAGGAGGACTCGGAGACCGCGCGGGCGCACGCCGAGGAGTTGCTGGCGACGGCTCGGGCGGACGGGTAGCGGTCCTCTGGGCCGCTCTGCGAGGGGCCGCTCTGCGAGGGGCGGCGCTGTCCGCCGGCGCGCGTGAGAGCCGGGCTGTCAGTGGTGGACCGTAAGGTGGCCGAATGATCGAACGTGCCCCCAGGACCACCGCCTTCGGCCTCTCCGCCGCCCTCACCCGCGCCGGCGTCGCCGCCCTGCGTGCCAAGGCCCCGGGTGGCCGAGCCCGTTGGGAGCGGAAGAACTACGCGGGCCGGACCGTGGAGCTGTACGCCGGTGCCGCCTCCGCGCTGGCGGCGACGGTCGGTGCCGGACGGATACGGCCGGCCGCCGGGCTCGCCGTGGCCGTCGCGGGAGTCTGCGGGGCGTACGACGACGTCGCCGGGGCGGGGGATCCGCGGCGCGGGCTCCGGGCGCACCTGTCCGCCCTGCGGGACGGCGAAGTCACCAGCGGCGCGGTCAAGTTGTTCGGGATCTCGGCCGCGGGGCTCGTCGCGGGAGCGTTCCTCAAGGAGCGGCCAGTGGACAAGCTCCTCGCGGGCGTGGTGATCGCCGGGGCCGCGCACTTCGTCAACCTCGTCGACGTACACCCGGGCAGGGCCGCCACCGCGGTGCTCGCGCTCGGGGCGCCGGGGCTGCTCCGCGCAGGGCCCGGCGCCGGGATCGCCGCCACCGCCATGGGAGCCGCCGCGGCCGTGCTGCCCGACGACCTCGGGGAGCGGGCGATGATCGGCGACACCGGCGCCCATGCGCTGGGCGCGGCCCTGGGCGCCGCTGTCGTCGCCGGGAACGGCAGGGCCGGGCTGGTCGCGCATGCCGCCGCGCTCGTGGCCGCCGCGGTGTACGGCGACAAGGTGAGCGAGGCGGCGGGGGCGTTGGGCGCGCGCTGATGTGAACGGCGGCTCACCGGGGTGCGTTCGGCGGAGGGCGGGTCCATCGGCCCGGCGCGGTGCGCTGGTTCGGGGGCCGCACCTGTGCCGTGCTGCCGGGTCGGGCCGGCTGTCGGGACAACCGCCACGCGCGCGTGTTCGGGCACACCCGCCCACCCCACCTCACTCGTGCAGGTGACTCGGCACGCCGTGTTGCCCGCCTTGCGAGCTCCCACGGTGCCCGGAACACCCGTGCGTCCTGGCATCCTTGGCGTAAGCACGTCGTCTGCGCAGGGATCCTCGCGGTACACCCCCTCCGCGCGATCCTTCTGTACGTTCTTCGTGACCGCCCGACCCACAACCAGGAGCCCCGGCCACGTGACCCCCGCGAGCAGCCACTCACCGCACGGCCAGTCGTCGCTGCGCACCGTGCAGGTGCTGGGCGGCGGCAACGCCGGCAGTAGTGCGCATGTGCGATCGCTGGCCTCGGGGCTGGTCGCGCGGGGCGTGCGGGTCCTGGTGTGTGCACCCGTCGAGGCCGATCGGCTCTACGACTTCACCGGCGCCGGTGCGGAACACCTGCACGTGCCGCGCAGCAGTGACCCCGGCTCCGTGGCCGCCCTGCGGGCAGCCTGCGCGGACGCCGACCTGGTGCACGCACACGGGCTGCACGCCTCCTTCCGTACCGTGCTCGCGCTCAGCGGGCGGCGTACTCCGCTCGTCGTCACCTGGCACGACCGGGCGGAGGCCGAAGGTGCCCGCGCCCATCTCGTACGGCTGCTGGAGCGCCGGGTCGTCAAGGCCGCCTCCGTCGTGCTCGGGACCACCTCGACGCTCGTGGACCGGGCCCGCCGGACCGGAGCGCGGGACGCGCGCCTGGCCGCCGTCGCGCTGCCCGGGCCCCGCCGGGCCGTCGAGCGCGACGACCCCGACCGGCTGCGGCCCAAGGTCCGGGCCGAACTCGGCGCCACCGGGCGCCCGTTGCTGATCGCCGTCGGCTCGCTGGAGCGGCAGCGCGGATACGACGTGCTGCTGGACGCCTCGCACGCGTGGCTTCGGCTCGATCCCGTGCCGTTGGTCGTGATCGCGGGGGAGGGGGCGCTGCGGGGGGCACTGCAGCGCCGGATCGAGGACGAGGGGCTGCCCGTGCGGCTCATCGGGCGGCGCGACGACGTCTCCGAGCTGCTCGCCGCCGCCGATGTCGCGCTGCTGCCGAGCAGTTGGGAGTCGCGGTCCGTGCTGGCGCAGGAGGCCCTGCACACGCGCGTGCCGCTCGTCGCGACCGACGTCGGCGGCATCCCGGAACTCGTCGGGGACGCGGCCGAACTCGTCCCGTACGGCGACCCGCAGGCGCTCGCCGACGCCGTCGTACGGCTGCTGGGCGATCCCGAACGCCTGGAGCTCCTCAAGGAGCGGGGTGTGCGGCAGGCGGCCACGTGGCCGACGGAGGACGAGACGGTCGCTCAAGTCCTCAGTGTCTACGACGAATTGACCCAGCCCCGGCCCATGATCTAGGCGCCGCCCCGCCCTATGGCACGTGCCGCCGCGCCCGCAGCGCCAGGCTCAACGCCAGTACCGTCTGCGGGTCGTCGAGGTCGGTGCCGAGCAACTCGCCGATGCGGGCGAGGCGGTTGTAGAGGGTCTGCCGGTTGAGGTGCAGTTCACGGGCCGTCTCCGCCTTGCGGCCCGTGTGCGCCAAGTACGTCTCCAGCGTGGGCAGCAGGGGCGGTTTGGAGCGGTTGTCGTGGTCGCGGAGCGGGCCGATCGCACGGTCCACGAAGGCCGCGAGGTCGGGCTGGTCACGCAGCCGCCACAGCAGCAGGTCGATGTCCAGGCGGCGGGCGTCGTACCAGGGGCGGTCCGGCAGGCCCTGTGCCGCGGTCGCCGTCTCCGCCGCGTGCCTGAGGCCCGCCGAGGCCGCCGCCCAGCCGCCGGCCACCCCGACGACCACCACCGGCGGCTGTGCCCCGGGCCGCTGGATCCCGGCCCGCTCCACGCCCGCCCGCAGCGCCGCCGCCACCCGGTCCGCGACCGCCGACCGCTCCGCCTCCGCACGCAGGCCCACCAGCAGCGGGACGCGCCCCTCGACCGGCCGTACGCCCAGCAGGACCGGAACCCCCACGGCCGCCAGCTCCTCCCCGACCGCCCGCGCCAGCACCGCCCAACCGCCGCCCGGCGACAGCACGTCCCCGAGCCGCATCACCACCGGCAGCAGCGGGCTGTTGCCCGGCTTGAAGCCCAGCACGCGCGCCTGCGCCGGGGCGTCCTCGGCGTCGACACGGCCCTCGGCGAGGTCGGTCAGGAAGTCGCCGCGCCCGCGTGCCGCCAGCTCCTCCTCCTGCCGGGCCTGCATCAGCACCACGGCCAGGATCCCCGCGGCCCGCTCGGCGGCGAGGCGATGGACGGGCGCGAGCAGGCCCCGCACGGGCAGCAGGACCAGCCGCGCCCGGACCGACCCCGTCCCGGGCCCGCCGCCCGGAACATCCACCAGCACCGAACCGGCGGGCGGCGGCGCGTCCTTGTGCTGCTCCCGCAGCCCCTCCCACACCTGCAGCGGATCCGCGCCCTCGGGCCCGGCCCCGGCGGCGTACAGCAGTTGCCCGTCCGTCGTCTCCAGGAAGACCGGGTTGCCGCCGAAGTCGGCCAGGATGCCGAGCACTTGGGGCACACCACCGCCGCCGAGCAGTGCTTCGGTGCACCGGCGGTGCACCTCCTCCGCCCGTTGCAGCAGCGCGTAGTGGCCGTTGACGATCTCGGTGTGGATCTCCTCGGTGACCGTCACGAAGGGCACCTCGCGATGCAGCTGGACCAGCGGCAGCCCGGCCGTACGGGCCGTGTCGACCAGCGCGGCGGGCAGACGCGTGAAGCGCGGGCCGAGTTCGACGACGAGGGCCGCGATGCCGCGCTCGGCCAGCGTGCGCACGAACGCCCGCTGGTCGGACGGACGGGTGCCGAGGCCGTAGCCCGTGGTCAGCAGCAGCTCGCCGCCCTTCAGCAGGGACGCGATGTGGGGCACCTCGCCCGCGTGCACCCAGCGCACGGTCCGCCCGAGCCGCTCGGCGCCCGCGAGGACCTCGGGCAGCCCACTGCGCAGCCCGGGCAGCTCCAGCGCCCGGCGCACGGTGATCCCGGCGCCGTGGGTGTCGAATCCGCCGCCCGTGGCGCCCGTACCGCTGTCCATACCGCCCGCACCGCTGTCCATGAGCCGGACGCTACCCCTGGGCATGCTCCCCCGACATCTCCGGACGGCCACGGAGCCGATCACCCACGGCAAGTCGTCTTTCGGTTACGGCACGCTCGGCGGGGTAGCGGCGCCCTCATGGACTTCAGCGTGGTTGCCGTGGCACGGGAGGACGACAGTCCGGTCGAGGAGCCGCTGCGGGTGGCGGCGGTCGCCGACCGGCTCGGGTATCGCGAGGTGTGGGCGGGGGAGGGGCCGACCTGGGACTCCTTCGTCCTCGCCGCGGCCATCGGGCGGGCCACCGAGCGGGTCGCGCTGACGGCCGGTCCCGTGGCGGTGTCGGTGCGGGACGCGTTCGGCATCGCGCGGGGTGCCGCCTCGGTCGCCGCCGTCACCGGGCGGCGGGTCGGGGTGGCGCTGGGGACGTCCAGCAAGCGGGTCGTCGAGGGCGTGCACGGCGTGCCGCGGGTGCGGCCCGCGGCGGCGATGGAGGCCTCGGCGGCGGCCGTACGCGGCTTCCTGCACGGCGAGCCGGGCGAGCCGGTCGTCCCCGGCAGCGCCTTCCCGCGCCGTCTCCAGCCGCCCGGCGGCCCGCTCACCGTGGCGGCCTTCGGCGACCGCGCGATCGCCACGGCGGCGGCCCACTCCGACCGGATGCTGCTCGACATCGTCTCGCCGGAGCAGGTACGGACGCTGCGGGCCAAGCTGACGGCGGCCGCCGAGCGCGCGGGCCGTACGCCGCCGGTGCTGGCCTCCTGGCTGCCGGCCGCCGTCGATCCGGAACCGGAGTCCCTCGCGCAGGTGCTGCGGAGCATCGCCGGGTATCTGACGGTGCCTGGCTACAGCGACATGTTCGAGGCGGCCGGGTTCGGGGAGGCGGTCGAGCTGGCCCGTACAGGTGCCGACCCCGGCACGCTGGTCCGGGCGCTGCCCGCAGCGGCAGCCGACATGGTCGGCCTGGTGGGCGACCTGGACGCCGTACGCGCGCGGGTCGGGGAGTACGCCGAGGCCGGGCTGGACGAGATCGCCCTCGTGCCAGCGACTGCGGGCGATCCGGGCGGGGAGCGGACGCTGAAGGCATTCCGGCGAGCCTGGTGACGGTGGTCAGGCCGGCCTGATGTTGTGGTTGAAGCGAAAGACGTTGTCCGGGTCGTAGCGGCGCTTCAGATCCGCCAGCCGCCGGGTGTTCTCGGCGCCCACGCCGGCCACCACCCGCTCGGCGCCCTCGTCCCCGATGAAGTTGAGGTAGACCGCGCCGGTGCTCCACGGCCGCGCGTCGGCACGGACGTCCCGGACCCACTGGAGGCAACGCTCGTCGTCCGCGGGATCCTCCCAGATCGCGAAGGGATGGACGGCCCAGGGCGCGTCGCGGTAAGGCACGGGATATTCGCGCGGGCCCGCGGCGATCGCCCCGCCCAGCGGGAACAGCACCTGGATGGTCCCGGTCGGCGGCATGGACTCGCCCCCGGCGCAGAACGCGTCCAGGTAGGCGTCGGGCGCACTCGTCAGGTACTCCGCCGACCAGTAGTTCCGCATCCCCGGCGGATCGTCGAGCATGCACTGGACATCGGCGTACGGCATCGCCCCGACGATCTCCGATTCGTGCGGCAGCGCCAGCAGGGGCTCGGCCAACTTGCGCATGTCCTGCTCGGGCCCGGCGTACGTCAGCAGGGCACCGCACAGGACCGTGCCGACCAGGTGCGGCGGTACGAACTCCTCTGGCGGGCCGGTGAGATACAGCACGGCGCCGCTCGCCTCGTCCGGGGCCACAGCGATCAGCTCGCGGTAGGTGCGGACGACCTCGGGGCCGGACTCCGGCAGGTAGAGGACCAGCGCGATGGAGAACTCGGGCAGCTCGTGGAGCTTCAGGGTGAGCGCGGTCGCGACGCCGAAGTTGCCGCCACCGCCGTGCAGGCCCCAGAACAGCTCCGGGTTCTCGTCGGCGCTCGCGTGGACCCGCTCGCCGTCCGCGGTGACCAGCTCGACGCCGAGCAGGTTGTCGACGGCCAGGCCGCACCAGCGGTCCAGCCAGCCGGAGCCGCCGCCGAGGACGAAACCGCCGACGCCGGTCGTGGAGGCCCGGCCGCCGGTCGTGGCGAGCCCGTGTGGCCGGCAGGTTCGGTCCAGGTCGCTGATCGTCGCCCCGCCCGCGACCCGCACCGCCTCGGCCGCGGGGTCGACGGTGACCGCGCGCATATGGCGCAGGTCGATCACCAGGCCGTTGTCGTTGACCGCCATGCCCGCGACGCTGTGCCCGCCGCCGCGCACCGCGATGTTGAGGTCCAGGTCGCGCGCGAACCGCACGGCCCGCGCGACGTCGTCCTCGTCCACGCACTGCGCGATCACGGCGGGCCGCCGGTCGATCATGCTGTTGAAGACGGCTCGTGCGTCGTCGTAACCGAAGTCCCCCGGCGCGAACACATCACCGGCGAGATCCTCGCGCAGCGCGGTGAGGGCCGCGCCCGCCTTCGAGAGGGAAGCCATGGCTGCCCCCTTCCGTGCCGGGGCATCCGCTTGCTCCCAGCCTAGGCGGGCGCGTTACGGCAGTCCTGTTCAGCCGCCGTACGCCCCGGATGCCGTCAGCCGCAGTGCGGTGTCGATCAGCGGGACGTGGCTGAAGGCCTGCGGGAAGTTGCCGACCTGGCGCTGCAGGCGCGGGTCCCACTCCTCGGCCAGCAGGCCGAGGTCGTTGCGCAGCGACAGGAGCTTCTCGAACAGCTTGCGGGCCTCGTCGACGCGGCCGATCATCGCGAGGTCGTCGGCCATCCAGAACGAGCAGGCCAGGAAGGCGCCCTCGTCGCCGGGGAGGCCGTCGACGCCCTCGTGGTCGCCCTGCGTCGGGTAGCGCAGGATGAAGCCGTCCGAGGTGGACAGCTCGCGCTGGATCGCCTCGATGGTGCCGATGACGCGCTTGTCGTCCGGCGGCAGGAAGCCCATCTGCGGGATCAGCAGCAGGGAGGCGTCCAGCTCCTTCGAGCCGTACGACTGCGTGAAGGTGTTGCGCTCCTTGTCGTAACCCTTCTCACACACGTCCCGGTGGATGTCGTCGCGCAGCTCGCGCCACCGCTCCAGCGGGCCGTCGGCGTCGCCGGACTCGATGAGCTTGATCGTGCGGTCGACGGCGACCCAGGCCATCACCTTGGAGTGCACGAAGTGGCGGCGCGGGCCGCGCACCTCCCAGATGCCCTCGTCCGGCTCGTCCCAGTGGTCCTCCAGGTAGCGGATCAGCTTGAGCTGGAGCAGGGAGGCGTAGTCGTTGCGGGCCAGGCCCGTCATGTGGGCCAGGTGCAGGGCCTCGGTGACCTCACCGTACACGTCCAGCTGGAGCTGGTGCGCGGCGCCGTTGCCGACCCGGACCGGCGCGGAGGCCTCGTAGCCGGGCAGCCAGTCCAGCTCGGCCTCGCCCAGCTCGCGCTCACCGGCGATGCCGTACATGATCTGCAGGTTCTCGGGGTCGCCCGCGACCGCCCGCAGCAGCCACTCGCGCCAGGCGCGGGCCTCCTCGCGGTAGCCGGTGCGCAGCAGCGAGGACAGGGTGATCGCCGCGTCGCGCAGCCAGGTGTAGCGGTAGTCCCAGTTGCGGACGCCGCCGATGTCCTCCGGCAGGGAGGTGGTGGGCGCGGCGACGATGCCGCCGGTCGGGGCGTACGTCAGCGCCTTCAGCGTGATCAGCGAGCGGATGACCGCCTCACGGTAGGGGCCGTGGTACGTACAGTGCTCGACCCACTCGCGCCAGAAGTCCTCCGTCGCCTCCAGCGACTGCTCCGGCTCCGGCAGCGCGGGCGGCTGCTTGTGCGAGGGCTCCCAGGAGATGGTGAAGGCGATCCGCTCACCCGGGGCGACCGTGAAGTCCGAGTACGTCGTCAGCGACTTTCCGTAGGTCTCGGTCTCCGCGTCGAACCACACCGAGTCCGGGCCGGCGACGGCGACCGTTCGGCCCTCGTGCTTGTGCACCCACGGCACGACACGGCCGTACGAGAAACGCATCCTGAGCGCCGAGCGCATCGGCACCCGGCCCGAGACGCCCTCCACGATCCGGATCAGCTGGGGCGCGCCGTCACGCGGGGGCATGAAGTCGATCACCCGGACCGTGCCGCGTGGCGTGTCCCACTCGGATTCCAGGATCAAAGAGTCGCCGCGGTAGCTGCGCCGGGCCGCGGTGGGCGGCTGGGCGTCGGAGGCGTGGGCGGGGCCGAGCCGCCAGAAACCGTGTTCCTCGGTGCCCAGCAGGCCGGCGAAGATGGCGTGCGAGTCGAAGCGGGGCAGGCACAGCCAGTCGACTGTGCCGTCCCGGCAGACCAGCGCCGCTGTCTGCATGTCTCCGATGAGTGCGTAGTCTTCGATGCGCCCGGCCACGTGCAACTCCAGTCGAACGGCCACGTCACCCCCTCTTCTGGCAAGGGGGCTCTCGCTAGTGCGGTCAAGGGGTGATTGTTAAGCGTTGTTGAGCGGTGAAGCAAAGCAGTCGCTTCGGCCGTGAAGCAAAACGACAGTCGCTTCTCAACAATCTCTGCTCAACGAACTGACGAGCTCTCGTTGTTCCGGTGGTTACGGGCGAGGGGTGGTGCCGTGTTGCCGGCCGGGCTCGGCAGCGAATGTCCGAGCAGGATACGACGCACGTAGATGATCTGTGTGCCGCTCCGGGCAACCCGGGTCTGCCGAACGGGTGAGCAACGGGTGAGAATCCGAGGCGCCTGTGCAGGTTCGTGGCGGCTCGTGTGCGGAGCGTGGCCGGACGCCATCGGCCCCCGTCGCTGATACCCTGGTAGCCCGTGGACCGGTGGGCGAGAAACCCCGGAACCGCAGCGACGGCGACCCCGGAGATCTCTCCGGTCGGGCAGCCGCACCGCACCCCAGACCGCGACCACGGGAGCACCCTCTTGGCCATGACGCCCAAATCCACGACGACCAAGCACATCTTCGTCACCGGGGGTGTCGCCTCCTCGCTCGGCAAGGGCCTGACGGCCTCCAGCCTCGGCATGCTGCTCAAGGCACGAGGCCTGCGGGTGGTCATGCAGAAGCTGGACCCGTACCTCAATGTCGACCCTGGCACGATGAACCCCTTCCAGCACGGCGAGGTGTTCGTCACCAACGACGGCGCCGAGACCGACCTGGACATCGGCCACTACGAGCGGTTCCTCGACCGCGACCTGGACGGTTCGGCGAACGTGACCACCGGCCAGGTGTACTCGACCGTGATCGCCAAGGAGCGGCGCGGCGAGTACCTGGGCGACACCGTGCAGGTCATCCCGCACATCACCAACGAGATCAAGCACCGCATCCGCCGCATGGCGACGGACGAGGTCGACGTCGTGATCACGGAGGTCGGCGGCACGGTCGGCGACATCGAGTCGCTGCCGTTCCTGGAGACCGTCCGCCAGGTCCGTCACGAGGTCGGTCGTGACAACGTCTTCGTCGTCCACATCTCGCTCCTGCCGTACATCGGCCCCTCGGGAGAGCTGAAGACGAAGCCGACCCAGCACTCGGTTGCGGCGCTGCGCAACATCGGTATTCAGCCAGACGCGATCGTGCTGCGCTGCGACCGTGAGGTGCCGACCGCGATCAAGCGCAAGATCTCGCTGATGTGCGACGTCGACGAGGCGGCCGTGGTCGCCTGCCCCGACGCCCGCTCCATCTACGACATCCCGAAGACCGTGCACGGCGAGGGCCTGGACGCCTATGTCGTCCGCAAGCTGGACCTGCCGTTCCGCGACGTGGACTGGACGACCTGGGACGACCTGCTCGACCGCGTCCACAACCCCGACCACGAGATCACCCTCGCGCTGGTCGGCAAGTACATCGACCTGCCCGACGCCTACCTCTCGGTCACCGAGGCGCTGCGTGCGGGCGGCTTCGCCAACAAGGCCCGCGTGAAGATCAAGTGGGTCACGTCCGACGACTGCAAGACCCCGGCCGGGGCCAAGCAGCAGCTCGCCGACGTGGACGGCATCTGCATCCCGGGCGGCTTCGGCGACCGCGGTGTGCTCGGCAAGGTCGGCGCGATCAAGTACGCCCGCGAGAACAAGATCCCGCTGCTGGGCCTGTGCCTGGGCCTGCAGTGCATCGTGGTCGAGGCGGCCCGCAACCTCGCCGACATCGGCGACGCCAACTCCACCGAGTTCGACCCGGCCACCTCCCACCCCGTCATCTCGACGATGGCCGAGCAGCTCGACATCGTCGCCGGTGAGGGTGACATGGGCGGCACCATGCGCCTCGGCATGTACCCGGCCAAGCTGGCCGAGGGCTCGATCGTGCGCGAGGTGTACGACGGCAAGGAGTACGTCGAGGAGCGGCACCGTCACCGGTACGAGGTGAACAACGCCTACCGCGCGGAGCTGGAGAAGAAGGCCGGCATCCAGTTCTCCGGCACGTCGCCGGACGGCAAGCTCGTCGAGTACGTGGAGTACCCGCGCGAGATCCACCCTTACCTGGTGGCCACGCAGGCCCACCCCGAGCTGCGCTCGCGCCCGACGCGCCCGCACCCGCTGTTCGCCGGGCTGGTGAAGGCGGCTGTCGAGCGCCAGCGGGTTGATGGTGCGCGCCAGCAGGCTGAAGGCCTCGGCAAGAATTCGGACTGACACGAGAGTTGTACGGTGGCCGGGGTGCGAATCTTCAAAGGTTCGCACCCCGGTTTTCTTTGGCGGGTTCTTTTTGAAAGCGTGTGGAAGGGCAGGGCATGACGATCAAGGACACCCCGCAGGAGTGGGAGATCCGGGCGACGGACACCCCCTTCGTGGGCAACAAGACCTCCGTCCGCACGGACGACGTGGTCATGCCCGACGGCTCGGTGGTGCGACGCGACTACCAGGTCCACCCCGGCTCGGTGGCAGTCCTCGCCCTCGACGCGGAGGACCGCGTCCTGCTCATCAAGCAGTACCGCCACCCGGTGCGCCAGAAGCTGTGGGAGATCCCGGCGGGACTGCTCGACATCCCCGGCGAGAACCCGCTGCACGCCGCCCAGCGCGAGCTGTACGAGGAGGCGCACGTCAAGGCCGAGGACTGGCGGGTACTGACCGACGTCTATACCACCCCCGGCGGCTGCGACGAGGCCGTACGCATCTTCCTCGCCCGTGATCTGTCCGAGGCCGACGGGGAGCGCTTCGAGGTGGAGGACGAGGAGGCCGACATGGAGCACGCGCGCGTGCCGGTCGCCGAGCTCGTCCGGGGCGTGCTCGCGGGCGAGTTGCACAACAACTGCCTCGTCGTGGGTGTGCTGTCCCTGGTCGCCGCGCGCAGCGGTGACGGACTCGACGCGCTGCGGCCGGCGGAGGCGCCGTGGCCGGCTCGCCCCTTCGCGTCCTGAACACACCCTTCAGTGTGAAGATCGGCTGATCCGATCGGGGGACGTCCTCTCCCTGCCCGCCGTGCTCCGCACGGAACGTAGCAGAGCGTGAACTAGGCTCTGAATACGCCCGAACCGGAGTCCCGGCGGGCTTGCGCGTTGGTGGGACGGGAGCGTGGCCCGTGACGGATCAGGTGGTGGACACAGGCGGCGTGCAGGTGTCGGCACAGGCGTCCGGCGGGAACCAATTCCTGGGCCGTACCCGCGAGTTGAAGGAGCTCCGCGCCGACATCGAGCGCGCGGGCCTGGACACCCTCTCCGGCCGCAAAGCGCCACGCGCGCGCGTACTGCTCATCGCGGGCCGCCCCGGCTCCGGCCGCACCGCGCTCGCCGAGGAACTCGTACGGCAGGTGGCGGACCGTTACGGCGACGGTGTGCTGCGCGCCCGGCTGAGCGAGCCCGACGGCACCCCCGTCCCCGTCGAACGCGCCGCCCGCGTGCTGCTCGCCGCCCTGGACTGGCCCATCTCGCCCGGCGCCGGCGAGGACAACCTCATGGCGGCCCTGCGCGTGGCCCTCGCCGAGCGCCGGGTCCTGCTCCTGCTGGACGACGCTGCCGAGGCCGAGCAGGTGGACGCGCTGCTGCCGGACTCCCCGGACTGCCTGGCCGTCGCGGTCTCCGACGGCCCGCTGACCGGGATCTCGGACGTACGGCCCTGCACGCTCGGCGGTCTGGACACCAAGTCGGCGGTGGAGCTGCTGTCCCGGTACGCCGGCTCGGTCCGCATCACCGTCGACCCGCGTTCCGCCGAGGGCCTCGTCGAGGCGTGCCAGGGGCAGCCCGCCGCGCTGATGCTGGCGGGTGGCTGGCTCGCCGCCCGCCCCAAGGCGGCCGTCGCCGACCTCGCCAAACAGCTGCGGGCCGAGGGCGAGGAGGGCGCGCCGCTCGACCGGGTCTTCCGCCTCGCCTACGCGTCCCTTCCGACCCCGGCCGCCCGCATACTGCGCCTGCTCTGCCTCGCCCCCGGCGGCGTCGTCGACCCGCACACCGCCTCCGCCCTCGCCGGCTCCTCGGTCGACGGAGCCCGCACCACCCTGGACGACCTCACCGCCCTCGGCCTGCTGCACTCCGTCGACTCGCCGCTGCCCCAGTACGAGGTCCCGGCCTGTCTGTACCCGTGCCTCAAGGCCCTCACCGAGACCCAGGACCGCCCCGCCGAGCTGCAGCTCGCCCGGGCCCGCATGCTGGAGCGGACGGTACGGCTGCTGCAGTCCTGCCGGGCGATCACCGAGACCGACAGCCCCGAGACCCGCCAGAAGCTCCTAGGCATGCCCCAGGCCCTGCGCTTCCCCAACCCCCGCGCGGCCGCCGACTGGCTGAGCATCCGCAGGCCCGCGCTGCTGGCCTCGGCCCGGGCCGCGGTCGCCGACGGGGAGCTGGACACCCTGGCCCGACGGCTGATGTCCCAGCTGGTCAGGGCGCTGGTCGCGCATGTCGGCACACAGGCGGCCGCCGATGACCTGTACGCCGTCCACAGTCTGGTCCTCGACGTGGCCGAGCGGCAGAACCTGCCCCGCGAGAAGGCCGCGGCCCTGCTGAACCTCGGCGACGTCGACGCCCGGACGGGGCGCAAGCAGGATGCGCTGGCGCGCTATCGGGCCGCGCTGGACGCCGGACGGGAGGCGAACGACCCGTATGCGACCGGTCGCGCGATGGAATCCGTAGGCGGTGCCCATCTGGAGCTCTCGGACTACGACCGGGCCGCCGACTGGTTCGGCCGGGCGCTGGCCCAGCGGCTGGCCCGGGACGAGCGCGCGGACGCCGCCCGGCTGTACGGCCGTATCGCCCAGGCCCACACCTACGCGGGCCGGTACGGCGAGGCGCTGCGGAACTGGCGGGCCGCGGTCGCCGGGCACCGCAAGAACGGCGATGTCGGCGGTCACGCGCGGGCGTTGAGCGAGCTGGCCAGGGTCCAGGAGTACGCGGGGCGGCCCGAGGAGTCGCTGCGCACCTGCCAGGAGGCGGTGGAGTGGGCGCGGCGCGCCGAGGACTCCCGGTTGCAGGGCGCCCTGTATCTGCGGCTCGCCGACACCCTCGACCACCTCGGTGATTCGGCGGCGGCCCAGCTGCACCGGGGCGCGGCCCGGCGGATGCTGGGGGAGGAGCCCGAGGAGCCGGATCTGGACGAGCTGAGGCCCGTACAAGACGCTTTCGAGCCGGAACATGACCCTAACGCCTGCGAAATCCGTAGTACATCCGCAGAAGATTGATGCAATGAAAGGCTAGACAGCGGGAACGCCTTCATTAGACTGGCTCTGCCGCACCTTCTCCTGCGGTGTCTCCCGGTGTGCCCTGCATGCCTGGGTATGTCTTGCAATGCCCCCACACCCTCTGAGCCAAGGACCGTGATCGACGTGAAGGTCGGCATCCCCCGCGAGGTCAAGAACAACGAGTTCCGGGTGGCCATCACCCCCGCCGGCGTGCTGGAGCTGGTGCGCCACGGCCACCAGGTCGTCATCGAGCAGGGCGCCGGTGTCGGCTCGTCGATCCCGGACAGCGAGTACGTCGCCGCCGGCGCCCAGATCCTGCCCACCGCCGACGAGGTCTGGGCCACCGCCGACCTGCTGCTGAAGGTCAAGGAGCCCATCGCCGAGGAGTACCACCGCCTCCGCAAGGACCAGACGCTCTTCACCTACCTGCACCTGGCCGCCTCCAAGGAGTGCACGGACGCGCTCGTCGAGTCCGGCACCACGGCGATCGCGTACGAGACGGTCGAGCTGCCCTCCCGCGCCCTGCCCCTGCTCGCCCCCATGTCCGAGGTGGCCGGCCGCCTCGCCCCGCAGGTCGGCGCCTACCACCTGATGCGCGCCAACGGCGGCCGCGGCGTGCTGCCCGGCGGCGTTCCGGGTGTGCTGGCCGGCCGGGCCGTGGTCATCGGCGGTGGCGTCTCCGGCTGGAACGCCGCACAGATCGCCATCGGCATGGGCTTCCACGTGACCCTGCTCGACAAGGACATCAACAAGCTCAAGGAGGCGGACAAGGTCTTCGGCACGAAGATCCAGACCGTCGTCTCCAACGCCCTCGAACTGGAGAAGGCCTGCCTGGAGGCCGACCTCGTCATCGGTGCCGTGCTCATCCCGGGCGCCAAGGCCCCGAAGCTGGTCACCAACGAGCTGGTCTCCCGGATGAAGCCGGGAAGTGTCCTTGTCGACATCGCGATCGACCAGGGCGGCTGCTTCGAGGACTCGCGCCCGACGACCCACGCCGAGCCGACCTTCCCGGTCCACAACTCGGTCTTCTACTGCGTCGCCAACATGCCCGGCGCGGTGCCCAACACCTCCACCTACGCGCTGACCAACGCCACGCTGCCGTACATCCTCGAACTGGCCAACAAGGGCTGGGTCGAGGCGCTGCGCCGCGACGCCTCGCTGGCCAAGGGCCTCAACACGCATGACGGCAAGGTGGTTTACCGGGAGGTCGCGGAGGCGCACGGCCTGGAGCACGTGGAGCTCGAAACGCTGCTCGGCTGAGCCGATCGGTTAAGTCACTTTCTGGTAAAGGCGATACGTCAACACGCGTCGTCAACCGAACGCACCCGGCCGGACCTTGCCCGAAAAGGTCCGGCCGGATGTGTGTATGGTCACTTTGCGACTCTCGGTCAACTCGCCTCGAACGCAACCCTTCGCCCGATTCGCACACCGGTGAAACCTGCCGTGCGACGGCCGTACGCCCTTGACAGCGGGATGTTTCATTGTCGACACATCTGCCCGGTCCGGCGGATTGTGTTGCTGCGGACCGCCGACACGCCATAGAGTCGCCGACTGTCGGCATGGTGCCACGCTGACCTGTCTAGAAGTTTCCTGGTCACCAAGGAGGTAAGACGACTTGTGAATGAGTCGACATTTTCTCCCGGGGGTGGTCAACCAGGAATGCCGGTACGGGACCAGGGTCCCGCGGGATTCGAGGCTGTCGGCTCCGTTGCGGTGCGCACCTTCGCAGCCCACCAGAGTCACCAGATCTCAGGGTTGACTCAGACAGCACACCAGAGCATGGATGGCCATCACGTGAACGCCATGGTCGGCGACGGAAGTGGCGCGCCCCACAACCAACTCGCCGCCTACGACGAACTGCCCGACGGGCACTTCTACGACCCCGACGCGGAGTACGAGCCCGACCCCGAATACGCGGCCACGCTCGCGCCCGACGCTGCCCGGCAGCGCCGCGAGCGCGTCGGCCCGACCGGGCGTCCGCTGCCGTACTTCCCGATCCCGGGTCCGCTGACCGACCACGGTCCCGCGAAGATCATCGCGATGTGCAACCAGAAGGGCGGCGTCGGCAAGACGACGTCGACCATCAACCTGGGTGCCGCGCTCGCGGAATACGGACGCCGGGTCCTGCTCGTCGACTTCGACCCCCAGGGCGCGCTCTCGGTCGGTCTCGGCGTCAACCCGATGGAGCTCGACCTCACGGTCTACAACCTGCTCATGGAGCGGGGCATGTCGGCCGACGAGGTGCTCCTGAAGACGGCGGTCCCCAACATGGACCTGCTGCCGAGCAACATCGACCTGTCGGCCGCCGAGGTCCAGCTGGTCAGCGAGGTCGCGCGCGAGTCCACGCTCCAGCGCGCCCTGAAGCCACTGCTGCCCGACTACGACTTCATCGTGATCGACTGTCAACCTTCGCTCGGCCTGCTCACGGTCAACGCGCTGACGGCCGCCCACAAGGTGATCGTGCCGCTGGAGTGCGAGTTCTTCGCGCTGCGTGGTGTGGCGCTGCTGACCGAGACCATCGAGAAGGTCCAGGAGCGGCTCAACCCGGACCTGGAGCTCGACGGGATCCTCGCCACGATGTACGACTCACGCACGGTGCACAGCCGTGAGGTGCTCGCGCGTGTCGTCGAGGCGTTCGACGACCACGTCTACCACACGGTCATCGGGCGCACGGTCCGCTTCCCGGAGACCACGGTCGCCGGTGAGCCGATCACCACGTACGCCTCCAACTCCGTCGGCGCCGCCGCCTATCGCCAGCTCGCCAGGGAGGTGCTCGCCCGGTGTCACGCCGAGTGAGTCTGCCGGGGGCCGACGAACTGTTCCGCACGACAGGGGGTACGGCGCTCCAGCCGTCCACTCCCCGGCGCCCGGTCAACGGCGAGGCCCGGGTGCCGGCTCCCGCGGGGGAGTCCGATGCCGCCGCGGCGGAGGACGCGCCGCAATCGGTGCCCGCGCAGGGCGGTGACGGCGACGGCGCGGAACATGTGGCCGCCGACGCCGAGTCCGTCGACGCCGGCGAGTCACGCAGCCGGGCCGCTGCGGCCGAGCGTTCCGCGCGGCGTCAGGGGGCGCAGGAAGGTTCTGCCGGGGCGCCCGCGGGTGCCGTCGGCGGTGCCGTCGGGTCCGGTGCCGCTGCTTCCGCCGCCGCTTCTGCCGCGCCGCGCAAGCGTGGACGGCAGGCCTCGCGGCGGCCCAGTGGTCGCGAACGGCACGACGAGAAGATCACCGTGTACGTCTCCGCCGAGGAGCTCATGGATCTGGAGCACGCGCGTCTGGTGCTCCGCGGCGAGCACGGGCTGGCCGTCGACCGCGGGCGGATCGTCCGCGAGGCGGTGGCCGTGGTCCTCGCGGATCTGGAGAGCCGGGGAGACGCGAGCATCCTCGTACGACGGCTTCGCGGGCGGTAGCGGTAGCCTGCGGGGGCCATGACCTCGAACAACGTTCCCGCCTCCGGCGCCGGTGCCTCCGGCGGTCGGCGGCGTGTGCTGGGGCGGGGGCCGGGAGCATCGCCGGTGCCCGTGCCGGCTCCGGTCGTCGAGGAACCGGAGCCCGAGGTTGCCGAGGCCGCGGTACCGGAGCCGGAACCTCAGGTCGCTGCTCCGGAACCCGACCTCGTACCCGAGCGGGAGCCCGAGCCGGAGCCGGTACCTGAGGCTCCCGCCGCCGAGCCCGCTCCTGAGCCGCCTGCCCGGCAGGACGAGGCCGAGGCCAGTGAAGACGGCGTCTTCAAGGTTCGCCTCTCCAACTTCGAGGGCCCCTTCGATCTGCTCCTCCAGCTGATCTCCAAGCACAAACTCGACGTCACCGAAGTCGCGTTGTCCAAGGTGACCGACGAGTTCATGGCCCACATCAGGGCGATGGGGGCCAACTGGGACCTCGACGAGACGACCGAGTTCCTCGTGGTCGCGGCCACCCTGCTCGACCTCAAGGCGGCCCGGCTGCTGCCCTCCGCCGAGGTGGAGGACGAGGCCGATCTGGCGCTGCTGGAGGCGCGGGACCTGCTGTTCGCGCGGCTGCTGCAGTATCGGGCGTACAAGCAGATCGCCGACATCTTCAGTCGACGCCTCGACGACGAGGCGCGGCGCTATCCGCGCACCGTCGGACTGGAGCCGCAGCACGCCGAGCTGCTGCCCGAGGTCGTCATCAGCATCGGGGCGGAAGGATTCGCCAAGCTCGCGGTCAAGGCGATGCAGCCCAAGCCCAGGCCGCAGGTCTACGTCGATCACATCCACGCGCCGCTGGTGAGCGTGCAGGAGCAGGCCGGGATCGTCGTCGCGCGGCTCAGGGAACTCGGCGAGGCCAGCTTCCGGGCGCTCATCGAGGACACCGACGACACACTCACCGTCGTAGCGCGATTCCTGGCGCTGCTGGAGCTGTATCGCGAGAAGGCCGTGGCCCTCGACCAGGAGACCGCGCTGGGGGAGCTCGTCGTGCGGTGGACCGGTGGGGACGGGGACGAGACGCCCGCGGTGACCGACGAGTTCGACCGGCCGCCCGAGCCGCCCAAGGAGGAGAAGAAGACGTGAGTGAGGAGATCACCGAGCTTCCGGCCGGGCTGCGTACCGTCGCCGACCTCGATCTGAAGCCCGCCCTGGAAGCGATGCTCATGGTCGTGGACGAGCCCGCGACCGAGGAGCGCCTCGCGAAGCTGCTGGAGAGGCCGCGGCGGCAGATCGCCCGTGCCCTGCGGGAGCTGGCCGACGACTACGCCGTGCAGGGGCGCGGCTTCGAGCTGCGGTTCGTCGCCGGCGGCTGGCGCTTCTACACCCGCCCCGAGTACGCGGCGGCGGTCGAGCGGCTCGTCCTGGACGGGCAGACGGCCCGGCTCACCCAGGCCGCTCTGGAGACGCTCGCCGTCGTCGCGTACCGTCAGCCGGTCAGCCGCAGCCGCGTCTCGGCCGTACGCGGAGTGAACTGCGACGGTGTCATGCGCACCCTCCTTCAGCGCGGACTGGTCGAGGAGGCGGGCACGGAACCCGAAACAGGTGCGATCCTGTACAGGACGACGAACTACTTCCTGGAGCGGATGGGCCTGCGCGGTCTGGACGAGCTCCCGGAGCTCGCGCCCTTCCTCCCGGAGGCGGAGGCGATCGAGGCCGAGACCCAGGAAGGGGTTCCGTCGTTCGACCCGGACGCTCCCGATGACGGTCCGGGCACCCGGTCAGCCGGGGAACCCACGACGTAGACGACCAGACGGAACTTTGATGCGAAGCAGCAGCGGCAGGAACAGCAGCGGAAACAACGGCGGGAGCCGTGGTGGCAACAGCGGCGGCCGCGGCGGAAGCGGTGGTGGCCGCGGTAATTACCGCGGCGCCGGTAACAACCGCGACGACAAGCAGGGCGGCCGGCCGAAGAAGCCGCGCCCGGAGGAGCGGCGCTACGACGTGGGCCCCGGCGCCACTCAGGAGGGCCCGAAGTCGGGGCGTGGTGCCTCGGCGCGCGGCGGCGCCAAGGGCGGCCCCAAGCAGGGCCAGGGCACCGGGCGCGGCCGTTGGGCTCCGGCGACCTCCCGCGAGTACGACGCGCGCGCCGAGGAGCGCAACCGGGAGCGGTACGCGGGCAAGAAGGACGTCAAGCTGCCCAAGACCTTCCCGGGCGCCGAGCAGGAGGGCGAGCGGCTGCAGAAGGTGCTCGCGCGGGCCGGATACGGCTCCCGGCGTGCCTGTGAGGAGCTGATCGACGAGGCGCGGGTCGAGGTCAACGGCGAGATCGTCACCGAGCAGGGTCTCCGTGTCGACACGGAGAAGGACGAGATCAAGGTCGACGGCCTGACGGTCGCCACGCAGTCGTACCAGTTCTTCTCGCTCAACAAGCCGGCGGGCGTCGTCTCGACGATGGAGGACCCCGACGGGCGACAGTGCCTTGGGGACTACGTCACCAACCGGGAGACCCGGCTCTTCCACGTCGGCCGGCTCGACACCGAGACCGAGGGCGTCATCCTGCTCACCAACCACGGCGAGCTGGCCCACCGCCTCACCCACCCCAAGTACGGCGTCAAGAAGACGTACCTCGCGGCCATCGTCGGCCCGATCCCGCGCGACCTGGGCAAGAAGCTCAAGGACGGCATCCAGCTGGAGGACGGCTACGCGCGCGCGGACCACTTCCGGGTCGTCGAGCAGACCGGCAAGAACTACCTGGTCGAGGTCACCCTGCACGAGGGCCGCAAGCACATCGTGCGGCGCATGCTGGCGGAGGCGGGCTTCCCCGTGGAGAAGCTGGTGCGCACCTCCTTCGGGCCGATCACGCTCGGCGACCAGAAGTCGGGCTGGCTGCGGCGGCTGTCGAACACCGAGGTCGGGATGCTGATGCAGGAAGTCGATCTGTAGGCCCACGCGTGACGTAGGCACACGCGTGTGTGCAGGCCGGTTCCGGGTTGAGTCCGGGACCGGCCGTTTTGCTTCGTCCCTCGGGGCGCGTCTGGCGGCGCTGGAGAGTCGTTGCGCGGCCTCCGATGCCCGTCGGGGTCCTGAGGGCCGTGGGAGGCGCCTGAAGGGCCGCTGAGGGCTTTGTGGCGGGGTGGCTCGGGCGGGGCGGCGCGGGCGGTGTGGTTCCCGGGGCGGCGCACACTCCTTGCCGGAGTGACGAGGGTTTGCCTTCCGTTGGGTTGTGCAAAGCCGTCCAGCCTCCTTATAGTCAGGGTGACTAATAGTCGTGTTGACTATAAAGCTGGCCGTAAAAGGGGTGAGCGACATGCCGGGACCCACCGTTCCCGAGGGCTACGACAAGTACGCCCACGAACCCTTTGCCGTCACCTCTGACCTCGCCGTCCTCACCATCCGCGACGGCGTCCTGCACGCCCTGCTCGTCGAACGCGGGCAGGAGCCGTACCAGGGCCACTGGGCGCTGCCCGGCGGTTTCGTGCAGCCCGACGAGTCGGCGGAGACGGCGGCCCGGCGTGAACTCGCCGAGGAGACCGGTCTTTCGGACGTCTCCGAGCTGCATCTGGAGCAGCTGCGCACCTACAGCGAGCCCGGCCGCGACCCCCGGATGCGGGTCGTCACGGTCGCCTTCACCGCGCTGCTGCCCCACCCGCCCGAACCGCACGGCGGCAGCGACGCGGCGCAGGCGTGCTGGGTGCCGTACGACAAGGCGGGGCCGCTCGCCTTCGACCACGACCGGATCCTGGCCGACGCCCATGAACGCGTCGGCGCCAAACTCGAGTACTCCAGCCTCGCCACCGCCTTCTGCCCGCCCGAGTTCACGCTCGGCGAGCTGCAGCACGTCTACGAGGTGGTGTGGGGCACCGCCCTCGACCGGCCCAACTTCCGCCGCAAGGTGCTCGCCACGCCGGGCTTCGTCGAACCCGTCCCCGGTGCCGCCCGGCTCACCGGCGGCCGAGGCAAACCGGCCGCGCTGTACCGCGCGGGCACCGCCACCACCCTCCACCCGCCCCTGCTCCGGCCCACCCCCGAAGGACGCCCCGCATGACCACGACCACCGTGCGCAAGCGCGCCGCCACCGGCTCCCTGCTCGGCCTCGCCCTCGGGGACGCGCTCGGCTTCCCGACCGAGTTCAACGACGTGCCGTCGATCCTCGCCAAGTGCGGGCCGTGGCGCGACATGGAGCTGCCGACGCCGGCGATCGTCACCGACGACACCCAGATGACGCTGGCGTTGGGGAAGGGGCTGCGGACGGCGATGGATCTGGGGCTGCTGGGTCCCGGGACCATGGTGGAGCCGGTGCGCGCGGAGTTCGTGGCGTGGAACCGGTCTCCGGAGAACAACCGGGCCCCGGGCAACACCTGCCTCCGGGCCTGTGACCTGCTGGAGCGCACCGACCTGCCCTGGCAGGACGCCAGCCAGATCGGCTCCAAGGGCTGCGGCGCCAACATGCGCGTGGCGCCCCTCGGGCTCGTCCCCGGTCTGAGCGACGAACAGCGCGCGGGCGCCGCCCAGTTGCAGTCCGCGCTCACCCACGGGCATCCGACGGCACTCGCCGCGTCCGACCTGACCGCGCACGCCGTACGCCTGCTCGCGCAGGGCACCGAACCGACCGGACTGATCGGGCTGCTGCGGTCGTACGCCTACGAGAACCGCACCCGCTACCACGACCGCTGGCTCGGCGACCTGTGGACCCGCAGCCAGGACCCCACGGCCGAGCACTTCATCGCGCGCGGCTGGGACGAGTGCCAGGCCATGCTGGACCGGCTCCAGGACGCCGTGCGCACGGCCTCGCCCGAAACCGATCCGTGCCTGGCCACCGGTGCGGGCTGGATCGCCGAAGAGGCCCTGGCCACCGGCCTGTTGTGCTTCCTGTGGTTCGTCGACGACCCGCTGACGGCCCTGCGCCGGGCCGCCTGCACCTCCGGCGACTCGGACTCCATCGCGTGCCTGACGGGCGCGTTCGCGGGCGCCTGGCTCGGAGCCGACGCCTGGCCCACGGAGTGGGCGGACCGGATCGAGTACCGGGGCGACCTGCTGACCCTCGGGGCGCTCTGGGACGCTTGACGGATGATCGACGCCCTGGACCTCGACCTCGCACCCGTCGTCGCCGAACAGCCCGACCCGGTGCTGTTCGCGACTGTCTCCGGCGCGCACCTGTACGGGTTCCCGTCCCGCGACTCCGACGTGGACCTGCGGGGTGTGCACCTGCTGCCGGCCGCCGACCTCGTCGGGCTGCGGGAGCCGGAGGAGACGCGGTCGCGGATGTGGGTGCGGGGCGGCGTCGAGATGGACCTGGTCACGCACGACCTGCGCAAGTTCGTACGGCTGATGCTGCGCCGCAACGGCTATGTGCTGGAGCAGTTGCTCTCGCCGCTCGTCGTGCACACGACCGACGCGCACCGGGAACTGGCCGGACTCGCGCCCGGCGTGCTCACCGGCCACCATGCCCATCACTACCGTGGGTTCGCGACCACCCAGTGGCGGCTGTTCGAGAAGACCGGGGAGCTCAAGCCGCTGCTGTACACGTTCCGGGTGCTGCTCACCGGCGTTCATCTGATGCGCAGCGGTGAAGTGCAGGCCCATCTGCCCACACTGCTGGAGCAGGTCGATGCCCCGGACTACCTGCCCGAGCTGATCGCCGCGAAGGCGGAACAGGAGCACGGGGCCGCCGACGTCGAGCACGCGCGCGTGGCGGCCGACATCGAGCGGCTGCGCGGAGTGCTCGACGAGGCGCAGGCGGCCTCAGCGCTGCCCGACGCCCCGAGCGTCCACGACGCCCTGCACGCCTTCGTCGTACGGAGCCGGCTGGAGGGCTGAGGCGCGGCGGACGCGGATCAGGAAGTCCTCCACGCGGCGGCGGTCCGGCTCGGCCGGAAGCGGGCTGTGGTGCAGGGCCTCCTCCGTCTCCACTGCCAGGCGGGTCATCCTGGACTCGACCTCCGGCCAGGGGACCTCGCCGCGCTTGACCGCGAGCAGGGTCTCGCGCTCGTCGCCCACGTCGATCGTCAGGCGCCCGGTGCGCAGCAGATCGCGGGCGCTCGTCAGCAGGCGCAGGAGGTGCATCGCGTGCTTCCAGCGCGGGGCGCCGTGGGAGCGGAGGTCCGCCTCCAGTTTCTTGCGCTGGCCCAGCGCGTAGCGTGTGAACGTCTCATGGGCCTGACGGGACAGGAACGCCTCGCGCAGGGCGAGGAGTTCGCGGCCCGTGTCGTCGACGTACTCCACGCGCGGGGAGTGCAGGCACTCCAGGATGTTCGGGTTGGCGCGCAGGGCCAGCTCGCAGAAGCGCTCCAGTTCCCAGCTGAACTGCTCCTCCTGGGGGCCTTCGACGTGCGTCGGCGGCTTGCCGAAGCGCCAGAAGAGAGCAGTGGGGGCGAGGAACACGCCCCGGCGGTCGGTGTCGCTGCCGTCCGTCGCCAGACCGAAGGCGCGTGAGCCCATCACACAGGCGTAGATCGTGTGATCGCGCACCAGGGCCGAGGGCTCGGGGGGCCCAGAAGATGCGGAGGGCTCGGAGGGCTCGAGGTGCATGCCCCGGAGCGTACGCGGCCGATCACGCCAGGCGGATCGATTTTCCGTCCACGATGATCTGCTTCTCGGGCAGCGGCTTCGTCGCCGGAGGGTTGGCCACCGAGCCGTCCGTGATCTTGAACTTGCTGCCGTGGCAGGCGCAGTTGATCGTGCCGTCGCCCACGGTGGAGACCGTGCACCGCTGATGCGTGCAGATGGCGGAGAAGGCCTTGAACTCGCCCTGCTCCGGCTGGGTCACCACCACCTCCTCGTCCTTGAAGATCGTGCCGCCGCCGACCGGGATGTCGTCTGTGCCGGCCAGCTCCTCGCCGTCCTCTCCGTCCTGGCCGGGGGAGGTGGTGGAGGTCGGTGTCGAGTCGCTCGCGTCGCCGTTGTCGCCGGAATCGCCGCAGCCCGCGACGAGCGCCGCCGCGCCCGCCCCGCCTGTCGCGATGAGGATCGTGCGCCGCGTCGGACGGATGCTCATGTCGTCACTCCGAAAGTGCGGAAGAACCAGAGGGCGGAGGTCAGCCAGATGATCGTGAGAGCGGCGAAGACGACTCCGCCCACGATGGGCAGCAGCCAGCCGGGAAGTCGCTCCGACCGGAGCAACAGCATCTTTGCACTGAAAGCACCGAAGAAGAAGCAACCCAGGACAGAGTGCATGAAAACGCGTGTTTCGTACGTCTGGTAGCCCATCGCGTACAGGCAGTGCACCGCCACCGGGACGGACACCAGGAACGCCACGCGCCCCGACCAGCGGTGCAGCCCGGACGACCAGGCCGGCCCCGGGAGCTTGCCGTACACCATGAACGCGGAGACCACCTGCACCAGCGCCAGGAAGATCGCCGCCGTGGCCAGCCATGACTTGACCGCGCCGGTGCTGCTGAACCCGGCGAGGTTGAAGGCCGTCCCCGACGGGTCGTGCACCTTGCCGTACGCCCCGAGGCCCACCGCGACCGCGCCGGCGACCAGAGCCGGGACCAGGTAGCGGGCCGGGCTCGGGCGGCGGTGGCCGGGCTGCGGGGACGGGAAGTCCTGGGTGACGGCGTTCGGGTCGACGGTCATGATCGACTCCCGTGAGGAGAGGGCCGAGGAGCAGCTGGGGGAGGGGCGAGGCGGGGATCAGGGGGTCGCGGGGCGGGCCGTGAGCCGCTGGCCGTCGACCGTCACCGCGCCGGTCTCGGGGTCGATCCGCGGGGCGGGCGAGGGCTTGCCGTCGCGGGTGAGGACGCCGACCTGCCGGCCGTCCGTCAGCACGATCCAGCCGCCGTCGATCTCGGCGCCGCGCACGGTGGCAGTGCCCCGGTACAGGCCCGACGGCTTCTTCGTCCTGTCGGCGGTGAAGGCGTAGTGCCCGCCGTCGATGTCGACCGTGCCGCGGATCTTCCCCCACTCTCGGCTGCGCTCGAGCGGGGGGACCCCCACGCCCTCTTTGAGGGTGCCGTTCAGGACGGAACCGTCCCTGCCGGTGAGCCGCATGGTCCCGTCGTCCTTCACGTCGCCCTTGAGCCAGGACTCCTTGGCGCGGCCGTCGCAGAAGTACGCGATCGCCCTGCCGTCGCGCAGGGTGACGGCCACGGCGGAGGAGTCGTCGTCGGTACGGCCCGCGTAGCCGGCGTTCGGGACGGGGACCTTCGACGGTGACGGCGTCGCCGCGGGCGACTCCTTCGTGGTGTCCGCAGACGAGGATGAGGGTGACGACGCGTTCTTCGTCCCCGTCGTCACGTTGAGCGCCAGCAGGAACGCGCCGACCAACAGTCCCGCGAGAAGGGTGAGCAAGGGTCCCGGACGCTTCATGAGGCCTCCCCCGAGGCGAGCTTCCTTGCCCATGAGAGCGGACCCGTGCGACGCCGTCCAGAGGCGTACGGAGGCGTTCGCGGTCCGGTAGCGAAATCGGGATGGACGGGTGACGTTGACTCAAAGCCGACCGGCGGGGTCCCAGGAGTCCGAGCAGGTGTCTCAACGTGTGTCTCAGCGGGCGGGCGACCTGCGTCCACCGCACGCGGGCTGACTAGGCTGGCCGGTCGAAGAGCCGATCCGTACAGCAGCAAGGAGCAGAGCCGTGGCGGTACGAGCGGTCCGGGGGGCCGTCCAACTGGAGCGGGACGAGGCCGGCCACATGGACGAGCAGGTCGGGGCCCTGCTCACGGCGATCCTGGAGCGCAACGGCCTGAGCTCGGACGACCTGATCAGCATCTGGTTCACGGCCACGCCCGATCTGCACAGCGACTTCCCGGCGGCCGCCGCCCGCAAGCTCGGCAGCGGCTTCGCGGACGTGCCGCTGATCTGCGCCCAGGAACTGGACATCGAGGGCGCCATGCCGCGGGTCGTCCGCGTCCTCGCGCACATCGAGTCCGACCGGGCCCGCGCCGACATCGCGCATGTCTACCTCGGTGCCGCCGCCGCTCTGCGCAAGGACATCGCCCAGTGAGAACCGCACTAGTCATCGGCACCGGCCTGATCGGTACGTCCGCCGCGCTGGCGCTGGCCGGGCGCGGTGTCGTCGTCCACCTCGCCGACCACGACCCCGAGCAGGCCCGTACGGCGGCCGCGCTCGGCGCCGGCACCGACGAGGCGCCCGAGGGCCCCGTCGACCTCGCGATCGTCGCCGCCCCGCCCGCGCATGTGGCCGACGTGCTCGCCGACGCCATGCGCCGGGGCGTGGCCCGCGGCTACCTCGACGTGGCCAGCGTCAAGGGCGGACCGCGCCGGGCGCTGGAGGCGCTCGGGCTCGACCTGTCGTCCTATATCGGTACGCATCCCATGTCGGGGCGTGAGAAGTCCGGGCCGCTGGCCGCCACCGGTGACCTCTTCGAGGGCCGGCCCTGGGTGCTCACGCCGACCCGGGACACCGACACCGAGGTGCTGAACCTCGCCCTGGAACTGGTCTCGCACTGCCGTGCCGTGCCGGTGGTCATGGACGCCGACGCCCACGACCGCGCGGTCGCGCTGGTGTCCCACATGCCTCACCTGGTGTCGAGCATGGTCGCCGCGCGTCTGGAGAACGCCGAGGAGGCGGCCGTACGACTGTGTGGTCAGGGCATTCGGGACGTGACCCGGATCGCCGCGTCCGATCCGCGGATGTGGATCGACATCCTCTCCGCGAACCCGGGGCCCGTCGCCGACCTGCTCACCGATGTCGCCGGGGATCTGGAGGAGACGGTGCGGGCGCTGCGGGCGCTGCAGTCGTCCGACGAGGCGAAGCGGCTGGAGGGGACCTCCGGTGTCGAGGACGTGCTGCGGCGTGGGAACGCCGGGCAGGTCCGGGTGCCCGGCAAGCACGGGGCCGCTCCGCGGGTCTACGAGGTCGTCGCCGTGCTGATCGACGACCAGCCGGGGCAGCTGGCGCGGATCTTCGCGGACGCGGGGCGGGCCGGGATCAACGTCGAGGATGTGCGGATCGAGCATGCGACGGGGCAGCAGGCGGGTCTGGTGCAGCTGATGGTGGAGCCGAAGGCGGCGACGGTGTTGTCGGCGGCGCTGCGGGAGCGGGGCTGGGCGATCAGGCAGTAGGAGTCTCGCCCCCGCCGCCCCTACCCGTCCCATCCCCAGGGGCTCCGCCCCTTCGACCCCGCTGGGGCTGCCGCCCCAGACCCCGCTTCGGCCCTGAAGGGGCCTCGTCCTCAAACGCCGGACGGGCTGGAAGGCGCGCGGCCGGACGAGTGACGCGAACCCAGTAACCTTGTGCGGGGCGCCCTCGCGTCCCCCCACCCCGCCTCACCGCACCAGGAAGGTGTCCTCCCGTGGAAAACGGTGCCGCCAAGCCCGTGATTGTCGCCATCGACGGCCCCTCCGGCACGGGCAAGTCGAGCACGTCGAAGGCCGTCGCCGCGCAGCTCGGGCTGAGCTACCTCGACACCGGCGCCCAGTACCGGGCGATCACCTGGTGGATGGTGACCAGCGGCATCGACATCGAGGACCCGACCGCGATCGCCGCGGTGGCCGGCAAGCCCGAGATCATCTCCGGCACCGACCCGGCGGGCCCGACGATCACCGTCGACGGCACCGACGTGGCCGGCCCGATCCGCACCCAGGAGGTCACCTCCAAGGTCAGCGCCGTCAGCGCGGTGCCCGAGGTGCGGGCCCGGATCACCGAGCTGCAGCGCTCGCTGGCCACCTCCGCCGAGCAGGGCATCGTCGTCGAGGGCCGCGACATCGGTACGACCGTGCTGCCCGACGCCGACCTGAAGATCTTCCTCACCGCCTCCCCGGAGGCCCGTGCCGCCCGGCGCAGCGGTGAGCTGAAGGGCGCCGACGTCAACGCCACCCGTGAGGCCCTGATCAAGCGGGACGCGGCCGACTCCACCCGCAAGACCTCGCCGCTCGCCAAGGCGGGCGACGCCGTCGAGGTGGACACCACCCAGCTCACGCTGGCGCAGGTCATCGAGTGCGTCGTCACGCTCGTCGAGGAGAAGCGGGCCGCGAAGTGACAGCTCCCTCCGAGCGGGGTGCCGAGGTCGGGCGGCGGATCGGCGTCGGCCTGATGTTCGGGCTGTGGAAGCCGCGCGTGCTGGGTGCCTGGAAGGTCCCCGCGACCGGCCCGGTGATTTTCGCGGTCAACCACTCCCACAACATCGACGGCCCCATGGTCATGGGCGTGGCGCCCCGGCCGACCCACTTCCTGATCAAGAAGGAAGCGTTCATCGGGCCGCTCGACCCGTTCCTGCTCGGCATCGGGCAGGTCAAGGTCGACCGCGAGAGCACCGACCGCACGGCGATCACCCAGGCCCTGGGTGTGCTGGACAACGGCGGCGTCCTCGGGATCTTCCCCGAGGGCACCCGCGGCGAGGGCGACTTCGCCGCGCTGCGGGCCGGGCTCGCGTACTTCGCGGTGCGCGGCAACGCCCCGATCGTCCCGGTCGCCGTGCTGGGAAGTTCCGACCGGCCCGGACGGTTGATAAAGGGGCTGCCGCCGCTGCGCAGCCGCGTCGACGTCGTCTTCGGCGACCCCTTCGAGGCGGGCGACGGCAGCGGACGGCGTACGCGCACGGCCCTCGACGAGGCGACCGAGCGCATCCAGAAGCAGCTCACCGAGCACCTGGAAAACGCCAGGCGACTGACCGGTCGCTAGGCGAGACTGAGTAGTGGATCAGCCGGGGGACAACCGGGTGGTCCACCGATCACCACGATGAACGACGAGGTACGGACTTCATGAACGACCACATCCACTCCGAGGGCTCGCCCGACGGGCACGACCACGGAGAGCTTGGCGATGCCGAGTACGCGGAGTTCATGGAGCTCGCCGCGGAAGAGGGCTTCGACCTCGAGGACGTCGAGGGTGCCATCGAGGCGGCCGGGCACGGGCCGTTGCCCGTCCTCGCCGTCGTCGGCCGGCCGAATGTCGGCAAGTCGACTCTCGTCAACCGCATCATCGGGCGCCGCGAGGCCGTCGTCGAGGACAAGCCCGGCGTCACCCGCGACCGCGTGACCTACGAGGCCGAGTGGGCGGGCCGCCGCTTCAAGGTCGTCGACACCGGCGGCTGGGAGCAGGACGTCCTCGGCATCGACGCCTCCGTGGCCGCGCAGGCCGAGTACGCGATCGAGGCCGCCGACGCCGTCGTGTTCGTCGTCGACGCCAAGGTGGGGGCCACCGACACCGACGAGGCCGTCGTACGACTCCTGCGCAAGGCCGGCAAGCCCGTGGTGCTGTGCGCCAACAAGGTGGACGGTCCCAGTGGTGAGGCGGACGCCACGTACCTGTGGTCCCTCGGCCTCGGCGAGCCGCACCCCGTCTCCGCCCTGCACGGCCGTGGCACCGGCGACATGCTGGACGCCGTCCTGGAGGCCCTGCCGGAGGCGCCCGAGCAGACCTTCGGCGGCGCCGGGATCGGCGGCCCCCGCCGGATCGCGCTCATTGGCCGCCCGAACGTCGGCAAGTCCTCCCTGCTGAACAAGGTGGCGGGCGAGGAGCGCGTCGTCGTCAACGAGCAGGCCGGCACCACCCGTGACCCGGTCGACGAGCTCATCGAACTGGGCGGCGTCACCTGGAAGTTCGTCGACACGGCCGGCATCCGCAAGCGGGTCCACCTCCAGCAGGGCGCCGACTACTACGCCTCGCTGCGCACCGCCGCCGCCGTCGAGAAGGCCGAGGTGGCGGTCATCCTGATCGACGCCTCCGAGTCCATCTCGGTCCAGGACCAGCGCATCGTGACGATGGCCGTCGAGGCGGGCCGCGCGATGGTCATCGCCTACAACAAGTGGGACACCCTCGACGAGGAGCGCCGCTACTACCTGGAGCGGGAGATCGAGACCGAGTTCGGCCAGGTCGCCTGGGCGCCCCGGGTGAATGTCTCGGCGTACACCGGCCGCCACATGGAGAAGCTCGTTCCGGCGATCGAGACCGCGCTTGCCGGTTGGGAGACCCGGGTGCCGACCGGTCGGCTGAACGCCTTCCTCGGCGAGCTGGTCGCCGCCCACCCCCACCCGGTCCGCGGCGGCAAGCAGCCCCGCATCCTCTTCGGCACCCAGGCCGGCACCAAGCCCCCGCGGTTCGTGCTCTTCGCCTCCGGCTTCATCGAGGCGGGTTACCGCCGCTTCATCGAGCGCCGCCTGCGCGAGGAGTTCGGCTTCGAGGGGACGCCGATCCATATCTCGGTGCGGGTGCGCGAGAAGCGCGGAAGCAAGAAGAAGTAGCGCACGCAAGAAGAGGTAACCGGCGAGAGACGTAGTGCACGCAAGCGAAAGGGCGGCCCGAGAAGGGCCGCCCTTTCCATGTGTTCAGCCTCTGCGCGCCGGGGGCAACGCGGCCGGGACGTGGTGCATCCCCGAGCCCTGTGGGCCGATGTGTCCGACGCGCTGCCACTGCGGCTGCTGACCGCTGCCGTGGCGGGCGCTGTGGGCGCCCGCGCTGTAGGCGCTGTACGAGCTGCTGAACGACCCCGGGCGGTGGCCGCCGTACGAGCCCGTACTCCGCGGAATGTTCCCGAACGCGATGAACCCCAGATCCTCCTCCCCGCTGCGGTCACCCGGCAGCGAGCGGAAGGACTTGACGTACTCGGCGTAGAGCGCGTCGTAGATCGGCGTGGCCGATGGCCCGCCCTGAAGGCGGGGAACGTCGTATGCATGCACGTATGTCCAAACGACACCGCGCTCGAAGAGATGCGGCCGCCGTAACGGGTCGCCTGCTCATCGGAGGTGCGGACGACGTCCCAGAGGTGGTGGGGAACCGCTGTCAGGTCCCCGCGAGCGGCAGTGCCGCCGCCACCAGTTTGCCGTTCGCGGCGGCCTTGTCCAGCGCCTCCCGCAGCAGGTCCTCCCTGGGCTGGCGCCCGATGGACCCCACGGGCGCGGCGAACATCAGTACCTGCTGATGCTTGTTCGCGGCGGCCCGCCAGCCGTCCGTCACCAGCAGCGGATGATGTGCCTGCCACCACGCGACCGGCTGCCCGCCATTCGTGCCCGGCTGCAGCACCGCGTGCAGCTGCCCCATGGCCAGCAGTACCGACCAGCCGTGCAGCACGGGCGGCACATCCGCCAGTTCCGTCGCCGGCATGAACCCCTGCTCGATGAGCAACGGCAGGAAGTCGTCCCCGGCGCCGATCGCCCCGGGGCGCGCGATGGGTGCGGTCGGCTCGACGACCAGCGCGGGGTGCAACTCCCCGGCGATCAGCACCAGTCCGCTGGTGACGCCCAGCACGGCCGGCTCCGGCACGATCGTGTCCGGCTCCAGGTCGACCCGGTCGCCGGTGATGGACTTCACGGCGCCCTGCAGCTGCTCCTCGGTGACCTGCACGACCTGCGAGGGCAGGCAGGTGGCGTGGGCGAAGGCGAGGACGGCGGTCTCGTCCCCGATGAACAGGACGGTGCTGGTGCGCTCCTGTTCGGAGTCGCCCGGGGTACGGCAGGACGTGCAGTCGTAACTGCCGGGGGCGTTCTCTCCGGCGAGCAGCCGGTCGGCTTCCTCGTCGCCGATCTCGGCACGTACCTCGTCGCTGACGTCGAGCATGCGCGGCACGGGTGGCTCCCTCGGGATGTGGTGCATGGCGGGGCCGGGTGGCTCCCGGTCCGTGAACCGGGCGGATCCCGGGCTCATGAAGAAGACAACGGGTGATCTGTGGCGGGAGTCACGCACCACACCGAACGGAATCGAACCATCCACCGCGCACAGTCACCTCGGGTACGGAATCGCGCACTCACCGTCAAGTCCTAGGAGTACCAAGGAAGTTGGGTGCGTGAGGTGGGTCACAGATCGTTGGGGTGCCTGGTCGACAAATCCCGAAATCAGCGAATGAAGTGGGTGGCCGAAAATCGCCGATACCGGAGGTAACGGCGAACTGGCCTGGAATGACAAGGAGTTGGTTGATACCGGCCGGTCAGCCTCCCTACATTCCTCCGCCGTGTGCAACGAGCACCGCTCGGGTACGTCCGCCGACCGCACCAGCCAGCAGTCAGCACCAACCCTCGGCGGACGGGGCGGGCGCCACTCACACGCCCGATGGCGTGCGAAGTGGCGTGCCGCCTTGGGGGACCCCGAGTCCTTCGAGAGGGACCTACATGTCCGAATGTGCCGATAACACTCACGACAACGCTCGGAAGGCGTCGAAGGCTTCGAACGGGAGCCGGACTCGTACGACGGCGGTCCTCGCCGGGGCGGCGCTGCTCGCCCCGCTCGGACTGCTGGCCGCCACAGGCAACGCCGCGGCGGCAGATGGCGGAGTGTGGGACCGCATCGCCCAGTGCGAGAGCGGGGGCAACTGGCACATCAACACCGGCAACGGCTACTACGGCGGACTGCAGTTCGCCGCCTCCACCTGGCGCGCGTACGGCGGTACGGCCTACGCGCCGACGGCGGACCAGGCCACCAAGGCCCAGCAGATCGCCGTGGCCACCAAGGTCCAGCGCGCCCAGGGGTGGGGCGCGTGGCCGACCTGTTCGGCCCGGGCCGGAGCGTACGGGAGCGCACCCGCGGCTCCCGCCACCGGCTCGTCGGCCCCTTCCACCACCAAGTCGGCCCCGTCGAACACGGGGGCGGCCCGGTCGAATCCGGCGCAGACGCCGGAGCGTTCGTCGGGACACACCACCCGCGACTCGTCCCGTGGTGACTACACCGTCCGCGAGGGCGACACGCTGAGCGGCATCGCCGCCCGGCACGGGACCACGTGGCAGCGGATCTTCGCCGCCAACAAGGCCGTCATCGGCGGTGATCCCGACGTGATCGTGCCCGGGCAGCGCCTCGAACTCTGAGGGTCGCTCGCTGCTGAGGCACGGGGTGCCACCCGGTCCGCCGACCGGGTGGGGCCCCGGGGCACCTCGGACGCGCCGCGACGGCTGACCGCAACAAGCTGCCTAGCGTGCTCATATGAAATGCACACCGCTCGCGATCGTCATCGCCGCCGCACTGGTCACCGCCGCCGCCCCAGGAACGTCGCAGGCGGCGCCGCTGCCGCACACAACACGCGCAAGCCATACGGCGCCGCCACGACCGGCCCCTGGACCGCCTCCCAAACCCGCCTCCTTCGGCTGTGCCAAGGACCAGTGGCCCTGGGGCTGTGTCGCCAAGTGCGAGAGCGGCGGCAATTGGCAGATCAACACCGGCAACGGCCACTACGGGGGACTGCAGTTCTCGCACCGGACCTGGGTGGGCTTCGGCGGTGCGAAGTACGCCCCGCGCGCGGATCTCGCCACCCGCAAGGAGCAGATCACGATCGCCAAGAAGGTGGTGGCGGTGCAGGGATGGGGTGCCTGGCCGCAGTGCTCCAGGCGGTACGGGCTCACGGGCCGTACGCAGACGTGGAAACCCACGCAGACGTCGAAGCCCGCGCAGACGTTGAAGCCCAAGCAGCCGTCGAAGCCCAAGCAGACTTTGAAGCCCGAGCAGACGACGAAGCCCGAGCAGACGACGAAGCCCGTGCAGACGTCGAAGCCCACCGTCGCGGATCGGCTGACCTCGGCCACGTCGCTGCTCGTCCAAAAGGGCTCGACGCTCATCCGGAAGGGCGCGACCCGGTTCGGTGCGCTGCACGGCGCTCCCATTCGCCTGACTCGCCACTGAACACGACCGCGCCGCGCCGCAGTTCGTAGACGAGTGCCGTCCGCCCGCGCAGGACGGGCGGCAGTCGTTGCTCGGCGACGACCACGCAGGCGTCGAGTTCGCTCAGAAGTTCGTACGTACGGGCGCCGACCGTGGGCGACATGCCCTGCGTGGGTTCGTCGACGAGCAGCACGCGCGCGCGTGCCAGTAGGGCGCGGGACAGCGCGAGCATGCGCTGCTCGCCGCCGGAGAGGGTGCCTGCGCGGCGTGCGAGGAGAGGCGCGAGCGCGGGATAGGCGTCGAGGGCGATGTCGTACGAGGAGGCCGCGAGTTCGAGGTTCTCGCCGACGGTGAGGGAGCCGAACACGGCCTGGCGCTCGGGGACCAGGCACAGTCCGCGGCGGGCGCGTTCGTGGGCGGGCACACGGGTGATGTCGGTGCCGCCCCACACCACCGTGCCGCCGGACAGGGGCACGGCTCCGGCCAGGGCGCGCAGGGCGGTCGTACGGCCCGATCCGTTCCGGCCCAGCAGAACGGTGAGGCCGGGGCCGGGGGCGGCGAGGGTGATGCCGTGGAGGGCCTCCAACGGGCCGTAGCGCACGCGCGCGTGGCGCAGGGCGATGGTGGTCATGCCGGGGTCTCCTGTGGGCCTGCGGCGTCGAGTACGTGGTCGGGTGGGCCTGAGGCGACGATGCGGCCCGCCGTCATGACGTGCACGGTGTCGGCGAGGTCGGCGACCAGGTCGAGGTCGTGCTCGACGACGAGCAGGGCGGTGCCGTCGGCGGCGAGGGCCCTCAGGATCCGGGTCAGCGCGGTGACCTCGGCGGTGTCGAGGCCTGCGGCGGGCTCGTCGAGGAGCAGTACGTGGGGGCTGCCGGCGAGGGACCGGGCCAACTCGACGCGCCGGAGCGTGCCGGTGGGGAGGTCGGCGGCGGGCAGGGAGCGTACGGGGCCGTCCAGGGCGAGGAGTCTGAGGGCTCGGTCCACGGCTGAGGGGTCTTGGACGCGTCCTTGCTCGGCGCCTACCCGGACGTTTTCCTCCACGGTCAATGAGGGGAAGACGGCCAGTTGCTGGAAGGTGCGGGCGATGCCGAGGCGGGTGCGGGCGTGGGTGGGGAGGTGGGTGATGTCGCGGGTGCCGAGGAGGACTTGGCCCTGGGCGGGGCGGTGTGTGCCTGCCAGGCAGTGGAACAGGGTGCTTTTGCCTGCGCCGTTGGGGCCGATGACGGCGGTGACCTGGCCGGGTGGGACGGTGAGGGTGACGTCGTCCAGGGCGGTGAAGCCGTTGTAGCGGGCCTGGAGGTGGTGGGTGGTGAGGGTTGTTTTTGCGCGTGCGGGTTTGGGGGTGGGCACGCGGCCTGCGGCCGCGTTGGGATTCCCACCCGTACCGCCCGTACCACTTTCGTTGTCGGGTGCGGGTGGCCCCTGTGGGGGTTGAGCGCCGTCGGCTGCCTCGGCGGATCGGGAGCTTTCGGGCTTGGGCTCGGCGGTTCGGGAACGGCCGTCACGTCCGTCCGGTGCTGCGACCTGCGGGCGCTGCGTCCCCACAGCCCCGCCCTGTTCGTAGCGGCCCGTCGGCTCCACCAGGGCCGGCAGGGGCGTCCCGCCTCCCTCCGCCTGCCGCAGCCGCCCACGCACCTCCGCCCCCAACCCCGTAAGCCTCGCCCCCCGCCTCAACCGCAGCCTCCCCGCCGCCGCCCGAGCCGCCTCGTACGGTCCCCCGGGGAACCGCCCCACCAGCACCGCCAGCACGCCGATCAGCGCTGCCGCCACCCCGCCCCGGGCGCCCGCGTCGAGGCCTACCAGGAGGGCGGCCGCCGCCAGGGCGCCCAGGGTGCTGTCGGCGCCCAGGACCACCACCGCGGCGAACCAGAGGAGGCCGCGGACGGGGTCGTAGGCGGACGGGTCGAAGGCGCGCAGGCCCATGCCGAGCAGGCCGCCGCCCAGGGCTGCAAGGGCCGCGCCCGAGACGAAGGCCAGGAGTTTCAGGGAGGGCACCTGGACGCCTGCCGCCGACGCGCCCGACTCGTGGTCCCGCATCGCCGCCAGGGCCCGGCCCGTGCGGCCCCGGCGCAGTAGCCAGGTGGTGAGCAGGGCGGCGGCCAGGAGGGTCAGTTCCAGGACGTAGTACGCGCGGTCTCCCTCGAAGCCCGTCGGGCGGCCCAGGGACAGGCCCGAGATCGCGTACGGCTGGGCGAAGACGAAGCGGCTCACGCCGACGCCCACCGCGAAGGTCGCCAGCGCCAGGGCCAGACCCCGGCGGCTGATCGCCGGCCAGCCGGTGAGGAGGCCCAAGGGGGCCACCAGGACGACCGCGAGGGCGAGTGCCGCCAGCTCCGGCAGGCGTGGCAGGCCGGGGAAGCGGCCCGCCGCCAGGAGGGCCGTGAACAGGGCGCCCAGGCCCGCGTACGCCGCCTGGCCGAGGGAGATCTGGCCGCTGCGGCCCGTCACCACGACCAGGGACAACAGGACTACGGCCAGCGCCGGCACCTGCACCGACGTATGCAGGTCCGAACCCGCGAAGCCCAGGGGGAGCAGGAAGAGCACCGCCGCCACGATCCAGGCGCCCGGCGGAGTCGGCACGCGCGCGGTGGCCGTGCGGGGGAGGGCGTCGCGGGTGCCTACGCGGGGCAGGGCCAGGGCCGCGATCAGCAGGGCGACGACGAAGAGGTTCGTGCTGACGGCTTGCAGCAGGGGCGCGCCCCAGCCCGTGGGGTGCAGGCGCGTCAGCTGGCTCTGCGCCACCCCGATGGCCAGGGCCGTCACCACGGCGATCGGCAGGCTGCGCATCCTCGCGGCCACCGCGACCGCGACCACCTCCATGACCAGCAGCGGCAGCCCGTACGGGTCCAGACGGACGTACGGCGCCAGCAGTACACCCGTCAGGCCCGCCGTGAACGAGCCGAACGCCCAGCCCGCCGCCGCCACCCGGTCCGCGTCGATGCCCCCGAGGACGGCCAGGCGGCGGTCGTCCACCACGGCACGCAGTTCGCGGCCGAAGCGGGTCCAGCGGATGACCGCGGCGACGCCGGCCGCCAGTAGCAGGGCCACCGCCAGCTGGCCCCAGGGGTCCGCCGACAGCAGCTCCGGTGCGTCGTCCCGCGCTCCCTGGCCCCACAGCAGCGCCGCACCTCCCACCAGCAGCACGAACACGCCGATGGACGCGACCAGGGTCTGCGCCGGGTCGCTGCCCAGGACCGACAGGGGGCGGAAGACGAACCGTTCCAGCACCATCCCGATGCCGGGCGCCAGCACCAGCAGCGTCACCGTCGCGGCAGCCCACAGCGGCCAGCCCCACTCCACCACGCACTGCCGCAGCGCGTACGCGCACACCATCGCGATCGCCCCGTGCGCGAAGTTCAGCACGCCGGTCGCGCGGTAGGTCACGACCAGGCCGATCCCGGTGAGCGCGGCGGCGCTGCCCACCGACAGGCCGGCCAGGGTGAGGTCGTACGTCAGGGAGGACATCAGCCGTCTGCCTCAGTCGTCCGCTTCGGCGGGCTCGCAGATCGGGCACGGGCCCAGTTCGCCGCTCCTCACCAGCTTCGTGTCGACGGGGACGGCGTCCGCCTTGCCGGCGACCAGGGGGCAGTCCGCCCGGTGCCAGAGGGTGCCACCGGGCACCATCAGCAGGTCCCCGCTGACCGCGAGCGGCGTCGTGGCCGACGGCCCGGACTCCTCGGCGTCGGCGGGCTCGGCGGCCACCAGAAGGCCGTACAGCTCCTCCCCCCGCGCGGCGGCCAGCGCGCCCCGGCCGTGGGTCAGCAGCACCGATCCGGCGATGATCAGCGCGGCGCCGGGCACCGTGCAGGACGCGAGATACGGCAGCTGCCGCTCGGCGAACCGTTCGCCGGAGATGCCGTACCAGCCGATGACGCACAGCACCGCACCGGCCGCGAGCGCGGCCCAGCCGGCCCAGATCGCGGGGTGTACGGTCCGCAGTCGGGCTGTCCGCATCGCTGGCTCCCACACGTCGGGTTTGCGTGCATGCACATCGGATTTCCGCGCATGTGCCTGGCCCTATTCCATGTACGCCAATGGACTTGCACTATGCCTTCTGCAAGCTGACCCTGAAAGCACCGGGCACAGGTGGCCCGGATCGACACCCGGTGGTGAGCCAGATGGTTCTCGGGAGCGACGTCAGGCGAGGGAAGGCACCCAGGGGGCGCGGCCCATCGGTGGCCGGACAGGGGATCGTGCTCGCCGCGGCCCTGCTCCTCTTCCTCACCCCGGCCCTCGTGGCCTGCAGTGACGACGAGGGGGGCGGCGGCAACGAGACGCCGCCGACACCGACGGTCGAGCAGACGGAGCGGACGGAGCCGGCCGAGCGGTCGCCGGCCGCCACGGCGCCCGCCGACGCGGGAGCGGCCGAGACGGAGATCAAGCAGAACTGGCAGAGGTTCTTCGACCCGGCGACGTCCATGGAGGACAAGCAGACCGTCCTGGAGAACGGCGACCGGATGGCGCCGGTCCTGCAGGCGTTCAGCGGTGACGAGCGCGGCGGGCAGGTCCAGGCGAAGGTCTCCAAGGTCGAGTTCACCTCGCCGACCGAGGCGAACGTGACGTACGACCTGACCCTGAAGGGCGCGACCGCCCTGCCGGACGCCTCCGGAACCGCCGTCGAACAGGACGGCACCTGGAAGGTGTCCGCCAAGACGCTGTGCGCGCTGGTCCAGTTGAGCGGCAATGGGTCGCCGATCCCGGAGTGTTGAGGCGGCGATCGCCGTGGTGGTGCTGGCTCTGAGTACGGCGTGTGGCAGCCGGCTGCCGGAGAGCGACTTCGAGCACCGCGACCGGAGCACTCCCTCGGCGCCCGCCGGCGACCGCACCCCGATCCGCGTCGGCATCATCACCAGCGTCACCAGCCCGGTCGGAGGCAACGCCTTCACCGGCCCGCGCGACGGCGCCAAGGCCTTCTTCGACCGCCTCAACGCGCGCGGGGGCGTCGACGGCCGCCGCGTCGAGGTGCGTGAGTGCGACGACGGCGGCAGCGGCGTCGGCAACAACGAGTGCGTGCACGAGCTGATCGACGAGGAGAAGGTCGTCGCCCTGGTCGCCACCACCGCCCTGGACTACGCCGGCGCCGCACGCGTCTCGCGCGCGCGCGTGCCCGACATCGGCGGCCAGCCCATCGGGGCCGCCTACGACACCTACCCGCACCTCTACGGCATCTACGGCAGCCTCGCGCCCCGCGACGGCACCACCGGCTGGGACGGCGAGCAGTACGGCGGCACCGAGGTCTACCGCTACTTCAAGCGCGAGCACGGCGCCCGCACGGCCGCCGTCGTCTCGTACAACCAGCCCGCGTCCGCCGCCTACGCCCGGCTCGTCGAGCGGGGGCTGAAGGCCGAGGGCTATGAGGTGGTCACCGAGCAGGTCGACTTCGCGCTGCCCAACTTCCACGCGGTGGCGGCCGATCTGCGGGAACAGGGCGCCGACCTCGTCTTCGACGCCATCGACAGCCACGGCAACGCCCGGCTGTGCGAGGCGATGGACGACGTCGGCGCCGAGGTCACCGCCAAGGTCACGAACGTACAGAACTGGACGTCCACCGTCGCCGAGGACTACGAGGACGCCCCGCGCTGCCGCAACGCCCTGTGGGCGACCGGGTCGTCCCGCGGCTTCGAGGACACGGGCCGGTCCGCCGTACGGGAGTTCCGGGACGCCACGAAAGGGCTGAAGACGCACTCCCAGTGGCAGCTGGAGGGCTGGGCGGCGGCCATGTGGTTCACCGATGCGGCGAAGGCGTGCGCCGGCCAGGGCGTCCAGGGCGTCACGCGCGCGTGCGTCGACGACTTCATGAACCGCAGCCAGGGATACACCGCCGACGGCCTGCTGATCCCGGTCAGGTTCGAGCGGCTGCCCGAGCCGCCGAAGAGCCGCCGGACCTGTCTGTCGGTGGCCCGCTGGGAGGACGGCCGGGGCTGGGTCTCCCAGGGAGAAATGAACGACACCTGCTTCGAGGTGCCGCAGCTGTCGTACCAGCCATGACGGGGCGTCACGGGCAACCCAAAGGCCGTGTCGCCGGTCCAACCGACAGACCAGAACAGAACACAGACCAGAAGGCGGAGGGAGGAACCGCACCGGATGACGATGTCTGTGTCGCGAGCCGTACCCCTGCGCGCCGACTGCATCGCGGATTCGGCGGGCGGGCTGACCTTTGATGTCACCGCGGCCGTGGCCACCGAGGCGGCCCACCTCGTCTTGCGCCATCGCGAGGGCCACGAGGAGGTCACCCTGCCCCTGACCCCGGCCACGACGGGCCGCCTGCGCGCCGCGCTCCCCAGCAGCGTGGCCCTGCCGGAGGGGCACTGGGACGCGTACGCCAGCGTGACGGAGGAGGAGTCGGACCATCGTCTGGCGCCGGGTGCCATGGACGTGCATCCCGCCGCTTCCCGAGTCCCGTACGAGACCCGGCAGGGAAACCTGAGCGTCGAATGCCGGGTACCGGCAACGCCGTTAGGGGCGCGGGGAACTGCGCGACCAGCCACAATGGACCCGCACTCGCCCGCGATCCCTGCACCCCCGAGCTATTAGGCGCCCCATGCTGGACACCTCCGCAAGGTTGCTGCGGCTGCTCTCCCTCCTCCAGGCCCACCGAGAATGGTCCGGCGCCGACCTGGCCGACCGCCTCGGCGTCACCCCCCGCACCGTCCGCCGCGACGTCGACCGCCTCCGCGAGCTGGGCTACCCCGTCAACGCCAGCCCCGGCACAGGCGGCGGCTACCAGCTCGGCGCCGGTGCCGAGCTGCCACCCCTGCTGCTGGACGACGACGAGGCGGTCGCCGTCGCCGTCGGCCTGCGCACCGCCGCGGGCCAGGGCATCGAGGGAATCGGCGAGACCTCCGTACGCGCTCTCGCCAAGCTGGAGCAGGTCCTGCCCCACCGCCTGCGCCGCCGCGTGGGCGCCCTCAACGCCTTCACCGTGCCGATGCTGCGCGGCCCCCAGCCCTCCACCGTCGACCCGGCCGTCCTGACCGAGCTCGCCAACCTCTGCCGGGACGCCGAGCGCCTCAGGTTCGCGTACCTCAACCACGAGGGCGCCTCCACCCGCCGCATCGTCGAGCCGCACCGCCTGGTGTGCAGCGAGCGCCGCTGGTACCTGGTCGCCTGGGACCTCGACCGCGACGACTGGCGTACGTTCCGCGTCGACCGCATCACCCCCAGGCCCCCGCACGGCCCGCGCTTCACCCCGCGCACCCCGCCCGCCGAGGACCTCGCCGCGTACGTCTCCCGGGGCGTCTCCACGCGCGCGTACGCCTCGCACGCCGTCATCCGGCTGCTGGTGCCCCTGGAGGTGGCCGCCGCGAGCATCTCGCCCACCACCGGGCAGCTGGAGGCGGACGGTCCCGACAACTGCCTCCTGCGCACCGGCGCCGGGAGCCTCGACGTGATGGTGATCCACGTGATGCTGCTGGGCTTCGAGTTCGAGGTCGTGGAGCCGGCCGAGCTCGTCGAGGCGATCAGGACCGCTCAGGGCCGGCTTGCTCGCTCTTTGGCTCGGGCTGCGGAGCCTCCAACGCGTGCGCCGGGTGGTGCAGGTCGAACGCCGGGGACTCGGAGCGGATCTTCGGCAGCACCGTGAAGTTGTGCCGCGGGGGCGGGCAGGAGGTCGCCCACTCCAGGGAGCGGCCGTAGCCCCAGGGGTCGTCGACCTCGACCTTCTTGCCGTACTTCGCGGTCTTCCAGACGTTGTAGAGGAACGGCAGCGTCGACAGGCCGAGCAGGAACGCGCCGATCGACGAGACCGTGTTCAGCGCCGTGAAGCCGTCGGCGGCGAGATAGTCGGCGTAGCGGCGCGGCATGCCCTCGGCGCCCAGCCAGTGCTGCACCAGGAACGTGGTGTGGAAGCCGACGAACAGCGTCCAGAAGTGGATCTTGCCGAGCCGTTCGTCGAGCATCTTCCCGGTGAACTTGGGCCACCAGAAGTGGAACCCGGCGAAGATCGCGAAGACGACCGTGCCGAAGACGACGTAGTGGAAGTGGGCGACGACGAAGTACGAGTCGGAGACGTGGAAGTCCATCGGCGGCGACGCCAGGATCACCCCCGTCAGACCGCCGAAGAGGAACGTCACCAGGAAGCCCGTCGCCCACAGCATCGGGGTCTCGAAGGACAGGGAGCCCTTGATCATGGTCCCGGTCCAGTTGAAGAACTTCACCCCCGTCGGGACGGCGATCAGGAAGCTCATGAACGAGAAGAACGGCAGCAGCACCGCGCCCGTGGCGAACATGTGGTGCGCCCACACCACCATCGACAGACCGGTGATCGCCATCGTCGCCCCGATCAGCGTCAGATAGCCGAAGATCGGCTTGCGCGAGAAGACCGGGATGATCTCGCTGATGATGCCGAAGAACGGCAGCGCGATGATGTACACCTCGGGATGGCCGAAGAACCAGAACAGGTGCTGCCACAGCAGCGCCCCGCCGCTGCCCGCGTCGAACACCACCGAGCCGAACCGGCGGTCCGCCTCCAGCACCAGCAGCGCGGCCGCCAGCACGGGGAACGCCATCAGGATCAGGATCGACGTGAACAGGGTGTTCCAGACGAAGATCGGCATCCGGAACATCGTCATGCCGGGCGCGCGCATCCCGATGATCGTGGTGATGAAGTTGACCGCGCCGAGGATCGTGCCGAAGCCGGCCAGCGCCAGGCCCATGATCCACAGGTCGGGGCCGATCCCGGGGGAGCGCTCCAGACTGTTGAGCGGCGCGTAGGCGAACCAGCCGAAGGAGGCCGGCCCGGTCGGCACGATCAGTGAGCCCATCACGATCAGGCCGCCGAACAGGAACAGCCAGTACGAGAACATGTTCAGCCGGGGGAAGGCCACGTCCGGGGAGCCGATCTGCAGCGGCATCAGCTCGTTGGCGAAGCCCGCGAAGGTCGGGGTCGCGAACAGCAGCAGCATGATCGTGCCGTGCAGGGTGAACAGCTGGTTGAACTGCTCGTTGGTCAGCAACTGCATCCCCGGCCGGGCGAGCTCGGCCCGCATCAGCAGTGCCATGACACCGCCGGCCAGGAAGAACCCGAACGACGTGATCAGGTAGAGATGCCCGATCTTCTTGTGGTCGGTGGTGGTCAGCCAGTCGACGATCACACGGCCGCCCGGCTCCCCGCTTCCCATGGGCCGTGCCGTCCCCTGTACGGTCTGCGTCCCCATCGCTCGCTCGCCCCTTCGCTCGTCGCGCCCCGGGCCCGCTGAAGCCCGCGCGGCACGCGCCGACGCGAGCTCACGCCATGATGCTCGCGGCGGCAGCGCTCCGACAGGGGGCGTACGGGGGTCTTGTGCCGGAACCATGTACTTTCTGTGCGGAACCGGCTCCCGCGGCCGGCGATTAATGCCGGGGAAAACGAGTTCGGGGGCAGTTCTCCCGGAACTTTTCCGCCGGGTTATTGGCGGGGTCGTCGCGACACGCGGAAATTACGATCGAATGCCTGCGGAAGGCCTATAGAACCGCTCGTTGGTGTGACGAAGTGAGGCTGAAACGCGTGTCGTGATCCTGTGACAAAAGCGTGACCCGAGAGGGACGTGCGACTCGGATGGCCACTACAAAGGTTCATGGTCCGCTCTGGCCCGATCCTTCGGACAGGCCCTAGCGTGGCGGCATGGCACCCATTCCGAAACCCCCTGCCGAACCCCAGGACAACCCGGACACCTACGTCGGACTCGGCGCCGACAGGGCCGAGCGGCTCGCCCGTGACCGAGGGTGGTCGACGGTGCGTTCGCTGCCGCCGGGGGCGATCATCACCATGGAGTACCGCTCGGGCCGGCTGAACTTCGAGGTCAAGGACGGCCAGGTGGCGCGGGCCTGGAAGGGCTGACGAAGGACTGACGAAGGACAGACGCAGGGTTGGTCGACAGCGACGGCCCCGGCTCCTGGAGAGGAGCCGGGGCCGTCGCTGTACGGGGCGGTTGTGCGTACCGAACCCCCGCTGTCCTGTGCTGTCCGGTGCTCAGCCGCCCGTCAGCGGTCGGGCCGCAGGGGCCGCGCCACGGGCCAGACGCTCCTGGTGGGGCGGGCGGCGGATGCTGACCGGAGTGACCGGTGTGCGCTCCGAGCGGGTCGTGTGCGGACTCGGCGCCAGCTGGAACGGGTCGCGCGGTGAGCGGGCCGCGGAGGCCGCCTCGCGTGCCGCGGCCTCGTCCTCGGCGGCAGCCGGGCACGGCTTGAGCCGCACCGGCACCTCGACCGGAGCGGGTGGCAGCTGTGCCGGGACGGCCTGCCGACCTGCGCGCCAGCGGTCGCGCTGATCGAAGATCCAGGTCTCCGCGCGTGCGATCAGCGGCTCGAACCACGGCAGCGCCAGCAGGATCAGCAGACCCGCGGCCCAGCCGAGCAGCACATCGCTCAGCCAGTGCGTACCGAGGTAGACCGTGGCGAGGCCGACGCCCAGCGAGGTCACCGCCGACAGGGCCGACAGCCAGCGGCGCGCTCTCGGGGTGGAGGCCAGGTAGGCCAGGATTCCCCAGGTCACCACGGCGTTGGCGGTGTGGCCGCTGGGAAATATATCGCCGCCCAGCCACATCTCGTTGGAGCCGATGTCGGTCGCGTAGTGCGGGCCGAGGCGGCCCATGCCGAGCTTGGCGGCACCGACGGTGATGTTCAGCAGGAGCAGTGAGACGCCGAGGGCGAGCAGCGGCCGCAGCGTGTGCTGGCGCCATGAACGCCAGCCCAGCCAGGCCGCGACCATCACCGCGGTCGGGCCGCGCTGGCCGAGCACCACGTAGTAGTCGACGAACGCGTGGATCTCGGCCCACTGCTGGTAGGGCCGGAAGAACATGACCTGCCAGTCGAGCCGGACCAGCCATGAAGTGATGACGACGGCCCATACGATCGCCACATAGAAGGCCAGCGTGGCGGCGAACAGCACGATCCGGTGCCGGCTCGTCTTCGGCACGTCGATGTGTGCCGGACGTTCCGGTTCCCGGTCCAGCCTGGCGAACACCCGGTCCAGACGGGTGAGGGTTCGTTCGGTACGCACCCAATCGACGTTACAGCGAGTGAGCTCTGTTCCCGTGCGATTCCGCCGGTTTGTGATGACGATGTGATGTGGGATTCCTCTCAGGGAGGGGTTTATTTCCTCGGAATCCACAATCCCCGGGCGCTCTACCCTTCATTTCCTTTGATCATTCTGATGCGGTTGTTTTTCGCCGCTTATGAATTCGTTCACCGAATGCTGGGCCGGAATTATCCGAGTGCTCACCGACGGTCAGGCGCCGGTCGGGCACGGGTCGGGCGCCGGTCAGGGCGGACCGGAGCCGTTCAGCCAGAACGCCCCGTACACGGCCGAGGCCACAGCGACCCCGGCCAGCACCCCCGCCGACCTGGGCGTACGCAGCCGGGACAGGGACAGCGCGAGGGGCAGCAGCAGAGGGAACGCGGGCAGCAGCAGGCGCGGTTTCGAGCCGAAGTAGCTGGAGGCGCACAGGGCGAGCGCGGTGACGACACCCCCGTACACCAGGAGCGGGAGCGGCTGGCCCTGCCGTACGCAGACGACGTACAGCCACGCCACCAGCCCGACCCCGACGATCAGCCCGACCCCCGCCAGGGCCGACGGAAACGACGTGAACTTGTCGGCGACGAACCGGGCGAAGGCGTAGCCGCCGTCGAAGCCGTTGCGCCAGCCCGCCTGGACGTCGAGATACCCGAGGGGCCCCTTGCCGGTGCGGTGGCCGACCCAGAGGACGTAGCCGGCGGTGCCGAGGGGAGCGAGGAGCATGCCGAGGGCGCGCGTCGCGCGCCGGGGGCCGTGCGGCACCGGCGTGCTCCGGTCTCCCACGAAAGAGGCGATGCCCGCCGCCCACACCGCCGCGACGACGGCGATCCCCACCGGGCGGGTCAGGCCCGCCAGCAGCGCCAGGGTTCCGGCGGTCAGCCAGCGGCCGGTCAGCACCGCGTACAGCGACCAGGCGGCGAGCGCGGTGAAGAGCGACTCGCTGTACGCCATCGACTGCACGATCCCGACGGGAAGCACCGCCCACAGCAGTACGGCGCACACCCCCGCCCGACGGCCGTACACGTGATCGGCGACCGCGAAGATCCCCCAGGCCGCGGCGAACGAGGCGAGCAGGCTCACCGCGAAGCCCGCGTCGGCGTGCGACAGCGGGGTCAGGGCTGCCCCGAGCCGCTCCAGCCAGGGCAGGAGGGGGAAGAAGGCCAGGTTCGAGTGCACGTCGCCGTTCGGCATGTGCACCTCATAGCCGTAGCCCTGCTCCGCGACCCTCGTGTACCAGAGCGCGTCCCAGCGGGCCGTCAGCAGCGTGTACGCGCTCTTGTCGCGCGCCCCGCTCCACAGGGCCAGGGCGAGCAGGCCCAGGGTGCGTACGGCCGCGTAGCCGAGGAGGGCCGGGGCCGCGCGGCGCAGGGCCGACGGGCCGGTCGGTGCCATGCGCGTGTCAAGATCGGTCACGGGCTCGATTATCGACGGTGGGCCGAACCGGACCGCCCTCCGGTCCGTGCTGACCTGGAGGGGAGTGGCGTACGCCACACGCGTTCTGTGCGAGGTCTGAGAGGTCCGCCACTCGGCACCGACGGGAACTCGCGTAACCTGACGAGTCACTCGCCCTTCGTTGCGCGGGCCGGAGACCACCGCTCCTCTCCGGCCGAGTCACAGGGAGTCCCCACCCCGTGAGCCCGCCGAGGGAGAGGAAACACTGGGAGGTACGTACATGTCCGGGACGACCACGGCTGCCGCTGCGCTGCGCCGTCGGGCGGCCGGGGCCGGTGCCAACCGCTGGGTCGTCCTCGTCGTCCTCTGCGCCAGCCTGCTCCTCGTCGCGGTCGACGCGACCGTGCTGCACGTGGCGGTCCCCGCCGTCACCGAGGACCTCAGGCCCGGCGCGATAGAACTGCTCTGGATCGTCGACATCTATCCGCTGGTCTGCGCCTCGCTGCTGATCCTCTTCGGCACGCTCGGTGACCGGGTGGGCCGCAGGCGCGTCCTGCTCCTCGGATACGGCCTCTTCGGCATCGCCTCCGGCCTCGCGGCCATCGCGCACGACCCGCAGGTGCTCATCCTGGCCCGCGCCCTGCTCGGCGTCGGCGGCGCGATGATCATGCCCGCGACGCTGTCGATCCTGCGCCAGGTCTTCCCGGACCGGCGGGAGCGTGCCCTCGCGATCGGTATCTGGAGCGCCGTGGCCGCCGTCGGCGCGGCGGTCGGGCCGCTGCTCGGCGGCTTCCTGCTGGAGCACTTCTGGTGGGGCTCGGTCTTCCTCGTCAACATCCCGTTGATGCTGGTCAGCCTTCCGGTGGGCCGACTTCTGCTGCCCGAGTCCAAGGGTGACGGCAAGGGCCCCTGGGACGTGGTCGGCGCGCTGCTCGCGGCGGCCGGACTGTTCGGCGCGGTGCTGGGCGTGAAGCGGCTCGGCGGCGGGGAGTCGGTGGACAGCGTGTTCACCGTGGCACCGCTGGTGATCGGCGCGGTGCTGCTGTTCCTCTTCGTACGACGGCAGCGGCGCCGGGCGCATCCGCTGGTCGACCTGCGGATGTTCGCGCGACCGGCGTTCAGTACGTCCGTCGGGTGCATCGTGCTGGCGATGCTCGCGCTGGTCGGGCTCGAACTGATCGCGGCGCAGTATCTGCAGCTGGTGCTGGGTCTTTCGCCGCTGGAGACGGGGCTACGGCTGCTGCCGCTGACCTTCGCCGCGATGGCGGCGGGGCTGGCGGGGGCGCGCATGCTACGACGGTTCGGGCCGCGGCGCATGGTGTGCGCCGGGTTCGGTCTGACCGCGGCCGCGGTAGTGCTGCTGACGGCCATGGGCAGGTCGGACAACCCCGGGCTGCTGCTGTTCGGGTTCGTGCTGCTCGGCTTCGGGCTGGAGACGACGCTCTTCGGGGCGTACGAGTCGATGCTGAGCGAGGCTCCGCAGGAGCAGGCCGGTGGCGCGGCGGCGATCGGTGAGACGTCGTACCAGCTGGGGGCCGGGATCGGGATCGCGTTGCTGGGCAGCGTGATGAACGCGGCGTACGCCCCCGGGCTGGCGCATGTGGGGGGTGTGCCCGCTTCTGCCTCTACGGCCGCCTCGCATTCGTTGGGGGAGGCGTACGAGGTTGCCGCGCAGCTGGGCGGGCCTGCGGGGGATGCCCTGCGGCATGCGGCTCGGGACTCCTTTGTGCACGGGCTGCATGTGACGTTGCTGGTGAGTGCGGGGTTGTTGCTGCTGGGGGCGGTGATGGCGTTGCGGTTGCCGCGGGCCATGCAGTGCGAGGCGCCTGCGGTGGAGGCGGAGATTCCTGGACCTAGGGAAGTTGTGGAGTCCCGCGTCTCCGCTTGACCAAGCCTTCTCCCACCCACGCACCACCCGTTTCCAGTCCGTTGACAAGTGGACGTCTCCTGTGGGGGTTCCCCGCCGTCGGCGGCTTGCGGTGCGTAGTGCGTAGTGCGTACTGGACGTGCGGGACACTGCGTCGTAGCGTCTGGCATCAGTCGTAACTAGCGGTGCTAGTTTTCCGTGCTGCCGGAGGGTCTCCCATGTCCGCGTCCTCGAAGTTGCCCCCGTTCGACCCCGCCGACCCCCTCGGTATCGACGATCTCCTGGAGCCCGAGGACCTGGCCATTCGCGGCACCGTGCGGGACTGGGCCGCTGATCGGGTCGTGCCGTATGTCGCCGAGTGGTACGAGACGGGGGAGCTGCCGGGGATTCGTGAGCTTGCCCGGGAGCTCGGGGAGATCGGGGCCCTCGGGATGTCGCTCAGTGGGTACGGGTGCGCCGGGGCGTCCGCCGTGCAGTACGGGCTGGCCTGTCTGGAGCTGGAGGCCGCCGACTCCGGGATCCGCTCGCTCGTGTCCGTGCAGGGGTCCCTCGCCATGTACGCCATCCACCGGTTCGGCAGCGAGGAGCAGAAGCAGGCCTGGCTGCCCCGGATGGCCTCCGGCGAGGTCATCGGGTGCTTCGGGTTGACCGAGCCGGATCACGGGTCCGACCCGGCCGGCATGCGGACGTACGCCAAGCGGGACGGCTCGGACTGGGTGCTCAACGGGCGGAAGATGTGGATCACTAACGGCTCCGTCGCCGGGGTCGCCGTCGTCTGGGCGCAGACCGACGAAGGGATCTGTGGCTTCGTCGTGCCGACCGACAGCGCCGGGTTCTCCGCCCCGGAGATCAAGCACAAGCTGTCGCTGCGCGCCTCCGTCACCAGTGAGCTGGTCATGGACGACGTACGGCTGCCCGCCGATGCCGTGCTTCCCGAGGTCGTCGGGCTCAAGGGGCCGCTCAGCTGTCTCTCGCACGCCCGGTACGGGATCGTGTGGGGGGCCATGGGCGCGGCGCGTTCCTGTTTCGAGGCCGCTCTCGACTACGCGAAGTCGCGGGAGCAGTTCGGCCGGCCGATCGGGGGCTTCCAGCTCACCCAGGCCAAACTCGCCGACATGGCGCTCGAACTGCACAAGGGGATTCTGCTCGCCCACCATCTGGGGCGGCGCATGGACGCCGGCCGCCTGCGTCCCGAGCAGGTCAGCTTCGGCAAGCTCAACAACGTCCGCGAGGCCATCGACATCTGCCGTACGTCCCGGACGATCCTCGGTGCCAACGGGATCTCGCTCGAATACCCCGTGATGCGGCACGCGACCAACCTCGAATCGGTGCTCACCTACGAGGGCACCGTCGAGATGCACCAGCTCGTGCTGGGCAAGGCGCTCACCGGACTCGACGCCTTCCGCTGACCCCACCAGGGGGCAGGGCCGGTGAGCGGCCCTGCCTCAGCTCTGGTTGTAGAAGCCGTCCGAGCGGTGTGCCGACGACTCCCCGCTGATGATCTCCGTGTCGGCCGGGGTCAGCAGGAACACCCGGTTGGACACACGGTCGATCGAGCCGCGCAGACCGAAGATGAGTCCCGCCGCGAAGTCGACGACGCGCTTGGCGTCGGCGGCATCCATGGCCGTGAGGTTCATGATGACCGGGACGCCGTCCCGGAACAGCTCGCCGATGGCGCGGGCGTCCCGGAAGCTGTCCGGGGTGACCGTGCCGATCCGACGGCCCTTCTCCTCGGCGACGTCCGTGGCCACCTTGACCCGCGGGTCGGTGACCCAGGCATCCCCGGGCTCGGTCCCCTCGGAGTAGTCGTCGTCGTAGTAACGCTCGTCATCGTTGTCGTCAACGAGGCCCAGCCAGGCACTCGCCTTGCGCACCGATCCCATGGACGCCTCCTCTCACAGCGGTCTCTATTGCCTTCCGCATCCCTATGGTCATCCATGATGCGGACGTCGTGCCAAGTGGATAGACGCCGCGCGGGGGGTTTGTGACGGTACTGGTGCACAGCGCATCCGTCGAGAGCCCGTGTCCCCCAAGGGGCATGCCACGTACGGCTGCTGACTGTGAGTGAAATATGATTCTTCGCGGCGTATGGGTGAGGCGGGGAGCGTACGGGTGAACGAGACCGCCGTCGCCATCGGTACCCCGGTCGGTACGATGCGGCAGCTCAGCGTCCTGGGAACGTCGTAAGAACCTCGGGGGAACATCGTGTTCGGAATCGTCCGGCCCTGTCGTCATCGGCTCGGAGAGAAGCTCACCGGCCAATGGATGGCGCATTTGTGCGGGCTGTGCCTCTCGTTGCGTGGGGACCACGGTCAGCTCGCGCGGATCGTGACGAACTACGACGGGCTGCTGATCTCCGTTCTGACGGAGGCTCAGGCCGAGCAGGACAGTGGCCTGCGGCGTACGGCGGGACCGTGCCCGTTGCGCGGAATGCGCACCGCGTCCGTCGCGCAGGGCGAGGGTGCGCGGCTCGCCGCCGCCGTCTCGCTGGTGCTCGCCTCCGCCAAGGTGCGTGACCATGTGGCCGACGGGGACGGGCTGCTGGCCCGCAGGCCGGTGGCGCTCGCCGCACGCCGGGTGGCCGCGGGGTGGGGTGCGGCGGGTGCCCGTAGCGGCTCGGCCGTCGGGTTCGACACCTCCGTACTCGTCGACGCCGTGGACCGGCAGCTCGGCATCGAGGCGCTCGCCGGGCCCGGGACGCCCCTGCTCGCCGTGACCGAGCCGACCGAGACGGCGACCGCCGCCGCCTTCGCCCACACCGCGATCCTGGCCGGACGGCCGCACAACGCCGAGCCGCTCGCCGAGGCCGGGCGCCTCTTCGGACGGCTGGCGCACCTCCTGGACGCCGTGGAGGACCGGGCCGCGGACGCCGAGTCGGGCGCGTGGAACCCGCTCACCGGGACCGGGACCTCGCTCGCCGAGGCGCGCCGGCTCGCCGACGACGCCGTGCACGGGGTGCGGCTGGCGTTGCGCGAGGTGGAGTTCACGGATGCCAAGCTGGCCCATCTGCTGCTGGTGCACGAGCTTCGGCGCTCGGTGGACCGGGCGTTCGGCACGGTGCCCGTGTGTGCGTCGCATCAGCCCGGGCCCTATGGGCAGCCGCCGCAGCAGGGGCCGTACGGGGCGCCGCAGAATCCGTATGCCGGTGGCGGGAATCCGTATGCCGGCGGGAACCCGTATGCCGGCGGTGGGGGCGCGCCCGGCGGTGGCGGTGCTGGTGGCGGCGGTGGTGACTTCGGCGGGTTCGGAGGTGGGCCGGCCGCTCAGCCGCCGAAGGGGCGGCGTGGGTTCTGGGCCGGCTGCGGGATGTTCTGGCTGCTGTGCTGCACCTGCAAGTTGTGCTGCGCGAAGGAGTACGAGGGCCCGTGGTCCCGCAAGAAGCGCGAGGGCTGCTGCCGTGACTGCGACTGCAGCGGCTGCGACTGCTGCTGCCCCTGCGACGGTTGCTAGGGCCTGTCCGGCGGATCATGCCCTAGGGCCGGGACTTTCCGGAGAGGCGACTTCCGGACATCCCGGGGGTGTGGGTGGCTGAGTGGTGACGGAGTTGTCCTCACGGCCGACGGGGCGGATCGGCTGACCCTGGACGGGCGGTCCTTCGGTGGTGAGGTCAGGCTCGGGGGCAGGCGCTCACGCTGCAGGTCTCGGTCGAGGGGGACGGCCCGTTTTCGTAGATCGTTCAAAGGTTGACGGCCGAAAGGCGCCCTTGCGGCTGGCGGGCGTTCGGCCGAATACTCCCCCTCAGCGCTTGTCAGGGGCACGGCGTGTTCGGAATCCGGACCTGTGGCCCGCTGACTGCGCCTCACGGGCCCCACCCCACGCGGGCCCCCGACTTCCCTTGGAGGGAACGAAAAGTGAGGATCAAGCGCACCACCCCCCGCAGTGGTATTACGAGACGGACCCGGCTGATCGCCGTTTCCTCCGGCCTCGTGGCCGCAGCCGCGATCGCGATCCCCAACGCGAACGCCGCGGACACTCCGACCACCTTCAGCGCCGCCGAGCTCAAGAGCGTCAGCGGCTCGGTGTTGAAGGCCGACGTCCCGGGCACCGCCTGGGCCGTCGACAGCAAGACCAACAGCGTCACGGTGACCGCCGACTCCACGGTCTCCCAGGCGGAGATCGCGAAGATCAAGGAGCAGGCCGGCGCGAACGCCGACGCGCTCACGATCAAGCGCACCGCCGGCAAGTTCAGCAAGTTCATCCAGGGCGGCGACGCCATCTATGCGAGTAGCTGGCGCTGCTCGCTCGGCTTCAACGTCCAGGACAGCAGCGGCAACCAGTACTTCCTGACGGCCGGCCACTGCACCGACGGTGCGGGCACCTGGTACTCCAACTCCGGCCGCACCACGGTCATCGGCTCGACCTCGGGCTCCAGCTTCCCGGGCAACGACTACGGCATCGTGCGCTACTCCGGTTCCGTCAGCCGGCCCGGCACCGCGAACGGCGTGGACATCACCCGCGCGGCCACGCCGAGCGTGGGCACCACCGTCATCCGCGACGGCTCCACCACCGGTACGCACAGCGGCCGGGTCACCGCCCTCAACGCGACCGTCAACTACGGCGGCGGCGACGTCGTCGGGGGTCTCATCCAGACCACCGTCTGCGCCGAGCCCGGCGACTCCGGCGGCTCGCTCTACGGCAGCAACGGCACCGCGTACGGTCTGACCTCCGGCGGCAGCGGCAACTGCTCCTCCGGCGGCACGACCTTCTTCCAGCCGGTCACCGAGGCCCTCAGCGCGTACGGCGTGAGCGTCTACTAAACCCTTCCGGCCGGCAGCCAGCAGCGCCCAGAGCCCCCGCACGCACCGCGTGTGGGGGCTCCCCTTTGTCCGGAGTGCGGGGTTATCGTCGGAACAGGTGCCAAAGAACCCTGATGTGCGCCCATTTCGGACCCTGGGGGGTCGTGATGGTCGAGGAGCTGGTGGCGGCGGGAGCGACGCTCGCGTTGGCCGGTGTGGTGTATGTGGCGGCGGCCGCGCGGGTCGTCAAGCAGTGCGAACGGGGCGTGGTCTTCCGTCTCGGGAAGCTCCGGTCCGAGGTGCGTGGACCCGGGTTCACCGTGATCGTTCCGGGTGTCGACAAACTGCGAAGAGTGAGCTGGATGATCTGCTGTCCAACCGCGAAATGCTCAACCAGGGGCTGGAGTTGATGATCGACAGTCCGGCCGTGGAGTGGGCGTGACGATCGACCGGGTGGAGATCAAGGACGTGTTGCTGCCCGAGACCATGAAGCGGTCGATGGCCCGGCAGGCCGAGGCGGACCGGGAGCGGCGGGCGCGGGTGATCAACGCCGACGCGGAGCTCCAGGCCTCCAAGAAGCTGGCGGAGGCGGCGCATCAGATGGCCGACGCGCCTGCCGCTCTGCAGTTGCAGTTGCTGCAGACGGTGATGGCGGTGGCGGCCGAGAAGAACTCCACGCTGGTGCTTCCGATTCCGGTGGAGTTGTTGCGGTTTCTGGAGAAAGGGGCACAGAGGCCGGCGGGGGACGCCCGGGCCGGTGACGGTGCCCAGCGGGCGCCGTCCGTCGGGTCTCGGGCCGTGCAGGAGGAACTTCCGCCTCTTGAGCCGCGCTTGAATTCGGATGCGGAAGGGTCGATTTCAAGACAGGAGTAGACCTCACGCGTTGCGTATGGTTCGCTCGCTTGCAGTGTTTGCTGTGCGAAGAGGCCCCGTGTGACTGTGCACGGTCAAGGTGGCGTGGGCGCGCAACCGTGTTCTACGCGCGTCCGGAAGTCGACCTTGTGTGCTCCCGGGGGTCTCGGAATAGTGAGCGTTGTTCAACCGGCCCGGGCGCGGCATTTGTTGTGCGCCGCCTCCGTAGCCGTACGCCTTCCGGTCCGTCGAGGTCCCCACAACCTCTCGGGCCGACCCCCCACAGGAGGACGTGAGTTGAAGCACCGACGCATACCCAAGCGGCGTGCCGCCGTGGCAGGTGCGGGCATCGCCGCACTGGTGGCCGCGGGAGTGACCTTGCAGACTGCGAACGCGAGTGAGACGCCCGAGGCGCCCTCGCTCAAGACCCTTTCGGTCGGCGCGGCCGGAAAGCTCGCCTCGACGCTCGTCAAGGACCTCGGCGCCGATGCCGCGGGTACCTACTACGACGCCCAGGCCAAGAGCCTTGTGGTGAACGTCCTCGACGAGGCCGCCGCCGACGCCGTCGAGGCGGCCGGTGCCAAGGCGGAGGTCGTCGAGAACTCGCTCGCCGAGCTGAAGAGCGCGCGTACGACGCTCAAGGCCGACGCGACCATTCCCGGTACCTCGTGGGCGACCGACCCCACGACCAACAAGGTCGTCGTCACCGCGGACCGTACGGTCTCCAAGGCCGAGCTGGCCAAGCTGACCGAGGTCGTGGACGGGCTCGGCGCCAAGGCCGAACTCCAGCGCACGAAGGGTGAGTTCAAGCCCTTCGTCGCCGGTGGTGACGCGATCACCGGTGACGGTGGGCGTTGCTCGCTCGGCTTCAACGTCGTCAAGGGCGGGGAGCCGTTCTTCCTGACCGCCGGGCACTGCACCGAGGGCATCACGACCTGGTCGGACTCCAGCGGCACCGAGATCGGCACCAACGAGACGTCCAGCTTCCCGGACAACGACTACGGGCTGGTCAAGTACACCGCCGAGGTCGACCACCCGAGCGAGGTCAACCTCTACAACGGGTCCTCGCAGGCCATCAGCGGGGCCGCCGAGGCCACCGTCGGCATGGAGGTCACCCGGAGCGGGTCCACCACTCAGGTGCACGACGGTACGGTCACCGGGCTGGACGCCACCGTGAACTACGGCAACGGTGACATCGTCAACGGGCTGATCCAGACCGACGTCTGCGCCGAGCCCGGCGACAGCGGCGGCTCGCTGTTCTCCGGCGACAAGGCGATCGGTCTCACCTCGGGTGGCAGCGGTGACTGCACCTCCGGTGGGGAGACGTTCTTCCAGCCGGTGACCGAGGCGCTGTCGGCCACGGGTACCGAGATCGGCTGACGGTTCGTCGCATTTGTGGAGTCCCGCCCCTGTTTGTGAGGGGCGGGACTTTCGCGTGTGTGGGGTCCGCGTCGTGCGTGTGTGGGGGTGCGCGTTGATGCCTGCGGCGGCCTGTGGCTGTTTGGTGGGGGTGCGCGTAGCGCCTGCGGTGTGGTGGGTGGGTCGGGGCCGTGCCGGGTGGTGTCCGTCCTCGGACCGGCGGTTGGGCTTAGGCCAAGTGGTGCTGCGTGTTGACGCCGGCCACTGCGGGCGGACACCACCCGGCACGTCCCCTTGCCGCCGTACGCGGGTGCGGGTGCGTTCCTGCCTGCCTTACGACGCCTTGGTCGACTGCGGTCTCTTGGGCGTGCGCAGCGATGTCGCCAGGAGTGTGACCGCGATCCCTGCTGCCGCCCATGCCGAGAGCACCAGTAGTGAGGCGGTCATGTCGTTGCCCTTGAAGTAGGCGATCGAGCGGGTTGCCCATGTGCCCGCGCCCGGCGGTAGTGCGGGGCCGATGTCTCTCCAGAACGGGGGGAGCAGTGGGGGTGGGAGAGCGCCGCCCGCGCTCGGGTTGCCCAGGATGACGATGATCAGGATGACCAGGCCGATGCCGGCCATGCCGAAGACGGCCTGGAAGGCGAGCGTCGCCGCGCCGACCGCGAAGATGATCAGGGCGCCCAGGCCCCAGAGGGCGGCGATGCTGCCCGGGAGGGCGTTGAGGATCGGGCCCACGATCAGGGCGCCGCCGAGGCCGCCGACGATCGCGACCAGGGCCATGGCGGCGAGCCGGATCACCGAGCGCCTGGGGGTGGGGCGGCCTGCGCCGGAGCTGATCGTCATGATCGACGCGCACAGATAGCCGCCCACGCACCAGCCGACGGTCACATAGAAGGACGAGAGTCCGTTGGCGTCCTGTCGGTCGGCCGGGGCCACGTCGACGGTGCGGAGGGTGCGAGCCTCGGATTTCTCCAGGGTGGTGACGAGGCTCTCCAGGGTGGTGGCCAGCACCCTTCCGCCTCCGGTGGCGACCAGGAGGGTGTCGGTGGTGCCGGTCGGGTTGATCAGCAGGGCGCCGTCGATGTCGCGGTTCAGGATCTGTTCGCGGGCTGTCGCCGTGTCGGGCAGTGCGCGTGGGGTCAGCGGGTCGCCGGGGAGGTTCTGCAGTCGGGTCACCGTCTGCTGGGCGGCGGCCTGGGGGGCCACGACCCCGAAGGGCACGTCCTTGGGCTTCGGGTCGTGGAGTGCGCCCACATAAGAGGCGATGAAGAGCAGGTGGAGGATCACCACGCCGGTCACGAGCAGGGTGGCTCGTGGAGTGACCGCGTCCTTCACTTCGGCGAGGAAGGGGCCGTGGGGGGTGTCGGCGCCGGTGGTCTGCGTCATGCCCCCACGGTCCGGGGCCTGTGGTGTTTGTGCAGGTGGGGGGCGGCCGAATGGATGTCGTACGGATGTTCTGCCGCAGGTGGGTCCCTCAACTGCCGTGGCTGGTTGGGGAGGTGGCGGGGTGGGCTTGTTCTGGGTGCTGCTCGCCCCCTTGAGAATCGATGATGTGTTCGAATGTGGGTCGCTGACCGGGGCTGATGGGGTTAGAGTAATCGAACGAGAGTACGATGGATTTATCGGGCATGTGGCCGAAAAGGGGTGGAGTGATGGAGGTGCGGCATGGCGGGTTTCGCCCACGTGCACGTCGCGTCCGGTTACTCCGCCCGCTACGGCGCCTCCCATCCCGAGCAGCTTGTGCGGCGGGCGGCCGAGCGAGGCATGGCGGCGCTCGCGCTCACCGACCGGGGCACGGTCACCGGGGCCGTGCGGTTCGCGCGGGCCTGTGTGAAGGAAGGCGTTCGGCCGGTCTTCGGGATCGATCTGGCGGTGGAGGCTCTTGCGCCCCCGCCGCCCGGCCGGCGCCGCCGTACGCCGGTGCGCGGTGGTGCGCATGTCGTCGAGCCGCCGTTGCGGTTCGTGCTGCTCGCCGAGGACCGGGCGGGGTGGGCGCGGCTGTGCCGTATCGCGTCGGCCGCTCATGTCGGTGCCCTGTCCGGTACGCCGCCGGTGGTGCCGTGGGAGGCGCTGCGCGAGTACGGCGGCCCCGGGCTGACGGTGTTGCTCGGGCCGCTCTCGGAGCCGGTGCGGGCGTTGTCGGTGGGGCGGGAGGACGTCGCGGTGAAGCTGCTGGCGCCGTGGCGGGAGGTCTTCGGGAGGGGGGTCCGGCTGGAGGTTGTTGCGCAGAAACGTTTCGGCACAGGGGCGGGAACGCTTCGGCTGGCCGCCCGGACGCTGGCCCTGGCCGACCGCACCCGCACCCCCGCCGTGCTCTCCAACGCCGTCCGCTACGCCGACCCCGAGCAACATCGACTTGCCGACGTCCTGGACGCCGCACGGCTGCTGCGCCCCATCGATCGGCGTCACCTGGACAGCGGGCAGCGCTGGCTCAAGGACGAGCGGGGGATGGCGGCCGTCGCGCGGATGGTCGCCGAGTGCGCGGGAGGGGATGTCCGGCGGGCGCGGCGCCTGATGGCGGACACCGCTGTTACGGCGGACGCGTGCACCGTCGACCCCCGAGCGGACCTCGGCCTCGGCACACCGCACCTCCCGGAACCGTCACTCTTCGGCGCCGAGCCGGGAGCGGGTGGCGCGGCCCGGCTGCTGCGCCTGAGATGCGAAGAAGGTCTGGTCCGACGGGGCCTCGACCGCGACCGCGCGGCACTCGACCGGCTGGACGAGGAACTCGGTGTGATCTCCCACTGGAACTACGACGCGTACTTCCTCGCCATCGGCCAGGTCGTGGCCGACATCCGGGCCAAGGGCATCCGGGTCGCGGCCCGCGGCTCCGGTGCCGGGTCGATGGTCTGTCACGCGCTGGACATCGCCACGGCCAACCCGCTCGACCACCGTCTGCTGTTCGAACGGTTCCTGAGCAGGCGCCGGGAGTCGTTGCCCGACATCGACATCGACGTGGAGTCGGCCCGTCGGCTGGAGTGCTACGACACGATCTTCGAACGGTTCGGCAAGGAGCGGGTGGCGGTCACCGCGATGCCCGAGACCTATCGGGCGCGCCGGGCACTGCGGGACACCGGTCTTGCGCTGGGGGTCGCGCCGGCGGAGGTCGACCGGATCGCCAAGAGCTTCCCGCATCTGAGGGCCGCCGACATCACCGGCGCGCTCGCCGAGCTGCCCGAGCTGCGGCAACTGGCGGGCGAGGCGGGTCGGTACGGGCCCTTGTGGGAGCTCGCCGAGGGCCTCGACTCCCTGGTCCACGGCATGGCCATGCACCCCTGCGGCGTGGTCATCAGCGACGCCACCCTTCTGGACCGGCTGCCGGTGCAGCCCACCCCACAGGGCGACTACCCCATGGCCATGGCGGCGAAGGAGGAGATCGAGGCGCTGGGCAACATCAAGCTCGACGTGCTGGGTGTGCGGATGCAGTCCGCCATGGCCCATGCCGTCGTCGAGATCGAACGGACCACCGGCAACCTCATCGACCTGGACGACCCGCGGCAGGTGCCGCTCGACGACGTCTTCGCGTTCAAGCTCATCCAGGAGAGCCAGACCCTGGGGTTGTTCCAGCTGGAGTCGCCCGGTCAGCAGGATCTGCTGTCCCGGTTGCAGCCGCGCGACGTGCAGGACGTCATCGCCGACATCAGTCTCTTCCGGCCGGGGCCGGTCGCCGGTGGTATGCCCGAGCGCTATATCGCCGCGCGCCATGGCGGTACGCCGTCGTACGCGCACCCGGATCTGGAGCCGGTGCTCGCCGACACCTACGGGGTGACCATCTGGCACGAGCAGATCATCGAGACGTTGTCGGTGATGACCGGCTGCGACCGGGCCTTCGCGGAGATCACCCGGCGGGCGCTCGGCGACAAGGAGCAACTGCCCATGATCAGGGACTGGTTCCACGAGCGGGCACGCGCGCGTGGCTACAGCGCGGTCGTGCGGGAGGACGTCTGGAAGACGGTCGAGGCCTTCGGGGCGTACGGCTTCTGCCGCGCGCACGCGGTCGCCTTCGCCGTACCCGCGCTGCAGAGTGCCTGGCTCAAGGCGCACTACCCGGCGTTCCTGCTGGCGGGTCTGCTCGAACACGATCCCGGGATGTGGCCGAAGCGGGTCCTGGTCGCTGACGCCCGCCGGGGCGGCGTACAGGTTCTGCCGGTCGACATCAACCGTTCCCGGGTGCGGCACACCGTGGAGAAGGCCGACGGGGAGCAGTGGGGTGTGCGGCTGGCGTTGGCCGCGGTGCACGGCATCAGCGAGGGCGAGTGCGCGCGGATCGAGGAGAGCCAGCCGTACGGATCGCTGTCGGACTTCTGGCAGCGGGCCCGTCCCAGCAGGCCGGTGGCCGAGCGGCTGGCGGAGATCGGTGCCCTGAACTGTCTGCACGACGGTCGGCTCACCCGGCGTGATCTGCTGCTCCAGATCGCGGAGTTGCATCGGCAGTCCCGGACCCGGTCCGCGCACGAGGGTCAACTGCCCATCGTCGCGGGCGCCGTTGGCGGTGCGGAGCCGAGCGGGCTGCCGGAGATGACCGGGCGGGAGGCGCTCAGTGCTGAGCTGAGCACCCTTGGCATCGATGTCTCCAAGCATCTGATGGAGCATCATCACCGGCTGCTGCGGGAGATCGGTGCGACCGACGCGGCGCATCTGGCCGGGCTGCGGGCCGGGCAGCAGGTGCTCGTGGCGGGTGTGCGGGCCTCGACCCAGACGCCGCCGATCGCGAGCGGCAAGCGGATCATCTTCGTCACGCTGGAGGACGGGTCCGGGCTGGTCGACCTGGCCTTCTTCGAGGACTCCCATCCGGCCTGCGCGCACACCGTGTTCCACAGCGGGCTGCTGCTGGTGCGCGGCACGGTCCAGGTGCGCGGTACCCGCCGTACCGTCGTCGGCTCCATGGCCTGGGACCTGGACGAGATCGCCGCCGCCCGCCGGGACAACGGCCCCGAGGCCGCGCTCGCCCTCCTCGGCGAGAGCCGTCCGCACCCGACCCCCGCCCAGCCGCAGCGCACCCTGGCCGACGGCACGGCGGGCGCACGGCTGCATCCGTACGCCGACCTCCAGCCCGCCGGCACCCGTTCCGCCGATCTGAAGAAGTTCGGCCATCGAAGTCCAGGGAGCGCGGGGTGAGCCGGATGAGTGGGATGAGCGGAGTGAGTGGGGTGAGTGGGGTGAGCGCACGGCAGCGGCACATCGCCCACCTCCATCTGCACGCCGCGCTGACCGAGGATCAGTACGGTGACATAATCGAACTGATGTACGGTGTCACGCCTCATGTGCAGGCCATCCCGCCCGACGCCGTCCAGCTCGACCTCACCTCGGCGCTCAGGTACTTCGACCTCTCTCCCTACGACATGGTCCAGATGACGATGATGAGACTGAAGGGCCTCTACGGCATCGACAGCAGCGCGGGGCTCGCGGGCAACCGGATGCTGGCGGCGATGGCGGCCGACGCGTCCGCGCCCGGCGAGACCACCTCGGTCCCCGCCGAGCGGGCCGCCGACTGGCTCCACCCCCGCCCGGTCACCGCGCTGCCCGGCATCGGCCGCGCCACGGCGACGACGCTCGGCAGATACGGACTGCACACCATCGGCCAGCTCACCGACCTGCCCTCGGCGACCCTGCAACGGCTCCTCGGCGTCGGTCAGGCGCGGCTGCTGGCCGAACGCGCCCGCGGCCACGACCCCCGCCCGGTCACCCCGTCGGAACCGGCGGAGCACCTGACCGCCGACCTGGTGCTGGAGCGGGACTGCCTCGACCCCGCACTGCATCACCGGGCGGTCCTGGGGCTCGCCGAGCAGCTCGGCGGGCGTCTGCGCGCTGAACGGCGGATCGCGAGCCGGCTCACCCTCACGGTGCGGTACGCCGACCGCAGTTCCAGCACGCGCACGCGTGCGCTGCCGGAACCCACCGACCACTCACCCGCCCTCGCCGCGACCGCCCTGGGCCTGCTGACCGGCCTCGGCCTGCAACGGGCGAGAGTCCGCGCCTACGCGATCCGCGCCGACGGACTGCTGCCGGCCGAGAGCGCCTACTGGCAACTCTCCCTGGATCCCGGCGACGCCCGGGCCCGCGCGGCCGAGGTCGCCGCGGACCGCGCCCGCCGACGCTTCGGGCCGCAGGCCGTACGGCCCGCGACGCTGGCGGACTGATCACGTGCACCGGGAACGCCGTCCGCTGACGCCGCGCGCGAGGACGCAGTCCACTGATGCCGCGCGGTCCACTGACGCCGCGCGCGAGTCGGGTGAATCCAAACGCCCGCGGGATACGAACCGAACCCGTGGGTGGATCCGCGACCGCGGATCAAGAGCCTTCACAGGTGCGGAAGTTGCGGACATTGCCGGTATTGCGGAAGTTGTGGCACCAGAGCCCGGGAGTGCGGGATGACCATCCTCTGCGTACGTTTCCAGCTGCCGCCGACGGGCGAGGCGGCGGTCCTGCCGGGGCTGCTCGGGTTACTGGAGGACTTCACGCCGGTCGTGGAGGCGTTGCCGCCGGACGGGGCGCTGGCCGATCTGCGGTGCGCCGCGCGGGACTTCGGGCGTGACGCGGTCGAGCTGGCGTCGGTGATCCGGCTGCGTGCCCTCGCCCACCACGGGGTCGACTGCGCGATCGGCGCCGGGCCCGGGCCGATGCTGGCCCGCGTGGCGGCGCGGGACGCGCGGCCCGGGGTGACATGTGCCATGCCCGAGGAGCCGGACGCCGTCGCGGAGTTCCTCGCCGAGAAGCCCGTCGCCACGCTGCCCGGCGTCGATGCCGCGACCGCCCGCACCCTGGGCGAGTGCGGCTTCGACACGCTCGGCCTGGTCGCCGCCGCGCCGCTGTCCACGCTCCAGCGTCTGGTCGGCGAGCAGGCCGGCCGTGAGCTGCGCGAGCAGGCGAGCGGAATCGATCGGGGCCGGGTCGTCCCGACCGCGGTATCGCGTTCGCTGGTCGCCGAACGTCCCCTCACCCCCGACGAGTCGGCCCCCGATCGCCACCGCCGCGCCCTGCTCTCCGCCGCCGAGGAACTGGGCGCCCGGCTCCGCGCCCTGGACAAGGTCTGCCGCACCCTGACCCTCACCGTCCGCCACACCGACCGCGCCTCGACGCCCCGCAGCCGCACCCTGACGGAACCGACGGCCCACTCGGCGGCGCTGACCAGAGCGGCGTATGCCCTGTACGACGCCCTCGGCCCCCAGTACGCCTGTGTCCGCGCCCTCGCCCTGCGTGCCGAGGGCCTCGATCCCGCCGAGCGGGTGAAGTGCGGGCGCTGCGCGAGCAGTTGGTGCGCAGTGCGCCCAAGGGGCCTATCAGACCTACCTGGTGACGATTCGTCAGTGATTGCGACGCACCGCCGGCCGTCGCCGACTATCACTGGAAGTTTTTACTGACGCGTAACTTCACACGTCTACTACTCGCCCGTAACTTGACGAGTGAACAGCATCCTCGTGATCCGGATCACAGGGCGTAAGGCCGTCGCACCTCCCTTGAGCCGCAAGGAGATCACACGATGCTGCCCTGGAAACGAGTGCTCAGACCCCTGGCCGCGCTGCTGCTGACCGCCGCGGTCGCCGTCGTCCCCGCCACCACCGCCGCTCAGGCGGCCGAAACGACGGCGACGTCGAATAGTGGCTGGAACGACTTCTCCTGCAAGCCGTCCGCCGCCCACCCCCGCCCCGTCGTCCTCGTGCACGGCACCTTCGCGAACTCCGTCGACAACTGGCTGGGACTCGCGCCCTACTTGAAGAACCGTGGCTACTGCGTCTTCTCCCTCGACTACGGCCAGCTGCCGGGCGTGCCGTTCTTCCACGCCCTCGGCCCCATCGACAAGTCGGCGGAGCAACTTTCCGCCTATGTCGACAAGGTGCTAGCCGCGACCAGTGCCGCCGAGGCCGACCTCGTCGGCCACTCGCAGGGCGGCATGATGCCCCGCTACTACGTCAAGTTCCTCGGCGGCGCCGCCAAGGTGAACGCCCTCGTCGGCGTCGCGCCCAACAACCACGGCACCACCCTGGCCGGGCTCACCAACCTGCTGCCGTACTTCCCCGGCGCCGAGGACCTGCTCTCCACCGCCACGCCCGCCCTCGCCCAGCAGGTCGTCGGATCCGAGTTCATGACCAAGCTCAACGCCGGCGGCGACACCGTTCCCGGCGTCCGCTACACCGTCATCGCCACCAAGTACGACGAGGTGGTGACGCCGTATCGGAGTCAGTTCCTGAACGGGCCCGACGTGAAGAACGTCCTGATCCAGGACCTGTGCGCGGTCGACCTGTCCGAGCACGCGCTCATCGGCCTGACCGACCGGATCGCCTTCCACGAGGTGGCCAACGCGCTCGACCCGGCCCGCGCCACGCCCACCACCTGCGCGTCGGCGATCGGTTGAGAGCGGTACGACACGGAACACACCACCGGGGCCTGACCGGCCTGAGCCGCCGGTCAGGCCCCGGAGTCCCGGGTCAGCGGCCGTGGCGAGCGCCGCCGGCCGCGCGCCTGCGCACCGACGCGAACAGGACCGCCGAGCCGAGCGCCAGGGTCGCCGCACCGCCCATCGCGAGATACGCCGTGCCGCTGTCCCCACCGGTCTCGGCGAGGTTCTCGGTCGCACCGGCCGCCTTCGGCTGGTTGACCGGGGTGGCGGACCGCGCCTCCCCGGCCGCCGCGGCCGGCTCCGCCGACGTACTGGCGTCCTGGTCCCCGTGGCCGTGGTGCTCGATCGTCGACTGGTCGGCACCGTCCTCGATCTGCTCCTCGGAGGGCGCGGAGGCGCTCGGAGCCGGAACGGCCCCGCCGCCGGTGTCGCCACCGTCGGAGTCACCGGCGTCGGAGTCACCGTTCCCACCGCTGCCGCCGCCGAAGGCCACGTCCGAGCAGGAGTAGAACGCCTCCGGGCTGTCCGAGCGCTGCCAGACCGCGTACAGCAGCTGCTTGCCCGACCGCTCGGGCAGGGTGCCGGAGAACGTGTAGAAGCCGCCCGAGGCCGCCGGGTCGGTGACCGTCGCCACGGGGTTCGTCAGGTCCAGGTCGTCCCAGGCCAGCGGCTTCGTCGGGTCGTAGCCCGCCTTGGTGATGTAGACCTTGAAGGTGCCCTTGTGCGGGGCGGTCACGCGGTACTTGAAGGTGTACGACCCACTGCTCACGCTCGTCGCCGGCCAGTCGGCGCGGGCCACGTCGAGGCCCTTGAACTCCTCGCTGTTCGCGCTGCACAGCTTGCCGTCCGGGATCAGCTCCTGGTGGCGGCCGGCCGCGTCGCCTATGCGGATGCCGTTCCAGTCGTACAGGGCCTGGGTGCCGCCCGCCGTGACCGCCGCCTTGCACGCGGCGGACTTCGGGCTCTCCGGGCCCTCCGCGTAGCACTGCGACACCCGGCTGACCGGGTCGCCCATCGAACCGTGCGCCGACGCGGGGGCGGTGGCGAGGGCGGTCAGGGCGAGCGGGGTCAGGCCGAGGGCGGCGACGGTGGCGGCCTTGCGGCGTGCGGGCATGGGGGATCTCCTCGGAACCGAAACTGATGAGTGCCGGATCCAAGAAACCGTGAAATCACCTGTCGCAGGGGGTTCGAGGCGATCTTTAGGGTCGCCTTAAGGGAGTGCTCAGGCGGAGATCAGGTAGGGAGCGTTCACGCCATGACGAGCGAGAGATCCGGCCCGCCACGGCCGCCGACGTACCGGCCGTGAGGGTGGTGACGGACGCCGTTTTCACGCCCTGCGTCGAGCGCATCGGGGTGCTCCCGGTGCCCATGGAGGCGGACCACGCGGCGAAGTGGCCGCGGACCCCCGTTGCGGAGCGTTTCTGTACGGGCGCGGAACGTGCTTGGTAGGCTTGCTGGACTGTTGAGGTCGACAACCAAGTCCTCAACAACCTGGGCGAGTCGAGTCACGTACTTGCCTCGGCGGCCGGAAGGGTCGTCGCCGGACAGGCACGACCTGTCAAACTCCCCGGAGCGATCCAGGGGGGAGTCTCCCGGCTCCGTACGGGAGAGAACTTCAACCGAAGTACGGCTACGAGGCCGTGGTGCCTCGCGGGGATGGTCTGTGCGACCACCCCACAGCCCAGGCGGCTGGTCCGACGGCTCTCGTAGAAGGGCCATTGGCCAGCTCAGCCGTCCGGCCACCAGGTTCGTGCGATGTCCTTGCGGACCTCGGGTCGTCCCGAGGGGCGCTCGTCCGCCTCCTCCTGGACGCGGCGGGCCTCCGACTTCCTCTTCAGGGGCTTCTGCACGGTAACGCGGCGCATGGCTGCCTCCTTCAGGTCCACCGTGTTCCTCGTTCACATGGAGGTAGACCCTTTCGGGGAGAGTTGCTCATCGCCGCAGGTCCTGTCAGTGGCGGCTGTCACGATTCGCCTGTCAGTGGCGGGTGTCACTCTTGGCTCCATGACCAACATGACGAACGGTGAACGCCCCATCACAGGGGCGGACACGGACTGGGACGCGGCGGCCGCCTCCTTCGACGACGAACCGGACCACGGCCTGCGCGACCCCGAGGTACGCCGGGCCTGGGCCTCCCGGCTGCGGTCCTGGCTCCCCGAGCGCGCGTCCGACCTCCTCGACCTGGGCTGCGGCACCGGCAGCCTGTCGCTCCTCGCGGCCGAGCAGGGACACCGGGTCACGGGGGTGGATCTGTCCCCGGCGATGGTGGATCTCGCTCGCGCCAAGCTCGCCGAGCGTGACGCGGCGTTCCTCGTCGGTGACGCGGCGGAGCCGCCGGTGGGGGAGGAGCGGTTCGACGTCGTGCTCGGACGGCATGTGCTGTGGACGTTGCCCGACCCCGCGCGTGTGCTGCGGCACTGGGCCGGGCTGCTGCGGCCCGGCGGGCGGCTGGTGCTGGTCGAGGGCGTGTGGGGGACGGTCAGCCCCGTCGGCATACCGGCCGACCGGCTCACCGGCCTTCTCGCCCCGCTCGCCGGGCACGTGCGCGTGGAGCGGCTGTCGGACGACGAACCGCTGTGGGGGAGGGCCGTGCACGACGAGCGGTACGCCGTGGTGGCGAGGGTCTGAGCACCCCTGGCGAAATCGGCTGCGGTTCGGCCGCGCCCTGAAGGGGCGCGGGGCTGTGTCGATATGCGGCTCCGCCGCGCGAGCGCGACCAGCCACGATGGCGCCGCAGACGATCGACATATCGCGGCCCCGCGGCGGAGCCGCATATCGACACAGCCGGCGGAGCGCCTAGGCCAGCAGTGACTCCAGGCCGCCCTCGACCGTCGCGTATCCCTCCAGCTCGTCCAGGGCCGCCACCGCCGCCGCGGCCGCCTCGGGGTCCGTCTCGGGCAGGCCGCTCGCGATGAACTCGTCCTCGTCCAGGCGGCGTACGTCCGTGCCGTCGGCGGAGCGCCACAGGTCCAGGTCGAGGTCCTCGACGATCAGCTCGGTGCCGGACAGCGTGGCCGGGCGGGTGATGTCGCAGTACCAGCCCTTTAGTGCGCCCTCGGCGTCGCGGACCTCCTTCACGGCGTACCAGCGGTCCCGCCAGTAGTACTCGGTGAAGACGTCGCCCGGCTCGAAGCGCACGAAGCCGAAGTCGCGGACTCCGTCGCCGGCCCAGGGGGCGCGGACGGCGATGCGGGTGCCGTCGTCGGTGAGCAGTTCGGCCGCGTAACGGATCTTCGTGCGGCCGGACTTGACCAGGACCACGTCCAGCAGGCGGGCCTGGTCAGCCGAGTTCGCGGACATAGCGGACCTCCGTCGCGCAGATCTCGTACCCGAACCACTTGTTGATCGCGAGCATCGGGCCGTTGCCGGTGTCGTTGCCCGTGAACGCCTCCGTGAGGCCGGCGGCACGGGCGCGGTGCAGGGAGTCGTTCTTGGCCAGCTTGGCCAGGCCCCGGCCACGGAAGGCGCGCGCGGTGCCGGTCATGCCGGAGGTGTACCGGGTGCCGCCGTCCGTGTTGGCCAGACTGAAGGCGGCGGGACGGCCGTCGACGACGGCGACGGAGGTCAGCTCATGGCTGAGGAGGGGATGGTTCCAGGTCTCCTTCAGCCAGGCCTCGTAGTCCGTGAACTCGTAGGTGACGTCGCTGGGTTCGTCCGACGCCGTCTCCGCGTCCAGCTCGAACAGCGGGCGCGGATCGTCCGCGAAGTCGGCCGCCGTGCGCAGCTCGACGCCCGGGGGCGTGGCCTGCAGCGGGGGCAGCGTGCCGTTCGCCAGGTCCAGGCGGAGGAAGTGGGCCGAGCGGCCCTCGCGGTAGCCGTGCCGTTCGGCGAAGGCGCGGTTGCCCGGTGCGTCGAGGATCCACGCGAACAGCCTGGTCGCTCCCCGCTCGGCCAGGTACTCCTCGGCGGTGCGGACCAGCAGCGTGCCCGCGCCGCGGCGGGTGCGCTCCGGGTGGACGTACACGTTGACGTAGCCCTGCCCGGGCTCCGGGCTGTCGTGGACGAGCCCCACCTGGGCTGTGCCGATCACCTCGCCGTCCTCCTCCGCGACGAGCGGCCGGTAATGGCCGTCGGGGTGCATGTGGCTGACGTCGTAGACGATGGAGTCCGGGGTCACCACAAAGAAGGGAAGGGCGAGGTGGCGGACGTGGGAGAAGCCCTCGACGTCGGCTCGGACCTCGGGACGCAGGGGGCGCACGATAACAGTCATCACGGCGCACGCTACGGGGACCGGGCGCGAGGGTGCCTCTCATTTTCCGAGGGGGTACGGGACAATCGGCCCTGTGACCTTGAAGATCCACATCGACGACAGTGCCGCGCCGTACGAGCAGGTGCGGGCGCAGATCTCCGAGCAGGCGCGGGCGGGGGTGCTCCCGGTGGGGTACCGGCTGCCGACCGTGCGAGGGCTCGCGGAGTCGCTGGGGCTGGCGGCCAACACGGTCGCCAAGGCCTACCGGGCCCTGGAGAGCGACGGGGTGATCGAGACGCGGGGGCGCAACGGCACGTTCGTGGCCGCCGCCGGCTCGGCCGCGGAGCGTGAGCTCGCATCGGCCGCGCAGGCGTACGTGGAGCGGGCTCGGAGGCTGGGGCTGGACGAGAAGGCGGCGCTCGCTGCCGTGCGGGATGCCCTGCGGGCGGCCTACGGCAAGTAGTCAGCGGCGTGCGGCGACATCCGGCGTGCGGGTCACCGCAAGGCCCGCTCGCGTCGCCGCCCTCCCGAAGACCACCGCGTCCTCCACCGCTGCCCCGCCGGGGTCGTTGTTGAAATACGCGTACGTGTCCTCGGCGCCGGACCAGGTGGTCGCGATGCGGTCGACCCAGGACTCCAGGGAGCGTCGGCCGTAGCGGGGCCAGGGGTGGGCGCGGCCCTCGTGGAAGCGGACGTAGCCCCAGTCCGTGGTGCGCCACAACGGGGTCACCGGGCGGGCCTGGACGTCGGCCCAGCACAGGGCGGCGCTCCGGGTCTCCAGCACCTCGCGGGTCTCGGATGCCCACCAGGACTCGTGGCGGGGCTCGACCGCGATGCGCGTCCCGGACGGGAAGCAGGCCAGGCAGGCGTCCAGGAGGGCGGGGTCGGCGCGCAGAGTCGGCGGGAGTTGGAGGAGGACCGGCCCCAGGCGGTCGCCCAGGCCCGCCGCGTGGGACATCAGACGTTGGACCGGCTCCTCGGGATCCTTGAGCCGCTTGATGTGGGTCAGATAGCGGCTCGCCTTCACCGCGACCACGAAGTCCCGCGGTACCCGGTCACGCCAGGCCTCGAAGTTCTCCCGCGTCGGCAACCGGTAGAACGCGTTGTTGATCTCCACTGTGGCGAAGTGCTCCGTGTACTCCTCCAGCCACAGTCGCATGGGAACGTCGGCGGGGTAGAGGGCGCCCCGCCAGTCCCTGTACTGCCACCCAGACGTCCCGACGAACAGGGTCATACAGCCATGAAAGCACCGGATGGCTACAGGTACAGCCCCGCGTCCGCCCCGTCCCGCGGGTCCGGCAGCGACGTCGGGGACGTGCCCCGCTTCAGCGCGTACAGCTCCGCCAGCGTGGCGCCCTCGCGGCCGACGCCCTCCTCGGCGCCCAACCAGCTCACCGCCTCCCGGCGCGTCAACGGCCCCACCTCGATGCGGGCCAGACAGCGGCCGGGGCGGACGACGGCCGGGTGCAGGCGCTCCAGGTCCTCGTTGGTCGTCACACCGACCAGGACGTTGCGGCCCTGGCCCAACAGGCCGTCCGTCAGGTTCAGCAACCGCGACAGCGCCTGGCCCGCCGTGTGCTTCGCCTCGCCGCGGATCAGCTCGTCGCAGTCCTCCAGGAGCAGCAGCCGCCAGCGGCCCTTGCCCGTCGAGTCCTCCTCGCCGATCGCGATGTCCATGAGATAGCCGACGTCGGAGAACAGCCTCTCCGGGTCCAGTACGCAGTCCACCTGGCACCAGTCCCGCCAGGAGCGGGCCAGCGTCCGCAGCGCCGACGTCTTGCCGGTGCCGGGCGGGCCGTGCAGCAGGAGCAGGCGGCCCGCGATGTCCTCCGGCGTCGTCTTCATCAGGTGGTCCATCGCGTCCGCGACCGGCGCCGTGTAGTTGGCCCGCACCTCGTCCCAGGTGCCCGCCGAGATCTGCCGGGTCGTGCGGTGCGGGCCGCGCCGGGGGGAGACGTACCAGAACCCCATGGTCACGTTCTCCGGCTGCGGCTCGGGCTCGTCCGCCGCGCCGTCCGTCGCCTCGCCCAGCACCCGCTCCGCCAGCTCCTCGCTGGTCGCGGTCACCGTGACGTCGGCGCCGCGGTTCCAGCGGGAGATCAGCAGGGTCCAGCCGTCGCCCTCCGCCAGCGTCGCGCTGCGGTCGTCGTCGCGGGCGGCGCGCAGCACGCGGGCGCCCGGCGGCAGGAGGGTCGCCCCGGACCGTACGCGGTCGATGTTCACCGCGTGCGAGTACGGCTGCTCGCCCGTCGCGAAGCGGCCGAGGAACAGCGCGTCGACGACGTCGGACGGCGAGTCGCTGTCGTCGACGTTGAGCCGGATCGGCAGAGCGTCGTGTGGGTTCGCAGACATGCGGCCATGATCCGGCACGCGGAGCCCCCGTGCACCCGGTTTCCGTGCCACGTCCCGCCAACGGTGCATGCCCGGCGCATCCGTCGTATTCCCTCCGCCCGTATTCCCTCCGTCTCCCTGTCGTCCCGCCGCCGTATCCCCTCTGTCCTGTTACGAGACTGTGTAGCGCCGAAACCTGCCCCAGCGACCGGCACCCCCGTTACCGTTGTCCTTGATGGGACGTCATGGGTGGAATTCGGGGGCACGGCGGTGGCGGCTCACCGCGCTGCTCGGGGTGGGCGCGGTGGCTCTGGCCCTGGTGGTGACCCTCCTCAACACGTTTCCGGGCAACGGCGTGAACACCGACGGCACCTCACGGGACGGCGACAAGGTGCACGGCAACCCGACCGCCACGCCGGACGCGACCGATCCGGAGGTGGGCTGGGGGTTCACGCACACCCAGCACAGCGCCGACGAGGGCGCCGCGGCGGCCGTGAAGGGCGTCGAGGGGCGGATCGCGGACGCCGGGGGACTGCCGCAGATCCAGCACATCATGGGCTGGGGCGCCGACAACCCCGAGCCGGTCGAGGGGCGTTACGACTTCGAGGCGATGGACCGCCGTATCGACTTCGTCCGTGCTTCCGGCAGCACCCCCGTCGTCACCCTGTGCTGCGCCCCCGACTGGATGAAGGGCGGCAAGGCCGGCGTCGACAACACCAACTGGAGCCAGGCCGCCCTGGAGACGGCACCCGAGCCCGAGCACTTCGACGACTTCGCCGCGCTCGCCGTCACCGTCGCCAAGCGCTACCCGGACGTACGCCACTTCATCGTCTGGAACGAGTTCAAGGGCTTCTGGAACGATGCCGAGGGCCGCTGGGACTACGAGGGCTACACACGGCTCTACAACCTCGTCCGCAAGGCGTTGAAGAAGGTCAACCCGGAGATCATGGTCGGCGGGCCGTACCTCGTGATGGACAGCGTCGACCCGCGCGCGGAAGAGGCCTCGACGGCGCTGAAGGGCCCCTGGGGCGCCATGGACCAGCGCACGATCGACGCCTTCGAGTACTGGAACCGGCACAAGACCGGCGCCGACTTCGTCGTCGTGGACGGCTCCAGCTACACCCGGGACGACGAGCTGCTGCCCGACGAGTTCACGGCCACCGACAAGTTCACGGCGGTGAGCCGGTGGGTGCGCGAACAGACCGGCGACCTGCCGCTGTGGTGGGCCGAGTACTACGTCGAACCCGCCGACGGCAACGACGACCGCAAGGGCTGGTCCGAGGCCCGCCGGGTAGCCGTCCAGGCCGCCGGGATGGTGGCGTTGGCCAAGGGCGGTGCCTCCTCCGCCTTCTACTGGAACCCGGAGGAGGAGAAGGGCACCGAATGCGCCGGCTGCCTGTGGACGCCGACCTACGGGGCGGGCGGCGGCGAGAAGCTGCCCATGTACGACCTGCTCGCCCGGTTCGGCAAGGAGTTCCGGCCGGGGACCGAGTACACGAAGGTGTCCGTGGACAAGCCCGACGTGCGGGTCCTGGCCACGGACAAGGTGATCCTGGCCGTGAACACCCTCGACCGGCAGACCAGCGTGAAGATCGACGGCGAGAAGGTCGAGCTGCAGGCGTACGAGGTGAAGTGGCTCAAACGCTGAGAACGCCGAGCCACCTCACCCACCCTGCCGGGCCGAGCCCTACTTGATCGTCAGGAACCGCTGCACCAACGAGGCCAGCAGCACCGCCAGCAGCGGCAGTGAGAACCAGAAGCTGCTCTGCAGCCACCGCAGTTGCCGCACGCTCGGCGCCATCGCCACCCGCACGATCTCGCGCGCCATCAGCAGCACGATCAGCGCCAGAGCCGCGAGCCCGCCGACCACCGACCACGGCGTCCAGGTCACCTGCGGTCCGATCGGACCGGGGTCGGCCTTCGGGATCTCGCCCGCCGGCTGCTTGCGCAGCGCGTACATCGTCACGTCGGCGTTGACGAAGACCTTCTTCAACTCCTGCCGCTTGTCCAGGTTCTGGATCAGCCGCGACTCCCAGGTCGCCGAATAGCCGACGTCCAGTCGGAGATAGGTCACCTGGCTGCGGTTGATCATCAGATACGAGTTCGGGCCGGCGTCCTTGAGCGCCTTCACCAGCCCCGACACCAGCACTGGGTCGGCCGGCGCCAGCGTGGGCAGGTACTCCACCTTCTCCATGTCCCGCGCGCCCCACGGCATCGACGGCGTCACGACGCTGACCGGGTCGTCGCTCAGCCACAGCAGCCTGAGGCTCGGATCGTCATGGGCGTACACGTACTCCATGGCGGCGACCTCGCCGGGCCGCACCCGCTCGAACGGCTCGTTGCCCCAACGGGCCACCAGGAAGCCGCCCATGAGCACCAGGCCGGCCATGAGCGCGGCCAGCGGGGCGAGGCTCACCCGGTCCTTGTCGCGCTCCTTGGCGGTGACGCCGGTGCGCGGGAAGAAGGCGAGTCCGGTCAGCAGGGCCGCGCCGGGCAGGGCGAACATGAAGACGCGCAGCGCCATCTCGCCGCCGTACGACTGCATGCCGAAGCCCAGGAACGGCACGAAGGTGAGGACGAGCAGCGAGCGCTCCCGGTAGTGGTGGAAGCGCCGGCGCCACCAGCCCCAGCAGGCGAAGGCCATCACGCCGCCGGCCAGCAGCACGCGCGCGTAGAGGACGAGTTTGTGGGTCGAACTTCCGCCCTCGATACGGCCGGAGACGGACGACGTGACATTGCCGCCGACGCCGCCGACCCCGCCGAAGAGTTCGTCGAAGTGTCCCGACCAGTAGGGCTCGGCCAGGAAGCCGATCCAGACCGTCACCATCACGCCGAACAGGATGGGCAGGCCGCGCAGTTCGGACCTGCCGATCAGGACGAGGGCCGTCAGTACACCCAGCATCACGAACGGCGTGAGCTGGTGGGCCGGGACGCTCGCGGCGAACAGCCCGATCACGACCATCAGCAGCACGGCCCGCTGCCGTCGGTCCGTCGGCTCGACCTCGACCTCGCCGGGCCGCCGCTTCGTCCAGATCACCCGCGGCGCGCGGAACCAGACCAGCAGGATCGCCGCGAAGACCAGGTACAGCAGATAGGTGAAGCCCTGCGGTGAGAAGTAGTCCTGGCCCACCCAGCCGCTGAGCACGAAGACCCAGATGCCGGTCCACTTGGCGCGCCAGCTCGCCCGCATCGAGCGCACCAGCAGGAACATCGGCACCAGGTAGAGGAGTTGCATGGCCAGCGGCCACCAGCGGATGACCTCGGTGAAGTCGCTGACCCCGCAGGCCTTCGCGGCGAACGCGGCCACCGCGAAGAAGCCCGGCCAGCTCCAGCGCGCGTCCAGGTCGGGCACGGCCGATCCGGTGCGGTCGATGTAGTCGAGGAAGCCGAGGTGCTGCCAGGCCGTCGCGAACCTCGGCTCGGTCTCGATCAGGGCGGGCAGGGCGTGCAGTGACACGACCGTCGCGAGCAGCGTGATCAGCAGCAGCGCCTTGTGCTCGCGCCCCAGCCACAGCAGCGAGGCGAACACCACCGCCAGCAGCGCGGCCCCGACCAGCGTCGGCATCGGCAGCACGGAGACCAGCCCGAGCCCGCCCATGCCGTCCAGGTCGGCCTCGCCCAGCCGCAGCGCGGGCACCCAGTACAACAGCAGCGCGGCGATCAGCAGACAGCCGAGGACCACTCCGAGGCGGGTGGGCAGCAGCCGCTCCCGCCAGGTGAGCGAGGGCACGGCAGGCTGTCGTACGGGATCTTCGGGCATGGGCGGCTCTTCCCGTACGGCTGTCTCCTGCCGTACGACGGCCTCCTCCCGTACGGCAGCCTCCTCGGGCTCCTCCGGTGCGGCCTCCTCGCCCCGGCCCGCGTCGAAGTCCGTGTCGAACGGAGCGTCCGCCTCGAACGGCGCGTCGACCTCGGCGGGCCCCATCGAAGCCTCCGAGCCCGGCTCCCGCTCCTCCACCGGCAGCCCGACCTCCGGCTTGCGGGCCCAGGTCGGCCGGTGTTCCGGGCGTACCGGTGGCGTGCCCGTGGGTGGCGTCCCCGGGCCCGGGCGGACGTCCGGCCGGCGTTCCAGGTGGTCGAAGTCGACGTGGACGCCGAGGGTGAGGGTGTCGGTGTCGAGCGCCCAGCCCGGCATGCGCTTGCGCTCCCCCTCGGGTGCCTCGCGCGCCCCCAGGTCGGCGAGGTCACCGTCGGGGGCCGCGTCCTCGGGCACCTCGGCCGAGGTCGCACGCGCCGTCCGGTACAGCTTCGGCGCGGCGATCGTGACGATCACCGCGAGGGAGGCGATCTCGGCGACACCCGCGCCGGTCAGGCCCATGCGGGGGAGCAGCAGCAGCGTCAGACCGAGCACCAGGGCGCACAACAGGCCCTGCAGCCAGGCCAGTCCGGCGGTACGGCTCTGCGCGCGCAGCACCGCGAAGTACGTCTCCATGACGACCCGCAGCAGTGCGCCGACGGTGAACCAGCGCAGCAGCGGGGTCGCCGCGTCCGCGTAGCCCTGGCCGAAGACGCCCAGGATCCAGGGCGCCCCGAAGAACAGGATCGCGGCGACCGGCACCATGATCCGCGCCATGCGCCTGAGCGCCGCCCGGGTGTTGGCGGCCAGCCGCCCCGGGTCGTGCGAGCCCTCGACCGTGAGGGAGGCGCCCATGTTGATGGCGAGCAGATTGACCGTGCCGCCGATCGTGGCCGTGATGTAGAAGTACGCGTTGTCCTCGGCGGAGACCTGCGCGGCCACGATCACCGGGATCAGATAGACCACGGCGAGGGAGAACAGCGAGCCGGTGTAGTCGCCCGCCAGGAACCTCCCGATCTCCCTCAGGGACGGCGGCCTGCCGTTGTCCGCGGTCGCCTTCACATGGCGCGGCACCAGGCGCCGGAACACCAGCCAGCCCAGCGGCAGCACCGACACCGCGATCGCCGCGACCCACGACACGAAGACACCGGCGGTGGGGATCGCCACCGCGAAGGCCACCAGCAGGCCCAGCTTCACCGCGGAGAACACGGTGTTGCCGACCGGCACCCACACCGCGCTGCGCAGCCCGGTCAGCACGCCGTCCTGGAGCGTGAGCAGGTTCCAGGCGATGACGGCCACGACGAAGAAGAGCCCGCCCGCCGCCCCGTTCAGGAACCGGTACGACGGCCCCCACAGGTCCAGCGTCAGCAGGAAGGCGCCCGCGGCCAGCGCCACCACCACACAACTGCCCGCGTAGGTCCGGAAGATCAGCCGGCCGCAGTTGTGCCCCGCCACCGGTATGAACCGGGCCAGCGCGCCCGTCAGCGTCACCGCGGTCAGACCCGCGAGGAACTTCATCGCGGCGATCGCGGCGGAGCCCTGGCCGACCGCGGCCTCGGAGTAGTAGCGGGCCGCGGCCAGCCAGAAACCGAGCCCCAGCACGGCGGAGATGCCCGTGTTGATCATCAGGGCGTAGGCGTTGCGAAACAGCTGACTTCCCCCGGAGGACCCGCCCATGCCGGGCAGGCGTAGCCGGCGCCCCGACTGCTCGGGCGCCGCCTTGTCGGTCGATGCCGGCTCGGTCGTGGTCGTCGTGTCAGACACGGGAACGGATGGCCTTCCGGCGGACCTGGCGGGCTCTACGGACCACGGCGTACCCCTTGGTGAGGGCACGGTCCCTGGCGAAGGCGCGGGCGATGGCACGGCCCTCGACCATCCTCCCGAACTCCTCGATGCCGGTGGTGCGGCGCACGGTCAGCCGGGTGAGGGCGTACGGCCCCTGCCGGCGCCGCGCGAGGCCGTTGTTGACGGCGAGCGCCTGGGCGTACCCCGTCTCGCGCACCGTCTCGCGCACCCGGCGGCTGGAGTAGCCGTACGGATAGGCGAACGAGGCCGGGACGGTGCCGAGTTGGTCCGAGACGATCTCCTTGCAGAGGATCAGCTCGGAGCGCAGGCTGTCGTCCGGGAGCTGGTCGAGCTGCGGATGCGTGTGGCTGTGGCCGCCGATCTCGACGTCCGCCTCGGCCAGTTCGCGGACCTGGTCCCAGTCGAGCATGGTGTCCAGGCCGCCGCCCATGTCGTGCGGGCCCTTCAACCAGCCCGTGGAGACGAACACCGTGGCCGCGAAGCCGTGCTTGGCGAGCACGGGCAGCGCGTGCCGGTGCACGCCCTCGTAGCCGTCGTCGAAGGTGATCAGCACGGGGCGTTCCGGCAGCGGTTTGCCGGAGCGCCAGCGGGCCGCGAGGTCCGCCGTCCGGACCGGCGTCAGGCCCAGATCGCCGATCAGCGCCATCTGCTCCGCGAACGCCTCCGGCGCCACCGACAGATCGCGGGTGGCGTCGTTCGGGGAGGTGGAGACGGCGTGGTACATGAGAATCGGTACGCGCGCGTCGGTCATCTGCCGCCCCCTTCGATGCCCGGTGCCCCCTCGCTGCCCGGTGCGCTGTCGATCCCCGCCACCGAGTACGTGGCGCCGCCCCGGCGCGCCCGGACACTCCCGACCACGTAGCCACCGGCCGCGGTGAACACCCCGGCGACGATCGCGCCCGCCCGCCCCGCACCGCCCGGCCGGGCCAGCAGGGCGTCCCGCAGCCCGCGCGCCACCCCGGCCGGCAGGACGCGGGTGGTGTACCGGCGTTCCGACTCAAGTCCCTTGTCGGCGCCGACACTTCGGGCCACCAGCGCCTTCGACAGGCCCTCGGCGTACGTGCGCGTGCGGAAGTACCGGAAGTGCTCACGCGGTCCGGGCACCCGGTGATGGATCACCGCCCGGTCGTCGATCAGCAGAACGGCGTCCGGCCTCGCCCGCGTCAGCCGGATGCACAGCTCCGTCTCCTCGCAGCCCAGCGGCAGCCGGTCGCCGTCGCGCCCGATGCCGGTGGCGAAGCCGCCCGCGAAGTCGAACGCCGTACGCCGGAAGGAGGCGTTGCCGCCGAGGACGTTGCGCACCCGGACCCGGCCGCGCGGCAGGCCCCGGTAGGTGCAGCCCACGACCCAGTCGAACTCCTCCGGGAACCAGTCCGGCCGGCGCCCCGACGCCCAGATCGGCTCGGTGCGCCCACCGACGGCCATCACACGCGGGTCGGCGTACCCGGCCGCGAAGTGCTTCAGCCAGTCCCGCTCGGCCACCGCGTCGTCGTCGAGGAACGCGATCACCTCGCCGTACGAGGCGGCGATACCGGTGTTGCGGCCGGCGGACAGGCCGCGGGGGCCCGCGTTGGCGAGCACCCGCACCTCGGTCGCGCCTTCCTCGGGCTCCTTGTACTCCTTGGTCAGCCGGTCCAGGAGCGCCTCGTTGTGGTCGACGACCAGCAACGTCTCCAGGGCCGGATACGCCTGCGCCCGCACCGAGGAGACCGCCGCGAGGATGTCCTCCCAGCGGTCCTCGGTGTACACGCAGATCACGACGGAGATGTCGGGACCGCTCAAGACGCCTCTCCCCGGACCGAGGGAACCGGCGGAACCGAACGGACCGACGGCACCGAATCGAGCATCGGAGAGTGCGCCGCGGCACTGCGGCGGCGCAGAGCACGCCGGTTGGAGCGCTCCGTGAGGATCACCTTGAGCACCCGCAGCCCGTCCCGCACGGCCCGCAGATTGCTCGTGCCGTGGATGCGGAGGTACTCGTGGCTCGGTATCTCCTGCACCTTCAGGCCCGCCTTGACGACCCGGATGTTCATCAGGGTCTCCACCTCGAATCCGGTGCAGTCGAGGTCGATCTTGTCCAGGCAGTGCCGCCAGAACGCGTTGTATCCGTAGCAGAGATCGGTGTAGCGGGCGCCGAACTTGCGGTTGACGGCCGTGCACAGCGCCCAGTTGCCCAGCTTGCGGATCGGCGTCATGTCGTCCGTGCCGCCGCCGTTGGCGAAGCGGGACCCCTTGGCGAAGTCCGCGCCCGAGACCAGGGCGGAGACATACGACAGGATCTCGTTGCCGTCGGCCGAGCCGTCCGCGTCGACCATCACGATGATGTCGCCGGTGGCCGCCTCGAACCCGGTGATCAGGGCATCCCCCTTGCCCTTGCCGCGCTGCCGCACGACCTTCACCTCGGGCCACAGCTCACGGGCCACTTCGACGGTGTCGTCGGTGGAGTTGCCGTCCACCAGGACCACTTCGTGTATCCAGTCCGGCAGTGTCTTGAAGACGTACGGAAGGTTCTCGGCCTCGTTCATGGCCGGGATCACCACGCTCACCGGCGGCGCGATGGCCAGGTGAGTGGAGACGGGCCGGTACTTGCCGACCGGTGACGGATCTTGGCCCGCGACCGCAGGCTGCAGAACAGAACTCATGAGTCAGGTCCCTCTCGTCCGGTGGACCGCCCGCCCCTGGGCGGCCCGGCATTGTGTCCGGTTCGAAAGGGGGGTTCTTCTCACTCACGGCACGGACGAGCGACTCTCCGTGCACGTGTGGTGAGCTGGCATATCTGGCCGGCCGTCGAGGAATCGGCAGCCGGTCGCGCGGCACGACTCGGTCAAAAGTGCGAACACCTTCACCGAGCACCCCCCTACCGCGCCCCGCGCCGGAACCGTCGCGGCACTTGAGCCCTCCCCTAGAGCCGCTAGCCGACAGTCCGATGCGAGTGAGATGTACGACGGTATTGATGATTGAGCCTGTATGGCAAGAGCTGGAACGAGCCCTCACGTTTTTGTTGGTTTGACCGTACTTACGTACGTCCCGAGCGGATCTGCCCCATACGCTTGAGGAGCCGGTCCGCCGGTTCGAACAGCTCCGGCCGTGCCTGCACGGTGTTGCGCAGCGCCCGGACCGGGGCACGGCGTGCCCGGTGGGCGAACGCGACCGGGTGACGCCGGGTCACCCACCCCTCCGACACCGTCAGCTCACGTGTCTTCAGGGAGTCCTTGTACTCCTTCTGGCCCCGGCCGAGATCGAGATAGGCGATGCCGTCGGCGGCTGCCGCCTCGGCCATGCGCAAGTGCAGGACCAGCCCCGGCGAGTACTTCGAGAACGCCGGGTCGTAGGCCGGGAACCAGCAGGCCAGCACGCGCTCCGAGCGCAGCCCGAAGTGCGCGGCGATCGGCTTGTCGTGCGCGTACAGCACCGACAGGATCCCCGCGAACGGCTCGGAGCGGGTGTGGAAGAGATGGTCCACGAGCCGGGTGATCCACTCGTGCGCGAACCGGTCGCTGCGTCCGGTCCTGCGGTACTGCGCGGACTTCCAGGCCGTCAGCGTGCGCAGGGCGGCCGGATCGCGCTCGTCGTGCACATACCGCACGCCGTCGTGGTCCCGGCCCAGCTTGCGCTCCTTGGCGAGCGTGGACTTGGTGAACTTCGGTGCCTGTGCGCGGAGTTGGGTCAGATACGCGTCGTAGCCCTGGTCGACGTCCATGACCGGGGACGGGTAGCTGCCGGACGCCTCCGCCGCGAACGCTGCCTGGCCCTGCACCAGGTGGTCGAACTCCCAGACGGCGAGCCCGCACGCCTTCAGCAGTTCGCGGGCGTCCCAGGTGAACCCGGGCCGGTGCACCACCCCCTGGGCGTCCGAGACGCCGAGCCCGATGGCCCGGCCGACGCCGGACGCCGTCCGCTGGAACGGGAAGAACGCGGCCGGCTCGCCGCCCTCCCGTACGACCGCGATCCGCACCCCGCGCCGGCAGCGGCCGATCGCGAGGGCGAACTCGGGGGCGAGGAACGGGTTGCCCAGCTCGGGCGAACCCTGGAGATGGGCCTTGGACTGCATCGATGTCCACGCCGCCCGGTCGGCGGAGCTGAGCTCGCCGGGGCGGTACACGCTGATGTCCACGTCAGTCAGTCCGCCTTCGCGTCGTACGGCCGCGCAGCCGCCGCACCAGAACCAGCAGGAGCATGAGGGTGCTGATCGCGGTCACGGCCACGATCCCGCCGCGTACCGACCACCGGTGCACGGCCAGCATGCCCTGGGTCACCAGCATGTTGACGACGACCGCGCCCGCAACCGAGGCGACGGCACGGCCGAAGGGTTCCAGCCCGCGCAGCGCGGCGGCGATCGCCCCGGCCGGTGCCGCGAGCAGGAAGAACAGGGTGAAGGGGCCGCGCAGCGGCGAGCCCGAGTCGACGAGCGCGAGGACCGCGCCGATTCCCCCCACAGCCGTAGCGGCACCCGCGAGCAGCGGCGTCAGGTCCCTCCCCGGTCCTGCTCGCGCCCGCTCGGTGTCGTGAGCCTCGGCTCTGGATGAAGCTGTCTTGATACGTAAGGTCTGCATTGGCGACTTTGCCCCCCGAAGCGCCGGATGCCGGGCTTCAATGTCGCTCAGCTCCGTGGGGGCCGTCAAGACGTTCCCCCGGAGACGGCGGGCGTCTCCGGGGGAACGGTGGATCACTTCGTGCGGTGCGCTGTTACGGGACGAGCTTCAGGAGCCTGTTGGGGGAACCGCTGCCCGGGCTGGTGACCACGCTGGTGGTGGCACCGGAGGTCAGCGCCGAGGCGACCGCGGCCGGGGTGGCCGAGGTGTGGCTCGCCAGGTAGACCGCGGCCGCACCCGCGACGTGCGGGGTCGCCATCGACGTACCGGAGATGGTGTTCGTCGCGGTGTCGCTGGTGTACCAGCCGGCCGTGATCGAGGAGCCCGGCGCGAAGATGTCCAGGACCGAGCCGTAGTTGGAGTAGCTGGCCCGGGCGTCCGAGCTGGTGGTGGCGCCGACCGTGATCGCCGTCGAGACGCGGGCCGGGGAGTACGAGGAGGCGTTGGCGTTGCTGTTGCCGGCCGCGACCGCGTAGGTCACACCGCTGGCGATCGAGTTGGCGACCGCCGTGTCCAGCGAGGTGGAGGCGCCGCCGCCGAGCGACATGTTGGCGACCGAGGGACCGGAGTGGTTGTTGGTCACCCAGTCGATGCCCGCGATGACGCCCGCGGTCGTGCCGGAGCCCGCGTTGTCGAGCACGCGCACCGCCACGATCTTCGCCTTCTTGGCGACGCCGTAGGTCGAGCCCGCGATGGTGGTGGCCACATGGGTGCCGTGGCCGTTGCCGTCGGAGGCGGTGGTGTCGCCGTCGACGGCGTCGTAGCCGTAGGTGGCCCGACCGCTGATCTGCTGGTGCGTGATGCGCACGCCGGTGTCGATGACGTACGCCGTCACACCGCTGCCCGCGCTGTCCGGGTAGGTGTAGGTGCCGGACAGCGGAAGCGCGGCCTGGTCGATGCGGTCCAGGCCCCAGGGGGCGCTTGACTGCGTGGTGTCGGCCAGCTGGACGCGCTGGTTCTGCTCGACGGACGCGACGGCCGGGTCGGCCGCGAGTCTCTTGGCCTCGCTCGCGGAGAGGGTGGCGGAGTAGCCGTTCAGCGCCTTGGTGAAGGTCTTCTTCACCGTGCCGCCGTACTCCTCGACGACGTCCTTGCCCGCGGCCGAGGCCGCCTTGAGGCCCGCGCTCTTCTTGAGCGTGACGATGTAGCTGTCCTTGATCGCCGTGGCGGAGCCGGCGGCCAGGACCTTGCCCTCGGCCGGGGCGGCCTGGGCGGGGAGGGCGGTGAGTCCACCGACGAGGGCGGCGGTCGCCAGGCTGGTTATCGCGGCGAACCGGACCTTGTTGCTACGCAGTTGTGCCATTACGAGGGAGTCCTCCTCTAGGCGGCGCGCGCCCTGGTGGGGCGCGCGTCTGTGGGGGGTGCGCGCGTGATCGCGTGCACGACCTCGGAACGTCGCGTTCCCGTTCCCAAGCCGAGGTAAAGGATCTGTGGTCCCGGTGTGACCGACAAGGGAGTTGACGGGTTGTCAACAACTCTGTCATGAACACGCAACAAAACCCACAGTAAACCGACAGGGTAAAGGTCGCGATGCCCTGAAAATTCTTGGCATGAACACTTCCTGTCAACACGCGTAGTTGGTACGACGGTTATGGCAGAGATCCTGCTATAGGGAGGTTCCATGAGACGTTCCCGACTTTCCGCATACGTCGCCTCACTCCTCCTCGCCGTCGGCACCGCCCTCACCGGGGCCGGCGCCGCGCAGGCCGCCGAAACCGCCGCCACCGGCGGCTACGTGGCCCTCGGCGACTCCTACTCCTCCGGCCTCGGCGCGGGCAGCTACCTCGCCTCCAGCGGCGACTGCGCACGCAGCACCAGGGCGTACCCGTACCTGTGGGCCGCCGCCAACTCACCCTCGACGTTCGACTTCACGGCCTGCTCGGGCGCTCAAACGGGTGATGTGACCGCCAGTCAGCTCGGCCCGCTCAGCGCCACCACCGCACTCGTGTCGATCACGATCGGAGGCAACGACGCAGGTTTCGCCAACATCATGCAGACCTGTGTGCTCCAGGGCGACAGCGCCTGCGTCTCACGCATCAACACCGCGAAGGCGTTCGTCGACTCGACGCTGCCCGGTCGGCTCGACACCGTCTACTCGGCCATCCGAGCCAAGGCCCCGTCCGCCCATGTGGTCGTACTCGGCTACCCCCGCTTCTACAAGCTGGGCGCGTCCGGGTGCGTCGGCCTGTCCGAGACCAAGCGAAGGGCGCTCAACGACGCGGCCGACTACATCGACACCGCTACCGAGAAGCGCGCCCTGGACCACGGCTTCACCTTCGCCGACGTGCGACCGGCCTTCACCGGGCACGAGATCTGCTCCGGCAGCTCGTGGATGCACGCCGTGAACTGGCTCAACATCTCGGAGTCCTACCACCCGACGGCCGCGGGCCAGTCGGGTGGTTATCTGCCGGTAATGGACGCCGCGGCCTGAACCTCTAAGGGCTCGGCGACCCGGTAGGCGTTGGCGAGACCCCGTCCGTCGGGGTCTCCGTCACGCAAGTCACCGAGAACGGCACCGAGTTGGACTTCGTCTCCGCCGGGTCTCGGACCTCGACGCTGATCTCGTTCTCGAAGGTCCCGCTGTCGTCGTACGTGGTCACGAACGCCCGGTCCTGTTTGCTCCGCCCCCCGCCCTCCGGGAACGACAGGGTCTTCCAGCCCTGGTCCATGACGTCGCCGTCCTGCGACACCCAGCGATAGCTGACCTCCGCCGGCAACCGCCCCACCGTGAACGTCGCCGTGAACGCGGGCGCCTCGCCGTTAGGCGGCGGACAGGACCCGGAGTACTCCAGGTTCGAGCCCGCCAGCGTCACCTTCACGGACTGCGGGGCCGCGGAAGGCGTGTCACTCTCGCTCGGGCTCGGCGTCGGGCTCTGGCCCCCGCCGGAGGCGTTCTCGTCCTCGGTCTCCGTAGGCGAAGTCCCGCCGCCGGTCTGGCTGGTGGTGCCCTCGCCGCCCGCCTTGCGCCCGTCGTCCCCGCGGTTGAGCAGGGCATACGTCAGTCCTGCCACGGCCAGTGCGAGGGCGGCGACGCCGGCGATCAGGGCGATTGCGGCGCGGCGGTTGCGGTCGGGGCGGACGGGGGTCGTGGTGGAGGCGGGGGTGCCGGTGACGGGCCGGGTCGATGCGGGCGGCGGAACGGGGGCCGTCGGGGCCGTCGGGGCGGTCTGCGGTGGCGCCGGGAACGCCGCGACGGTCGGGGTGTACGGGGTCGCCTGCACCGCGTCCGCGCGGGGAGTGCCGCCCGCTCCGATGATCCGCAGGTCCTGCTCGGCCCGCTCGGCCGGCAGCCGCTCGGCCGGGTCCTTGCGCAGCAGCCCCTCGATGACCGGGGTGAGCGGACCGGCCCGGTGCGGCGGGGGCAGTTCCTCGTCGACGATTGCGCGCAGGGTGCTGAGCGGGGTGTTCTGGCGGAAGGGGGAGTTGCCCTCCACGGCCGCGTAGAGGAGTACGCCGAGCGACCAGAGGTCCGACTCCGGGCCGGGTGTCCGGCCCAGCGCCCGCTCCGGGGCCAGGAACTCGGGGGAGCCGATGACCTCGCCGGTCATCGTCAGCGCGGAGCTGCCCTCCACCATGGCGATACCGAAGTCGGTCAGGACGACCCGGCCGTCGTTCGACAGCAGCACGTTGGCCGGTTTCACGTCCCGGTGCAGCACCCCGGCCTCGTGCGCGGCCCGCAGCGCGGACAGCACCTCGGCACCGATGTGCGCGGCGCGCTGCGGGCTCAACGGGCCCTCGGCGTCCAGCTGCTCGGCCAGCGAGATGCCCCGCACCAGCTCCATCACGATCCAGGGCCGGCCGTCCTGCGTGGCCACGTCGTACACCGTGACCACATTGCGGTTGGCGACCCGCGCCGCCGCCCACGCCTCGCGCTCCAGCCGGGCGTACATCCGCTCGACCTCCGCGGCCGGCAGCCCGTGCGGCGCGCGCACCTCCTTGACGGCGACCTCGCGGTGCAGCAGCTCGTCGCGGGCCCGCCACACGGTTCCCATGCCGCCCTCGCCGAGCGGGGACAGGAGGCGGTAGCGGCCCGCGATCAGACGTTCACTGCCCGGTTCTTCGGACACGGGCGTCCCCCATTCGCATCCGAGCGAAATCTCCACTCCGAGTGATTTCTCCCCAAAAGTAGCTCAGCCGAGGGCGGATGCCGCCCCCTGGAACACCAATCCGGCCCCGATCAGTACGACGAGCACCGCGGATCCCAGTGGGGCGGTCCGGCGGACGAAGACCGTCAGGGGGTGGGCCATCCAGCGGGGCTGCTTGTCCAGCAGCCGCGTCACTCCGGTACCCAGCCTCACTACGGCGAACCCGGCCGCGGTGAGGGTGAGCGCGAGCCCGACGCCGTACGCGACGACGAGCAGCAGCCCGAACCACGCCTTCCCGAGCGCCGCCGCGCCGACGAGCACGACGACCGCGGAGGGACTGGGCACGAGCCCGCCGGCGAAGCCGAGAAGGATCGTGCCGCGGAGGGTGGGGGCGGTGGGGTGGGAGTGGGTGAAGCCGCCGTGGGTGTGGGTGAGGAGGCCTCGGGTGGGGGTGTGGGTGTGGGGGTGCGGGGAGGTGTGCGTGTGGGGGTGGGGGTGGTCTTGGTCGTGCTGGTGGCTGTGGTCGTGCGCGTGGGTGTGGCCTGGTGCGGGCGTGTGCGTCTCTGTCGCGGCGCGCGTGTTTGCGGCGACCAGGACCGGTTGGCGTTCGTGTGAGTGCTCGCGGTCGTGGTCATGGTCGTGGTGATCGTGAGGGTGCTCATGCGGGTGGTCGTGCCCGTGCGGGTGGTCGTGATCGTGACTGTGTGGGTGCGGGTGTGCATGGTTGCGGATGTGCCAGGCCCGGCGTACCAGCGTCGCTCCGGCCAGCGTCACCAGGACGCCGCTCGCGACGCCCAGCCAGGTGATCACCGACGGTGCCGCCGCCGAGCCGGCCGTGACCAGGAGGCCCAGGGCCACCACGCCCAGGGTGTGAGTCACCGTCACCGAGGCGGCCAGGGGCATGACGTCCTTGAGACGGGCCTGGCCGCCGCGTGCCGTCGCGACCGCGGCCATGATGGTCTTGCCGTGGCCCGGGGCGAGCGCGTGCATCGCGCCGAGGAAGATCGCGATCACCAGGGCGAGGGCGGCGAAACCGACGGTGAGGTCCTGGCGGGAGACCAGGCCGTCCAGGGCCCGGGTCCAGCGGTCGGCGCCGCGCGGCAGGACGGACGAGCCGGGGGCGTCCTGGTCCGCCTCGGCGAGGGCGGGGCCGCCGGGGCGCACGCGCAGGGACGCGGCCTTGGTGTCGGCGGGGGAGGAGAGCAACTCCTCGGGATACTCGGTCAGTTCACGGGAGATCGACTCCTTGGGCACGTCCGAGGCGGCGAGCGTCATACGGTCGCCGCGTGCCGTGATCTCCCGCCAGCCGGGGCCGGCCTCCGCGCCCGCGCCACGGAAGCCGAGGTCGACGGTGGCGTCCTCGGGAAGCGGTGCCGTCAGGCGGCACTCCACCCGGAGCGTGTCGAGCCCCGCCTGACCGGGCCGCACGCGCGCGTGGCTGCTGTTCAGCGTCAGCGCGACCGTACGGCCGTCCACGGTGACCTCGCTGCCCTGCGCCGCCTGCTCGCAGCGCTGCCGGGCCCACGCCCTCATGCCCGCCTTCTCGATGTCCGGCTCGGCCTGCGTAGCCGGGATCTCGGCGAGGTCCTCGACATGGTGGACGCGCAGTTCGCCGGGGGCGGCGACGAGGCCGTCGTAGCGGTTGACGGTGAAGTTGCCGAGGGGGTGCGCGCTCGCGGGAGGGGAGGCGAACAGCGCGAGCGCGCAGGCCGCCGTGAGGACGGCGGCGCCGGAGGCGAACAGTCGACGAGGGGTCACTTGGCCGCCTCCAGGTCCTTGAGTGCCGTACGGGCTTCCCGGGCGCCCAGCGGCGAGAAGCCGGGGTTCAGCTTCAGCGCGGCTCGCAGGTGCTCGCGGGCGTCCTCGGCGTTGCCCGTGGCGCGCTCGATGACGCCTCGGTGGTAGAGGAACGCGGCGTTGCGGTAGCCGGTGGCCGTGGCCTTGCGGGCGTACGGGAGGGCTTCGTCGTCCTGGCCGTTGACGTGCAGTGCCCAGGCGAGGGCGTCCGCGGTGTGCACGGTCTGCCGGCGGTCCCACTCGGCGCGGGCGGCGCGCAGGGCGGAGGCCTTGTCGCCGTGGTCGGCCGCCGCGAGGGCGGTGTCGAGGTCGGCGTTGACGCCGTTGGCGCGGGCGAGGGCCGTCCAGGCGTCGACGAGGGCGTACTGGTCGTCGGCCTTGACCTGGTCGCCGGCCGACTCGTACAGCTCGCCGAGCTCGACGAGCGGGCCGGGGAGCGGGTACCGGGAGACCACGTCCGCCAGCCCCTTCGTCGCCGCGTCCCGGTCGCCGCTCGCCGCCTGTGCGCGGGCGCGGCCTTCGAGGGCGGGGACGTAGTTGTCGTCTGCGGCCAGCGCGCGGGCGTAGTGGGTGAGGGCGCTCTCGTAGTCGCCCTGGTTCCAGGCGAGTTGGCCGAGCTGGGTGGCGACGTACGCGATGTCGCCGGGGGTGACCGCGGAGGAGAGTGCCTGGTTCAGCACGCGTTGGGCCGTGCGGACGTCGCCGCGCAGCTCGCGTACGTACGCGTAGCGCGTGAAGACCGGGATGCCCGGGCGGCGGTCGTCGGCCGTGTCGGCGGCCTTGGCCGCGTCGGCGTAGCGGCCGAGTTCGACGAGGGCGTCGACGCGGGTGCACAGGGCGCGTTCGCTGTACGGGTTCACCTTCAGGGCCTGGTCGGCGTACTTGAGGGCGTCCTCGAAGTCGTGGCGGGCTGCGGCGAGGGCGGCGCGGCCGGCCAGGGCCTGGTCGTTGTCGCCGTTCAGCGAGAGGGAGCGCTTGAAGGCACGGTCGGCCTGGGGGTAGCGGGAGGGGTCGCCCTTGGTGCGGGCCTGCTCGACGTAGGCGAGGCCGAGGGTGGCCCAGCCGCTGACGTCCCTCGGCTGGTCGCGGAGGTGGGCCTGGAGGGAGGCGATGCCGGTGTCCAGGTCGCCGGTTGCGAGGAGGCCGGGGGAGACGGCGGCGGAGGCGGGGGCGACGCCGGTGGCCGCGTCGTCGTGTACGGCGCCGAGGGCGATGGAGCCGGCGGTGAGGGCGATGGCCAGCAGGGCGGCGCAGCCGGCGAGGTGCAGGGCGCGGCTGCGGCGGGCGGCGGCGGTGTGCTGCACCGTGTGTTCCTCGCCCCCGCCGCCCCTACCCGTCCCATCCTCCAGAGGCTCTGCCCCTTCGACCCCGCCAGGGGGCTCCGCCCCCTGGACCCCCGTCGGCCTGAACGGCCTCGTCCTCAAACGCCGGACGGGCTGGAATGCGCTCCGCTTCTGCCGCCTCGCGGCACCGGTGGCCTCACTGTGCTCCTCGTTCTCCGGTGCGCTGTCGTTCGTACGCGGGGCCATGCCCTCTCCTCGGCTTTCCAGGGGCGGTCGTTGTCGCGTGGGGCGGCGCGGCCCGCGCCGTGGGGGATGAGTACTGCGCGGGCCGCGCCAGTCGATGGGCCGTTCGGCATCGCCCCTAAGGGGCGCGGGGCTGTTTCGATATGCGGCTCAGCCGCGTGGGCGCGACCAGCCACAGCGGGCCCGCAGAAGACCGACGGCCTAGTACGCCCGATCCCGCATCCGGCGCCACCACATCAGGGCCCCGCCGATCAGCAGGATCCCCAGCGCACCGGCGCCCGCCGAACCGGCGATCAGCGTCGTGTCATCCATGCCGGAGGCACCCGCACCCGCCGGCTGGAGCGCGTCGCCGAGCTGGCTGCGGACGTCCGTTTCGCCGTCCGTTCCCTTGGCGAGCGGGCCACGTGAACCCTCGGTCGGCAGGGCGACGTACGGGAAGGCCTTCTCGAAGTCCTTGTCGTTCTTGTCGACCGCGTCGCCCAAGTCGTTCTTGGCGCCCAGCAGTTCACCCTCGACGACCTGGAGCGAGGCGTCGATCACGTCGTCGGTGAGGCGACGGCCGTTCGGGAAGCCCGCGTTGTCGCCGTCCAGGACACCGAGCCGCTTGGGTTCGGCGGCCGGCTCGATCGAGGTGTTGAGGCGCAGCATCTCCGAGGGTGTGACGTGCGGGGGCTGGTTGAGGTCCTTCACGCCCTTGAGGAAGACGTCGACCAGGTCGTTGCGCGGCTCGTCGGGCGCCGGGATCTTGTAGATCGCCTCGATGAGCTTCGGCAGCTCGGGGTTGGTGACGTTCTTCAGGAACTGGGCGTCGTCCCAGGGCGCGGACGCGTTGAACTTGTCCTTGTCCTTGAGCGGGTTGACGACCTCGTTCACCAGCGGGTTGCCCAGGCGCGAGACCTGCTCGAAGTAGCCCTTGGCGTTCTTGCGTTGCGTGGTCGACCAGATGCCTACGATCGGCTGGTCCGCCGACTCGGCGATCATGTGGGTCGGGACCTGCAGGGCTATGGAGTTGACGTTGTAGCCCTTGAGCGTGTCGTTGCCGACCTCGGAGAGGTTCCCGCCGTAGAGCAGGTCGAAGACGCGCAGGTCCAGGAAGAACGGGTCGTCGGCCTGGCCGGCGAACGACGTCGCGTCGCCCGCGAGCTTGTGCACGGCCTGCTCGCGCAGCTTGGCGTAGTCCGGCATGGACGCCTTGCCGACGTTCGACGGGGCCACCGGCACGTCGTTGGCGACCTTCGTCTTCGACACCGGGTACTGGTCCTTGAGCTTGATCAGCTCCACGTCGTACGTCTGCGTGATGTTGAGGTCCTTGTCGTCCAGACTCTCGACCGGACCGGTGTTGTACAGGAACGTCTTCTTGTTCTTGATGTGTGTGGCGAAGGTGAAGCGGTAGAGCAGATCGCCCTGCGCGTCACCGTTGTTGTCGATGTGGATGTCGTACTGCGCGTCCTCGGCGAACGTGAAGAAGTTCGGTCCACCGGCCGGTTCCTCGAAGGGGATCCAGTTCGCGATGATGGTCGTCGAGTCCGGCTTGTCCGGGCTGACGAACGCGTACACGTCCGTGTTGTCGTACTGCGGTGTCCCCGAGATCAGCGGGGCCTCCCGGTGGCTGGAGGCGAAGGCCGCCCCCGGTGCCAGCGCGGCGACGCCGGCGGCTGCGAGCCCTCCGGCGGCCAGCGCACCACATATGAGGGTCGCGAGGCCCTTGCGTCCCGCACCGCTCCTGGAAATAGGTGTCATGCCGTCCGTCCTCCGTGCCAACTTGCCTGACGAACCCGATTCGGAGCCGTCGCCGAGGTGGATTGGTCAAATCTCAAGCGTTCTTACGGCGGAACTGAAAACTTGTTTCATCGAGGGGGACCCGCGTTTTCGGCGAGCTGATCCGTAAACCCATCCGGAGGTGGGTTCGTTGCGAATGCCTCGTGGGACAGGACGGCCGCGCTGCGGCCTGGCTGGAGGGGGAGACGCGTTGGAGGCGGACGAGCTGTTGGTGCTCGTTGCGGGCGGTGACCAGAAGGCGTTCGAGGAGCTGTACGGGCTGGTCTCCGGACCGGTGTACGGGCTGGTGCGGCGCGTGGTGCGCGATCCCGCGCAGTCCGAGGAGGTGGCTCAGGAGGTGTTGCTCGAACTGTGGCGGTCCGCCGCGAAGTTCGACCCCGGCCGGGGCAGCGCCCTGTCCTGGATCCTCACCCTCGCCCACCGCCGCGCCGTCGACCGGGTGCGCAGCGCCCGCGCGGCAGGCGAGCGCGAGCAGCGCGAGGCCCTGCGCGCGAACCACCCGGCCTTCGACCACGTCGCCGAGGAGGTCGAGGCCGGCCTCGAACGCGAGTGGGTGCGCCGCTGCCTGGAGCGCCTCACCGCGCTGCAGCGCCAGTCCGTCACCCTCGCCTACTACGAGGGCTACACCTACCGTGAAGTGGCCGAGCGGCTCTCCCTGCCGCTGGGCACGGTCAAGACCCGTATGCGCGACGGGCTCACCCAGCTGCGCAAATGTCTGGGAGGTGTCGCGTGACCTTCGTCGGTCGCCTTCTGCGGCGCGAGGACCTGCACTCCCTCGCCGCGCCCTATGCCCTCGACGCCCTGGAACCCGGTGAGCGGCTCCGCTTCGAGAAGCATCTGAAGACCTGTGACAGCTGTGCCGTCGAGGTGCGGGTCCTGTCCGAGGACGCCGCCCGCCTCGCCTGGTCGACGGCCGCCCCGGCGCCGGCCGCGATGCGCGACCGGGTGCTGGCCGCCGTACGGACGACTCCGCAGGAGTCCGCCGGGCGGGAAGCCGGACGGGAGACCGGGCGGGAACCGGCACACGCGCGGGCCACCCAGCTGCCGCCGCATGTGTGGGGCACCCAGCCGCCGCCGCGCACCCGTGTGCCAAGGACGCGCCCCCTGCTCGTGCCGTTCGCCACCGCCACGGCCGCAGCCGCCCTCGTCGTCGCCTCCCTCTTCGCCGTCCAGGCCGACCGGACACAGGATCAGCTGGACGCCCAGCGGGCGCAGGCGAGTGAGATCGCTAACGTTCTCGGGGCATCCGACGCCCGGGCGACCGCCGGCGAGGACGCGAAGGGACGGACGATCGGAGTCGTCGCCTCCGCATCGGAGGGGCGTGCGGTCGTCACTCTGAGCGGATACGGCGAGTTGCCGAGCGGCCGAGTGCACCAACTCTGGGAGATGCGCCCTGATGTGCAACCCCGCTCCCTCGGGCTTTTCGACGGCGACACGCCCTTGGTCGCGTCCGGTCTCGGCACCTCGGCGACGTCACTGGCTGTGACCGTCGAGCCGGACGGAGGGTCGCCGCAGCCCACCAGCCAGCCAGTTGTCCAACTCGCCCTGAAATCGGTTGGATTCGGAGAGTAATCATGGACGAGTCGTCAACACCCTTACGGGGAAGGTGAATCCTGTGACCGCGATACACGCGTGCCCCACCGGGGCGATAGGGTTAACCTGCCCGGGCCGGGTGGACTCGTACGGGTGGGGAGTGACATGGATCAGATAACGATGCGCAGCAGGGCCAGGGTCCCTGCGATCACCTGCGGGAGCAGCGCGACCAGTTCGCGCCTCGACCGCCATCTCTCGGTGCTGGCAGGTCCCGCCGTGCCGCAGACGGAGGCGGCCGAAGCGACCTCGCTGATGCGTGAACTGACCACTCGTGACACCACGAAGGTGCGCAGTGACCAGGGAGCGCGCGTGCGCCGCGTCTCGCTCTTCGCTCCGCTGCGCCGGCTCCGGCGTTCGCTGTTCGGCGGACGCTGACCGGTACCGACCTTCCTCGACCGACTTCCAGGCCCGCGTCCGGCAGACCACACCTCCCGGCGTTGTACCGCGCTGTCGCCGCCGTCATCCCCACGGCACGCGGCGGCAGCCCGGAGCGCCACCCGGGCGCGGGCACGTCCCCCGACTTCACCCACCCCGCTCATCGGCCCCGTCCCGTGCGTAACGGCCTTGCCGTATACGGACGTTGACGGGGCCGTTGTCGTGCGCGGCCCTCAGCGCTCGCCGCGCGCGTACCGGCGTACGGCGAGCGGTGCGAACACCGCGAGCAGTACCGCACACCAGGCCAGCGACCCGGCGACCGGGTGGGCGACCGGCCAGGCGGCGCCGTCCGGCACGGGAGCGTTGCCGAAGAGGTCCCGCAGGGCCGTGGTGACCGCGCTGATCGGATTCCACTCGGCGAGGGTGCGCAGCCAGCCCGGCAGGCCCTCGGTCGGGATGTACGCGTTGGACAGCAGCGGCAGCAGGAAGGTCGCCCCGCCGAGCTGGCCGGCGGCCTCCTCGTTCCGGGTGAGCAGCCCGAGGAAGATCCCGACCCACGTCGCCGCGAACCGGAACAGCAGCAACAGCCCCACGGCGCCCACCGCTTCGAGCGCGGACCCCTCGATCCGCCAGCCCACCGCGAGCCCGACCAGCAGGAACGGCACCGTCCCGGCGGCCGTCACGACCAGGTCGGCGGCCGCCTGCCCCAGCGGTACGGCGGCCCGGCTCATCGGCAGCGTCCGGAACCGGTCCATCACGCCCCGGTGCGTGTCCTGGGCGGCCTGGAACATGCCGGCCATGACCCCGCCCGCGGCGGTCGCCACCAGCAGCCCGGGCACCAGGAAGGACCGGTACTCGGCGCCGGGCATCGCCAGCGCGCTGCCGAAGACGTACCCGAAGAACAGCAGCATGGAGATCGGCATCGTCTGGGTCAGGATCAGCAGCCCCGGGTTGTTCCGGAGCCGCCGCAGCTGCCGGCCCAGCATCGCGCCGCCGTCGTAGGCCAGGGTGCTCATGCCGCACGCTCCTCTTCCTGGGCTTCCTGGGCTTCCTGGGCTTCCTGGACTTCCTGGGTCTCCCGGGCTTCCTGGGTGAGCCGCAGGAACACGTCGTCGAGAGTGGGTGGTTCGATCCTCACGTCGAGCAACGGCACGCCCGCCGCGTCCAGTTCGCGCACCAGGTGGGGCAGCGTGAGCGTGCCGTCCCGGGTGATCGCGCCGACGGCACGCCGCTCGTGGTCGAACGACGGCTCCGCGCCGGTGAGTTGATCGAGCACCCCCGCCGCCTTCACCATGACGTCGGCGTCGGTGACGACGACCTCGACGTGCGCGCCGATCAAGGCCTTGAACTGGGCCGGCGAACCCGTGTGCGCGACCCGCCCCCGGTCCATCAGGGCGATGTCGTCGGCGAGTTGGTCGGCCTCCTCCAGATACTGCGTGGTCAGCAGCACGGTCGTGCCGTCGGCGGTCAGCTCCCGTACGGCGTCCCAGATCCGGTTGCGGCTGGCGGGGTCCAGGCCGGTCGTGGGCTCGTCGAGGAACAGCACGTCGGGGCGGCGGACGAGACTCGCCGCCAGGTCGAGGCGGCGCCGCATCCCGCCCGAGTACGTGGACGCCGCCCGGTCGGCCGCCTCGGTCAGTCCCAGGCGCTTCAGGAGCTCGTCGGCCCGCTCGGCCGGCCCGCGCACCCGGTGCAGCCGGGCGAACAGCCGGAGGTTCTCGCGGCCGGTGAGGTCGCCGTCGACCGAGGCGTACTGGCCGGTGACGCCGATGTGGCGGCGGACGGCCGCCGGGTCCCGGAGCAGGTCGTGCCCGGCGACACGGGCCGAGCCGGCGTCCGGGCGCAGGAGCGTGGTGAGGAGCCGTATGGCCGTGGTCTTGCCGGCGCCGTTGGGTCCGAGGAGGCCGCAGACGGTGCCCTGCGCGACGGCCAGATCGAACCCGCGCAGGGCGTGGACCTCACCGAACCGCTTCTCCAGGCCTTCACTAAGTACAGCGTACGTAGAAGTCATGGCTAGACCATAGCGCACTACGTACGGTGTACGTAACTAGGATGGAGGCCGAGGTGATGATCCATGGCGGGCAAGACGGCCGAACCCGGAGTGATCTGGGCGCGACCCGAACGGACGGGGCGCGGGCCGAAACCGGCGTTCACCCGGGCCGACATCGCGGCTGTGGCCGTGCGGCTGGCGGATGCCGGAGGCCTTGAGGCGGTCTCCATGCGGCATGTCGCCGGCGAGCTGGGCTGCGGGACCATGTCGCTGTACAACTACGTCCCCCGCAAGGAGGACCTGTACGAGCTGATGGTGGACGCCGTCAGCGGGGAGCACGAGGTGTGGGAGCCGTCGGGGGACTGGCGGGCGGACATGCGGCGGGTCGCTCAGCAGACGCGGGCGCTGATGCACCGGCACCCGTGGCTGACGCGGCTGATGTCACCGGTCTACGGCTTCTCTCCGAACGCCCTGCGGTATCTGGAGCACTGTCTGGCGTGCCTGGATCCGTTGGAGGCGGCGTACGGCATGAAGATGCAGCTCGTCGGGATGCTGAACGGGTGTGTGACGTCGTACGTCGCGACGGAGCTGGCCGGCGCGGAGCGGACGCGGTCGTTGCCGTGGTCGGCGGAGGAGGAGAACGCGGTGCGGATCGCCTATCTCGGGAGTCAGGTGGCCACGGGGGCCTATCCGCGGCTGGCCGCGTCGTTCGCGGAGGATCAGGGGCCGATTGATCTGGAGGGGGCGTTCGAGTTGATGCTCAGTCGGATCCTGGATGCGTTTTCGCCGCGGGGGTGAGGTGCGTTTGCGGCTGCGGGCCGGTGGGGGCCGCTCGCGCCCACGCTGCGGAGCCGCATATCGACACAGCCCCGCGCCCCTTAGGTTGGTCAGAGCAGCGCGAACTGGCCTTCTGGGCCTTCCTCGTGGTGGTCCAAGACCGATGCCGGGCGGCGTGCCGCGTCCAGTACGGGAAGGACGCCTGCCTGCTTCAACTCCGACGCCGTGATCGGCGCTGCCACGGACAACTCCTTCTGCTGCGGCCCCAGTTCCGCCATCAGCGCCAGCACCGTGATCAGCTCCAGCAGCTCCGACGTCCACGCCTGTGGCCACGTCGCCGGGCGGATCGCGGACAGCGTGCCCGGCTCGGGGGGTGTCGTGCGGGTCGTGAACCACTGTTCCAGGACGCGTACTCCGGCCACCTCGAAGTCCCATGCCGCCGGTGGCACCGGGGAGATGCGGCCCTCGTCCAGCTCCAGGGTCTCCCCGTCACGGTCGTAGTGGAGGTTGAGGGGGCGGGAGGGGAGCGGTGCCCGGACATAGGGGCGGCGGCCGCCCGGCAGTTTGGGGCGGTCGCCGTTGCGGCGCATCAGCCAGAGCAGACGGTGGCCCAACTCGACGCCCTGCGACCAGAGTTCGGGGTCCCTCGTGAGGGGGACCGTGAGGTCGGGGCGGGCGGCTGCCAGGATCCAGGCGGCGACGTCCGCGGGTGCGGGGGAGTGGCCCAGTCGGGAGGCCAGGTGGTTCAGCAGGCCCGGGGCCAGGTTGGGTTCCGTGCCGTCGGGTCGGCGGTGGAGGGGGCGGATGCGGCCCGGGCGGAGCAGGGGGAGCAGGGAGGTCGCCAGCAGGGGGGAGTCGGGGGCCTCCACGACGAAGATCTGGTGTTCGTCCGCCACCCGCCACAGTTCGGGCCTGGCCGCGTCGATCAGACGGTGGTCGGGGATCAGCCACTGCTCGTCGAAGGGGGCGCGCAGGACGCGTACCGGCTCCGGGCAGGGGCCCGCGGCGCGCAGCAGCTTCTCCGTGCCCGCGGAGTGGCCGGGCAGCTGACCGACCGCCGAGTGCAGGGTGCGGGAGCGGGTCGGCTCCAGCAGGGCCTCCCGGTCCGGGCCCTCGGCCTTCACGAAGGCGTCCCAGCGGGCTTTCAGGGATGCCGCGTCGGGGCCCGTCGGCCACCCCCGGCCGAGCCGCGGCGGTGCGACGGACCACGGCATGAGGTCCGCCAGCAGCGGAGCGTCGTCGTGCGTCACGCTGGGCATCGTACGACCTGTCTACGACACACGGGTCAGGTGGCTTCGAGGGTCACCGTGAAGGAGAAGCGGTCGCCCCGGTAGTGGATGACCGCCGCGTCCAGCACGCGCCCCTGTCCGTCGTACGTCACGCCCGTGTAGTGCAGGATCGGGCTCAGCAGCGGGACTTGGAGCAGCCTCGCCGTCTCCGGGTCGGCCAGCCGCGCTTCCACGGTGTCCGTGATGCGGCTGATGTCCGCCCCGACGGCGTCCCGCAGCACCTTGGTCATCGGCCAGCGGACGAGGTCGTCCAGGTCGATGCGCGCGGCCAGTTCGGGGCGGACGTAGTTGCGGGCGTGGTTGGTGGGCTCGCCGGTCTTCTCGTCGCTGCGCAGGCGGTGGTACGTCGCCACCTCGTCGATGTCCGGGAAGTACTCGGCGAGTTCGCCCGGCACCTGCCCCTTGCCGTGGTCCAGCAGCTCGGTCGCCATGCCGGACTGCTGGGCCACGATCGCGTCCACCGAGCCGAGCAGCCGCACGGGGGCGCCCCGGAGGGCGTCCGGCTCGATGAACGTGCCGCGCCTTCGATGGCGTGTGATCAGCCCTTCGTCCTCCAGCTCCTTCAGCGCCTGCCGCATGGTCAGCACGCTCACGCCGTAGTGCTCGGCCAGCCGCTCCTCGGTGGGCAGCCGCAGCGGGTCCTGCGGGCGGCGGCCCAGTATCGAGGCGCGCAGCGACTGCGACACCTGGTACCAGAGCGGCAGCTTGCGGTTCAGGACGATCGAGTCCGGGGCGAAGGAGGTCACGGGGCCATCCGTACCGGTAGGGGGATCTTTACTGCAAGGGGCGGAAGTGCCGCTCCAGGCCCTGCCACACGTCGTCGTAGCGCTGCTGCAGGTGGTCGGCCTGCGCCGCCTGTGGTGTGAGCGTCACCGGCCAGCGCGTCTCGAACATGAACGCAAGCCCGTCGTCGATCCGCTGCGGCTTCAGCTCGGCGGCGCTCGCCCGGTCGAACGTCTCGCGGTCCGGGCCGTGCGCCGACATCATGTTGTGCAGCGAGCCGCCGCCCGGCACAAAGCCCTCCGCCTTGGCGTCGTACGCGCCCTCGATCAGGCCCATGTACTCGCTCATCACGTTCCGGTGGAAGTACGGCGGCCGGAAGGTGTCCTCGCCCACCAGCCAGCGCGGGGCGAACACGACGAAGTCGACGCCCGCGAGGCCCGGGGTGTCCGACGGGGACGTCAGCACCGTGAAGATCGACGGGTCGGGGTGGTCGTAGGAGATGGTGCCGATCACATTGAAACGGCGCAGGTCGTAGACGTACGGCACATGGTTGCCGTGCCAGGCGACCACATCGAGCGGTGAGTGGTCGTAGGTGGCCGTCCAGAGGTTGCCGCAGAACTTGTTCACCACCTCCACCGGGCCCTCGACCTCCTCGTACGCCGCCACCGGCGCCATGAAGTCCCGGGCGTTCGCAAGGCCGTTGGCGCCGATCGGGCCGAGGTCGGGGAGATGGAAGGGCGCCCCATAGTTCTCGCACACATAACCCCGGGCAGAGGCATCCAGCAGCTCCACACGGAAGCGCACCCCACGCGGGACCAGTGCCACATGTCCCGGCTCCACATGCAGCAGCCCGAATTCCGTGCGCAGCAGCAGTCCGCCGTGCTCCGGCACGATCAGCAGCTCGCCGTCGGCGTCGCTGAAGACGCGGTCCATCGAGGAGTTGGCGTGGTACAGGTGCACGGCCATACCGGTGCGCTGGGTCGCGTCTCCGTTGCCGCCCAGGGTCCACAGGCCGGTGAGGAAGTCGGTGCCGGGTGCGGGCTCGGGCCGGGGGTTCCAGCGCAGGCGGTTCGGGTCGGGTACCGACTCCGTGAAGGGGGCCGTACGGATCGCGCCGTTGTCCGTGCGCGTGAACGCCGGGTGGGCGGCCGACGGGCGGATGCGGTACAGCCACGAGCGGCGGTTGTGCGCCCGGGGCTCGGTGAACGCCGTACCGCTCAGCTGCTCCGCGTACAGGCCCAGCGGGGCGCGCTGGGGTGAGTTGCGGCCCTCGGGAAGGGCGCCGGGCACCGCCTCCGAGCTGTGCTCGTTGCCGAAACCGGAGAGGTAGGTCAGCCCTTCCGCGGTCTTCCGCGCGTCCCCGCTCATGATCGCTCCCTAGAGATCTGATTCCTATGCATCACCGTAGGATTGCGGTTTCGCCGGCGCAAGAGGCCGGGCCGTCCTCCTCTGGAGGTACGACCTGATCCGGATGCCAACCAGACTCAAGGGGGATCCGGCTGTCGGAAGGGTGTTCTAGTCTCCCGGGCATGTCGTGGATGCGGACCCTTCTCGCCCCGCTCGCGGTCTGTGTCCTGCTGCTGACCGGGACCGTGGGCTGCGGCTCCGGTGCTGCGCGGGAACAGGGGGAGAACGGGGAGGCGAACGGGGTGTCGCCCTCCCCGGTGGGCAAGGTCCTCGACGACACCGACGACGAGGGGCGGCACTTACGCGAGGTGGCCGAGGGTGACGCCCCCGATGTCGGCATAGAGGTGCAGCCGGACCCGCACGCCGACGGCGGCTGGGACGTACGGCTGACCCTGCGCGACTTCCGCCTCTCGCCCGCGGGGGCGCAGACGCGGGCGGTGGCCGGCCGCGGGCTGGCGTACCTCTTCGTGGACGGCCGGCTCGTCACCAGGCTGCGCACCCCCGGGTACCGCCTCGCCTCCGACCTCGTCCCGCGCGGCACGCACCAGGTCACCGTCCGGTTGTACGCCGACGACGGCACGGCGTGGGCGGTGGACGGCGACCCCGTCGAGCGCACGGCAGCCCTGACGGCATCGGAGGCGGAGGTGACCGCGACGCCGACATCGACGCCGACATCGATGCCGACATCGACAGCGACGCCGACATCGATGCCGACATCGACGTCGAAACCGTCCGATGCGGCACTGAGTGCGCCGGGCGCTCACACCCGTACCGGGGGGCGAGGTTCACCGGATCGAGCCGGAGGGGCATCATGAACCCCGTGCCCCACCCCGCATCGCTTCGCCGGGCGCCCGTGCAGCGGCGCAGTGCCGAACGGCTCACCCGGATCCTCGACGCCTGCGCCGACCTCCTCGACGAGGTCGGCTACGACGACCTGAGCACCCGGGCCGTCGCCCAGCGTGCCGGCGTCCCCATCGGCTCGGTCTACCGCTTCTTCGGCAACAAGCGGCAGATGGCCGACGCCCTCGCCCAGCGCAACCTCGAGCGCTACACCGCCCGTGTCACCGAGTGCCTCAAGGGGACCGGCGACGGCGGCTGGCGCGCGGCCATGGACGTCGTACTCGACGAGTACCTCGCCATGAAGCGCACCGCGCCCGGCTTCTCCCTGGTCGACTTCGGCAACCAGATCCCGGTCGGCACCCGCAGCGAACCCAACCACCGTGTCGCCGACCGCCTCACCGAACTGCTCTCCGGCTACCTCGGCCGCGAGCCGGACGGCGATCTGCGGCGCACTTTCCTCATCGCCGTCGAGACCGCCGACACCCTGGTGCACCTCGCCTTCCGGATGGCGCCGGAGGGTGACGAGCGGATCATCGAGGAAGCGCGGGAGATGCTGCGGGCGTATCTGGCGCGGGTGCTGGACTGACCGCAGGCGAATTTCCGACCTCACCCCTCCGGGGCCTCCCCTCCGTGCATACCGGTCGGTATGCTCGGTCGGGAGTCCGCGCGTCATCGCTGCCGCCACCCCGGGAGGACCCGTGTCCCGCACCGCACTGCGTATCTGCCCCCTGTGCGAGGCCACCTGTGGCCTGACCCTCACCATTGAGGGAACCGAGGTCACCGGCGCCCGCGGCGACCGTGACGACGTGTTCAGCAAGGGGTTCATCTGCCCCAAGGGCGCATCCTTCGGTGCCGTCGACGGCGATCCCGACCGGCTGCGCTCGCCCCTGGTGCGCAAGGACGGCGAGCTGCGCGAGGCCACCTGGGAGGAGGCCTTCGACGCGGTGGCCGCCGGTATCCGCCCGGTGGTCGAGCGGTACGGGCCGAACTCGGTGGGCATCGTGCTCGGCAATCCGAACGTGCACACCATGGCCGGCGCCCTCTACCCGACGGTCCTGCTCGCCGGGCTGCGCACCCGCAGCCTCTTCACCGCGTCCACCGTCGACCAGATGCCCAAGCACGTCTCCAGCGGACTGCTCTACGGCGACGCCAACGCGATCCCCGTCCCCGACCTCGACCACACGGACCACCTGCTGCTGATCGGCGCCAACCCGCTGGAGTCCAACGGCAGCCTGTGCACCGCGCCCGACTTCCCGGGCAAGCTCAAGGCGCTGAAGGCCCGCGGCGGCACCCTCACCGTCATCGACCCGCGCCGCACCCGCACCGCCAAGCTCGCCGACCGGCACCTCGCGATCCGCCCCGGCACCGACGCGCTGCTGCTGGCCGCGATGGCGTACGTCCTCTTCGAGGAAGGCCTCGTGGAGCCGGGCGAGCTGACCGAGCATCTCCAGGGCCTGGACGAACTCCCGGACGCGGTACGGGACTTCACCCCCGAGGCGGTCGCCGAGGCCTGTGACATCGAGGCCGACCTGATCCGCACCCTCGCCCGCGAACTCGCCGCCGCGCCGACCGCCGCCGTCTACGCCCGCATCGGCAGCTGCACCGTCCCGCACGGCACCCTCGCCAGCTGGCTGGTCGACGTACTCAACATCCTGACCGGCAACCTCGACCGTCCCGGCGGCGCCCTCTTCCCGCAGGCGGCCACCGACAGGACACCCCGGCCCGCGGGGCCCGGCCACGGCTTCGCGCTCGGGCGCTGGCACTCCAGGGTCAGCCGGCACCCCGAGGCCAAGGGCGAGCTGCCCATCTCCGCGCTCGCCGAGGAGATCGACACCGCGACCGAGGAGGGCGAGCCGATCCGGGCCGTCATCGCCGTCGCCGCCAACCCCGTCCTGTCCGTGCCCGACGGCGACCGGCTCGACAAGGCCCTCGACTCGCTCGACTTCATGGTCAGCGTCGACCCGTACCTCAACGAGACCTCGCGCCACGCCCACGTCGTGCTGCCGCCGCCCCCGCCCTCGCAGAGCCCGCACCACGACTTCGCCTTCAACACCCTCGCCGTCCGCAACCAGGTCCGCTACAACAGGCCCGCCGTCCCGCTGGAGCCCGGCCGCATGGCCGAGACCGAGATCCTGGCCCGGCTGATCCTCGCCGCGACCGGCATGCACGGCGCCGATCCGTCGGCCGTCGACGACCTGGTCATCGGGCAGACCCTCGGCAAGGCGGTGAAGGAAGCGCACTCCCCGGTGTGCGGTCGTGACCCCAAGGAACTCGCCGCACAGCTCACCGGCGACACCGGCCCCGAGCGCCGGCTCGACATGATGCTGCGCCTCGGCCCCTACGGCGACGGCTTCGGCGTACGGCCGGACGGTCTGGGCCTGGAGAAGCTGCTGGCGCATCCGCACGGCATCGACCTCGGCCCGCTCCGCTCCCGGCTGCCGCAGCCGCTGAAGACGGCCAGTGGCAAGGTCGAGCTGCTGCCGCCGCCGATCGCGGACGATCTTCCCCGGCTCAGGCAGGCCCTGCACGAGCGCCCCGAAGGGCTCGTCCTCGTCGGCCGCCGCCATCTGCGCTCCAACAACAGCTGGATGCACAACGTCCCCGCCCTCACCGGCGGCACCAACCGCTGCACCCTGCACATCCACCCCGACGACGCCGAACGGCTCGGCGTACGGGACGGGGCGGCTGTACGCCTGAAGGGCGCTGGGGGCGAAGTGACCGCACCCGCCGAGGTCACCGACGGCGTGCGCCCCGGCGTGGTGAGCCTGCCGCACGGCTGGGGGCACGACCGCCCCGGCACCCGTCTCGGCCACGCCGCCGCCGACCCCGGTGTCAACGTCAACCAGCTCCTCGACGGCAGCCTCCTCGACCCGCTGTCGGGCAACGCGGTACTCAACGGGGTGCCCGTCGAGGTGGTCCCAGTGGCCGAAAAGATCACGGCTCTGACCTGAGCAAAGCGCTGACCTGGAGTTTTGCGCTTATTGCTCGCATGTCAACGTCTTGTTAACGCTGCTCGACGGGACCTAACGTCATCCCACCGCCGGCCCTGGTGGGTCGTTCAAGGGCGAACGTTAGGTATCCACTCATGCTGACCATCCTTGGCTTCGCCATGATCGCGACCTTCCTGGTCCTGATCATGATGAAAAAGATGTCGCCGATCGCGGCGCTCGTGCTGATCCCGGCACTGTTCTGCGTGTTCGTCGGGAAGGGCGCCAAGCTCGGTGACTACGTCATCGAAGGTGTCACCAGTCTCGCCCCCACGGCGGCGATGCTGATGTTCGCGATCGTCTACTTCGGTGTGATGATCGATGTCGGTCTCTTCGACCCGATCGTGCGCGGGATCCTGAAGTTCGCCAAGGCCGACCCGATGCGGATCGTCGTCGGCACGGCGATCCTCGCCGCGATCGTCTCGCTCGACGGCGACGGCTCGACCACCTTCATGATCACGGTCTCGGCGATGTACCCGCTGTACAAGCGCCTGAAGATGAGCCTGGTCGTGATGACCGGTGTGGCCGCCATGGCCAACGGCGTGATGAACACCCTGCCGTGGGGCGGCCCGACCGCCCGCGCCGCCACCGCGCTCAAGCTCGACGCCAGCGACATCTTCGTCCCGATGATCCCGGCCCTGCTCGTCGGCCTGCTGGGCGTCTTCGTCCTCTCGTACTTCCTGGGTCTGCGCGAGCGCAAGCGCCTGGGCGTGCTGACGCTGGGCGAGGTCCTGGCCGAGGAGAAGGTCGAGGAGAAGGAGTCCGAGACGGTTCTGGTCGGCGCCGGTTCCGGTGCGTCCGGTGCGTCCGGCGCGTCCGGCACGGACAAGGCCACCGGCGGCGCCGGCTCCGGCACCGACGCGGAGGACGAGGACGAGGACGAGGAGCACTTCCAGGTCCTCGACCCGAACCGCGCCACCCTGCGCCCCAAGCTCTACTGGTTCAACGCCCTGCTCACGGTCACCCTGCTCACCTGCATGATCATGGAGTGGCTGCCGATCCCGGTGCTGTTCCTGCTCGGTGCCGCGCTCGCCCTCACCGTGAACTTCCCGCACATCCCGGACCAGAAGGCCCGCCTCGCCGCCCACGCCGACAACGTCCTCAACGTCTCCGGCATGGTCTTCGCCGCCGCCGTCTTCACCGGCGTCCTGCAGGGCACCGGCATGGTGGACCACATGGCCAGGTGGATGGTGGACGTCATCCCTGAGGGCATGGGCCCGCACATGGCCCTGGTCACCGGCATCCTGAGCCTCCCGCTCACCTACTTCATGTCGAACGACGGCTTCTACTTCGGTGTCCTCCCCGTCCTCGCCGAGGCGGGCGCCGCGCACGGCGTCACCCCGCTGGAGATGGCCCGTGCCTCCCTGGTCGGCCAGCCGCTGCACATGTCGAGCCCGCTCGTCCCGGCCGTGTACGTCCTGGTCGGCATGGCCAAGGTCGAGTTCGGCGACCACACCAAGTTCGTGGTGAAGTGGGCGGCGCTCACCTGCCTCATCATCCTCGCGGCGGGGATGCTGTTCGGCATCATCTGATCGTCAAGTACCGCTCCAGGAGGACCCGTTGATAGCGCCCGGTGGGAACCGCGGCTGGCTGCTCCGCCTCGTCATCGCCTTCAGCTTCGCGCAGGGGGCCGTGTCGATGGCCCGGCCCGCCGTCTCCTACCGGGCGCTCGCGTTGGGGGCGGACGAGCGGGCGATCGGCGTGATCGCGGGGGTGTACGCCCTGCTCCCGCTGTTCGCCGCCGTCCCGCTGGGCCGGCGTACCGACCATGGCCGGTGCGCACCGCTGCTGCCCGTCGGAGTCGTCCTCATCTCCGGCGGCTGCGCCATGAGCGGCATCGCGGACTCCCTCTGGGCGATGGCCGTCTGGAGCGGGGTGATGGGCCTCGGCCACCTCTGCTTCGTCATCGGCGCCCAGTCGCTCGTCGCTCGCCAGTCCGCCCCGCACGAACAGGACCGCAACTTCGGCCACTTCACCATCGGCGCCTCCCTCGGCCAGCTGGTCGGCCCGATCGCCGCGGGTGCGCTGATCGGCGGCCGGGACATGGCGGGGACCAGCGCTCTCGCCCTGCTGGTGGCGGGTGCGGGCGGCGCGGTCGCGCTCACCTCGCTGTGGCGCATAGAGCGCCCTACGACGGCCAAGTCCCGCGAGGAACAAGGTGAACGGGCCCCGGTGCGGAGCATCCTGCGTGCCCGGGGCGTGCCGGCCGGCATCTTCATCAGCCTCGCCGTGCTGTCCGCGACCGACATCCTCACCGCCTACCTCCCGGTGGTCGGCGAGCACCGGGGCATCGCGCCGTCCGTCATCGGCCTCCTGCTGAGCCTGCGCGCGGCGGCCACCATCGCCTGCCGACTGGTCCTGACGCCGTTGCTGCGGCTGCTCGGCCGCACCCTGCTGCTGACCGTGACGTGTCTGCTGGCGGCCCTGCTGTGTGCCGGGATCGCGCTGCCGGTGCCGGTGTGGGCGCTGGCCCTGATGCTGGCGGTGCTCGGCTTCTGCCTCGGCGTCGGCCAGCCGCTGTCCATGACGACGGTCGTCCAGGCGGCCCCCGAGGGCGCCCGCTCCACCGCCCTCGCCCTGCGGCTGACCGGCAACCGTCTCGGCCAGGTCGCGGCTCCCGCGTCGGCGGGACTGGTCGCGGGCGTGGCGGGGGTGGCTGCGCCGTTCGTGATGCTCGCGGCGTTGTTGCTGCTGTCGGCGGGGGTGGCGGTGCGCACGCCGAAGCGGCCGGAAGGGCCCGGTTCGGCCAAGCGGGAGCGGCCGAAGGGCTCGGGACTGCGCCGGACGAGCGATATTTGACGACGCGCCGGATGTCGTGCGGCGCGTCGTGGTGCACGTGAAGGAGAGTCAGGCGAAAGAACGATTTGTATGAAAATCGTCTGAATCCGAGGAGCGTGTATGCCCACCCTGACACCCTCACGTACCCTCCGCGCCCGTGCGGGCGCCACAGTCGTCCTCACCGCCCTCGCCGTGGCGGGTGTGTCGTGGGTGGCGGCACCGACCGCGTCGGCCCAGGGGGAGAACGGCGACATCAGGATCCACCGCGAGGGCGTGCCCTACGGGGTTCCGAAGGACGACCCGGTGGTCTGCCGGTTCTACCTCGACGCCGTCAACTTCGACATCCTCGCGTCGATCGGGTACACCATCACGCCGCGGCCTCCGCTACCCGCCGGCGCCACCGTCACCGGCGCCATCCAACTGGCAGGCGGCGCCGGTCACACCGAGGTGCTGGGGCTGGCGGACGGGCAGTACACCCTCACCTGGGTCGTGACGGGCATCCCTCCGAAGGAGAAGGTCTTCCGGGTCAGGTGCAATGACGACGACCGGCGGGAAGGCGGCAGGGGCGATGGGGACGGCGGCCCGCGCGGGCAGATCGAGGACAACGAGCGGGGCGGCGAAGGCGGCGACCGCGGCGATCGCGGCGACCGCGGTGAAGAAGGATGGGGCCGTGGCGACGACGACGGCCCGCGAGGCGGAGTGCACGCGGGCGGTGGCGGGCTCGGCGACACCGTGGCCGCGTACGCGCCGGTGGCGGGCGCCGGTCTGGTGGGCCTGGTAGCCGTCGGCGGCACCGTGTACGTCCGCAGGACCCGCCGGCAGCCCCATGGTGCCGCGTAGACGCAAGAGAAGGCCCTGGTACCGGACCCGCGCCTACCGCCTGGCGAGGACGGCCGCTCTGACGGCCGTCCTGGTGACGGTGGTGGTCCAGTGCGAGGGGCACGGTGACGCGACCGCGCCGACAGGCCCCGACGGCCGGCACGCCGTGGCGGCGGCCGAGCCCACACCCCCGCCCCGCCCGCTGCCGAGGTCCCGGCCGACGTCCGTCCGTATCCCGTCCCTGGGCATCGACGCCCCGGTCATGGGCCTCGGGCTCACCGCGGCCCGGGAGTTGGAGACGCCGCCGGTCGACGACCCGAAGCTCATCGGCTGGTACCGGGGCGGTCCCACACCCGGTGAGCCGGGCGTCGCGATCGCGGTGGGCCACCGCGACACCACGACCGGCTCCGCGGTCTTCGCCGGGCTCGCCTCGGTGAAGCGCGGCAAGAAGATCGAGGCGCGGCGCGAGGACGGCCGTACCGCCGTCTACACGGTGGACCGGGTGAAGGTGTACGACAAGGCGAGCTTCCCCGACAAGGAGGTGTACGGCCCGAGCCGGCGCCCGGAACTGCGCGTGCTCACCTGTGGCGGCCTCTTCGACCGGCAGACCGGCTACACCAGCAACGTGGTGGTCTTCGCCCATCTGACCGCGACGAAGTGACCGATGACCGCCAGGAAGTGACCGATGACCGAGACGAACTGACCGACCCCTTCCCCGGCCGGGCACATTCCGTTAACTTCCGTGACTCACAGGCCCCGTACGACCCGCGCGGGGCCCTCGAGACACGGAGCAGCGGCGCTCCGAACAGCCCCCGGGGGCAGCAGTCATGACACGCGCCATCTCCTTGCACGACGTCAGCAAGTCCTACACGCGAGGTGTGCCCGTCGTGGACCGGCTCTCGCTGGACATCGAGCCCGGCGAGTTCCTCGTCCTCCTCGGGCCGTCGGGCTGTGGCAAATCCACCGTGCTCAGAATGATCGCCGGCCTTGAGGAGATCGACGAGGGCGAGCTGTTGCTGGACGGCGAGTGGGCCAACGACCTGCTGCCCGCCGATCGTCAGATGGCGATGGTCTTCCAGAACTTCGCCCTCTATCCGAGCATGACCGGCCGCGACAACATCGGTTTCCCGCTGCGCATCGAGTCGCCCGGCGCGGACCCGCGCCCCCGGGTGGACGCCACCGCCCGCATGCTGGGCATCGAGGACCTCCTCGACCGCTTCCCGGCGCAGCTCTCCGGCGGCGAACGCCAGCGCGTCGCCATGGGCCGGGCCATCGCCCGGCACCCCTCCGCGTTCCTGATGGACGAGCCGCTGTCCAACCTCGACGCCAAGCTCCGCAACCACCTGCGCGCCGAAATCTCCGGCCTCACGCGGAAGTTGGGGGTGACCACGTTGTACGTCACCCACGACCAGGCCGAGGCGATGTCGCTCGGCGACCGGGTCGCCGTCCTGCGCGGCGGTGTCCTCCAGCAGGTCGGCACCCCGCGCTCGGTGTACGCCCTGCCCCGCAACATCTTCGTCGCCGCCTTCATCGGCACTCCGCGCATCAACCTCCTGCGCGGCGTCGTACGCGCCCCGCTGGACGGCGCGATGACCATCAGCCTCGGCAAGCAGTACCTGCGGCTGCCCGAACCCCTGTGCCTGGACCACCAGTTGCTCCGCGTGCAGCAGGGCCGCGAGGTCATCGTGGGGCTGCGCTCGGAGGCGGTCCGGATCGCCGAGCGCAGCGCGGCCCGCCCCGGCGAGGTGCACATCACCGGCCTGGTCGAGCATGTGGAGTTCCAGGGCCACGAGGTCCTCGTCCACTTCAACACCGGCTCCCGTTCCGCCGTCGTGCCCGACCTCGAAGCGCCGCGTCCGGCGGTCCGCCCGTCGCGGAGCCGCCGGGGGAGCCGCCGGGACGGCACGGTCCTGGAACGCCTCAGGGAACGCGCGGGCGCCCTGCGCGCCGGCCCGGTGGTGGCGCTCGACGAACCGGCCGACGCCGGGCCCGATCAGGCACCGCCCGAGGGGCGCCTCCCCGGCGACCTCATCGTCCGCACCACCCCCGACTTCGAGCTCCGGCACGGTATGCACGTCCCGCTCCTCGTCGACCTCGCCCACCTGTTCGTCTTCGACCAGCACGGCGACCGCATCTGCCCGGCCCCGGCCCGACTGCCCGATCTTGAGGAGTGAAGTCCGCCTGATATGGCTAACTATGGGGCCATGAACGTGCACTTCACCCGAACCCGGGCCGTCCTCACCGCCGTCGGCCTCCTCCTGGCCGTCGGCGCGCCGACCGCGTACGCCACCCTCGACGACGACACCTCCGCGGCGCCGGCCGCCTCCTCGGCCCCCGCACGGGGAGAGCCGTACATCGAGACCCAGTTGTTCTTCGGCACCGCGCGCCCGGACGGCGGCCCGGCCGTCACCGACAAGCAGTTCATGGCGTTCGTCGACAAGGAGGTCACCCCGGACTTCCCGGACGGGCTCACGGTCCAGGCGGGGCGCGGACAGTGGCGGGACGCGAGCGGGACGATCGAGAAGGAGCGGTCGTACGAGCTGATCCTGCTCTACCCGCAGGGGCAGGCGCAGGCCAGTGACCGCAAGATCGAGGAGATCCGCCGCGCCTACGAGAAGGCCTTCGGGCAGGAGGCCGTGGGGAGGGTGGACGACGAGGCGCGCGTCGACTTCTGATGTCATGGGGGCCGGCCGGGCCCATGGGTGTCTGGCGCGCTAAAACTATCGCCGCTAGTTTGTGAGCCGGACACGAACACGGCGGCCGGTCGACGAGCGGCCCGCCCGGGAGGAAGCGCGATGAAGGCACACGACGGCATGTACATCGACGGCGCCTGGCGCCCCGCGGCCGGCGGGGCTGTGATCGAGGTGGTGAACCCGGCCGACGAGCAGGTCATCGGCCGGGTCCCGGCCGGCACCGCCGCCGACGTCGACACCGCCGTACGGGCCGCCCGCGCCGCCCTCCCGGGCTGGGCCGCGACCCCGCCCGCCGAACGGGCCGCGCGGCTGGCCGCCCTGCGGGACATCCTGGTGGCCCGGGGGGACGAGATCGCCGAGACCGTCACCGCCGAACTCGGCTCGCCGCTGAAGCTCTCCCAGTCGGTCCACGCGGGCGTGCCGATCGCGGTCGCGGGCTCGTACGCCGAGCTGGCGGCGACCTACGCCTTCGAGGAGAAGGTCGGCACCTCGGTCGTCCACCACGAGCCCATCGGCGTGGTCGGTGCGATCACGCCCTGGAACTACCCGCTCCACCAGATCGTCGCCAAGGCCGCCCCGGCGCTGGCGGCAGGCTGCACGGTCGTACTGAAGCCGGCCGAGGACACGCCGCTGGTCGCCCAGCTCTTCGCCGAGGCGGTGCACGAGGCCGGCGTTCCCGCGGGCGTCTTCAACCTGGTCACCGGCCTCGGCCCGGTCGCGGGGCAGGCGCTCGCCGAGCACCCGGGCGTCGACCTGGTCTCCTTCACCGGCTCCACCGCCGTCGGCCGGCAGATCGCCGCCGTGGCCGGCGCGGCGATCAAGAAGGTCGCGCTGGAGCTGGGCGGCAAGTCCGCCAACGTCATCCTGCCGAGCGCCGATCTGGCCAAGGCGGTCAACGTCGGCGTCGCCAACGTCATGTCCAACTCCGGGCAGACATGCAGCGCCTGGACGCGGATGCTGGTGCACCGGGACCAGTACGACGAGGCGGTGGAGCTGGCCGGGGCCGCCGCCGCGAAGTATGGCGAGCGCATCGGACCGGTGGTGAACGCCAAGCAGCGGGCGCGGGTGCGCGGCTACATCGAGAAGGGCGTCGCGGAGGGTGCGCGCCTCGTCGCGGGCGGGCCCGAAGCGCCGCGCGAGCAGGGCTACTTCGTCAGCCCGACCGTCTTCGCCGACGTGACGCCCGAGATGACCATCGCGCAGGAGGAGATCTTCGGCCCGGTCCTGTCGATCCTGAAGTACGAGGACGAGGCCGACGCCCTGCGGATCGCCAACGGCACGGTCTACGGCCTCGCGGGCGCCGTCTGGGCGGGGGAGGAGGCGGAGGCGGTGGCCTTCGCGCGCCGTATGGACACCGGGCAGGTCGACATCAACGGCGGCCGCTTCAACCCGCTCGCCCCCTTCGGCGGGTACAAGCAGTCGGGCGTCGGGCGCGAACTCGGAGCGCACGGCCTGACCGAGTACCTCCAGACCAAGTCCCTGCAATTCTGAGGAGCGTATCCGTGGTTCGCGCCGCCGTCCTGCCCGAAGTGGGCGCCCCCCTGGAGATCACGGACATCGAGCTTCCCGACCCCGGCCCCGGCCAGGTCCGCGTCCGTCTCGCCGCCGCCGGGGTGTGCCACTCCGACCTGTCCCTGTCCAACGGCACCATGCGGGTGCCGGTCCCCGCGGTCCTCGGCCATGAGGGCGCCGGCACGGTGGTGGCCGTAGGGGAGGGCGTCACCCATGTCTCGCCCGGCGATGATGTCGTCCTCAACTGGGCCCCGTCCTGCGGAAGTTGCCATGCCTGCGGGCTCGGCGAGGTCTGGCTGTGCGCCAACGCGCTGAACGGCGCCGCGGACGTCTACGCCCGCACCGCGGCCGGCACCGACCTCCACCCCGGCCTCAACGTCGCCGCGTTCGCCGAGGAGACGGTCGTGTTGACGGGCTGCGTCCTGCCCCTCCCGGACGGCATCCCGCTCACCGACGCCGCCCTGCTCGGCTGCGCCGTCCTGACCGGCTACGGCGCCGTGCACCACTCGGCGCGGGTCCGGTCGGGCGAGACGGTCGCGGTGTTCGGCGTCGGCGGCGTGGGCCTGGCCGCCCTCCAGTCGGCCCGGATCGCGGGCGCCGCGAAGATCGTCGCCGTCGACGTCTCCCCGGAGAAGGAGGAGCTGGCCCGGGCGGCCGGCGCCACGGACTACGTCGTCGCCTCCGAGAACACCGCCCGCGAGATCCGAGCCCTCACCGGCAAGCAGGGCGTCGACGTGGCCGTCGAGTGCGTGGGCCGCGCGACCACCATCCGCACGGCCTGGGACTCCACCCGCCGCGGCGGCCGCACCACGGTCGTCGGCATCGGCGGCAAGGACCAGCAGGTCACCTTCAACGCCCTGGAGATCTTCCACTGGGGCCGCACCCTCTCCGGCTGCGTCTACGGCAACTCCGACCCGGCCCGCGACCTGCCCGTCCTGGCCGAACACGTGCGGGCGGGCCGCCTGGACCTGGGCGCACTGGTGACGGAGCAGATCGGCCTGGAGGGCATCCCGGCGGCCTTCGAGAACATGCTGGCGGGCAAGGGCGGCCGGGCGCTGGTGGTGTTCTAGGGCCGGACGCAGCGACGCAGGCGGGAATTCTCCGGCAGACCCCGGCCCTGCCCGCCATACGCCCCGGTCTCCATGCGAGGCCGGGGCTTCAGGCATGCCCGGATCCCGCCATCCGTGCCACGTACAGGCAAAACTCCTGCTGTGCAACCCGTTGACGTCCATACCGTCCGGTCAGTACGTTCCCGGAACCCGAGCCACCCCCCGTTCCGTCCCCGCACCCACCGGAGTGTGCACGCATGGACACGGCACCTTCCGCCCAGCCGCTCACCCCTACCGCTCCCGCCGTCGGCAACCGCCGCCGTGTCGCCACCGCCGCCGCTCTCGCGTCAGCCGTGGAGTGGTACGACTACTTCGTCTTCGGTATCGCCGCGGCACTGGTCCTCGGCGACCTGTACTTCCCCGCCGGCAGCCCCACCGCCGGGGTACTCGCCTCCTTCGCCACCTTCGCCGTCGGCTTCCTGGCCCGACCCCTCGGCGGCATCGTCGCGGGCCAGCTCGGCGACAAGCGTGGCCGCAAGCCGATGCTGGTCCTGGCGCTCACCCTCATGGGCCTCGCCACCACCGGCATCGGCCTGCTCCCGACCTACGACACGATCGGCGTCGCGGCCCCGATCCTGCTGGTCGTCTTCCGCGTGCTGCAGGGCATCGCCGTCGGCGCCCAGTGGGGCGGCGCGATGCTGATGGCCACCGAGTACGCCCCCGAGGGCAAGCGCGGTATCTACGGCAGCTTCGTCCAACTCGGCGTCCCCATCGGCGTGGTGACCGCCAACACCGTCTTCCTGCTGGCCGGCGCGTTCACGACCGACGCCGAGTTCGCGGCGTGGGCCTGGCGTGTGCCGTTCCTCGTCGGCCTCTTCGTCCTCGTGCTCGCCTGGTACATCCACACGCGCGTCGAGGAGACCCCCGAATTCCGGGAGGCGGAGAAGAAGCTGGCCGAGGAGGAGAAGTCCGAGCAGTCCTCTCCGCTGCGGACGATCCTGCGCGACCACCTCGGTACGGTGCTCCTCGCCGGCGGTTCCTTCGCCGTGAACACGGCGACCTTCTACATCATCATCACCGGCGTGCTCGACTACACGACCCGCGAACTCGGCATGAAGAAGAGCGCCGTCCTCACCGTCTCGCTCTGCATCAGCCTCACCCAGCTGGTGCTGATCCCGGCCGCCGCCGCGCTCTCCGACAAGGTCGGCCGCATCCGTATCTACGCGATCGGCGCGGCCGGCATCGCTCTGTGGGCCGTCCCGCTGTTCCTGCTGATCGACACCGGCTCCCTGCTGTGGCTGGCCGTCGGCACGTTCGTCGCCAGCTGTTTCCTCAGCATCATGTACGGCCCCCAGGCGGCCCTGTTCGCCGAGCTGTTCACGCCCGAGATGCGCTACACGGGCGCCTCCCTCGGCTACCAGATCGCGGCCGTGCTGGGCGGTGGCCTCGCCCCGTTCGTCATGGTGCTGCTGCTGGAGGCCACGGGCACCTCGATGGCGGTCTCGGGCTACATCATCGGCCTCTCGGTGATCGCCCTGCTGTCCATCAAGGTCCTTGCGAACAGGGCGCGTTCACGCTGACTCACGCTGATTCGCGGGTCTGCTCGGGTTGCGGCGTCGCCGCCACGACCCGGGCGGCCCGCGACCGCGACACGGCGACCCCCGCCAGGCACACCACACCACCCGCCAGCGTGACCGGCCCCGGCACCTCGCCCAGCGCCACCCAGGACATCAGCACGACCAGCGCGGGCACCGCGTACGTGGTCGCGCCCATCCGGCCGGCGGTCGTCCGGGCCAGGGCGTACGCCCAGGTCGTGAAGGCCAGCGCCAGCGAAAAAACGCCCAGGTAGACCATGTTGAGCGTGGCGGACAGCGAGGCGTCGGCCACCTCGCCGATCAGCTGCCCGGAGAAGGGCAGGCAGAGGACCGCGCCGACCAGGCACCCGAACGTCGTCACCTGGAGCGCGCTCGCGTGGCCGAGCGCCGGCTTCTGCGCCACGGCACCGCCCGCGTACCCGACCGCGGCAAGCAGGCACAGCACCACGCCGAGCACCGAGGACCCGCCCCCGCCCGACATCGACAGCCCCACGGTCACCGCACCGGCGAACGACACCGCCATCCCGGCCAGCAGCCGCGGCGGCATCGGATCACCCAGCACCCGGGCGGCCAGCAGCGCCATCAGGATGGGCCCGATGTTCACCACGAGAGCCGCCGTACCGGCGTCCACCTGCTGCTCGCCCCAGTTCAGCACGACGCTGTAGAACCCGAACCACAACAGCCCCGATATCGCGATCCCGGGCCAGGCGGCCCGAGGGGGCAGCCCCTCGCGCCGGAGCAGACAGATGACCCCCAGCACCAGCGCGCCGACGAGCAGCCGCCCCAGCGCGAGCGCACCCGCGGAGTACTCCTCGCCCGCACTGCGGATCGACACGAAGGCGGAGGCCCACAGCACGACGGTGACGGTGGCGGCACCGGCGGCGAGGAGGTCGGGACGGTGGGTGGGGTGGGCGGGGGAGGCGTTCATCATGCTCCAGAGGCTAGGAGGGGAGGGTGGGCAAGGGCTCGCGGATTTCGGACGGGATGATGGGGTGCGGCACATGCTGAGCGGCGCCTGCTGCAGCCAACTCAGGGGCGCGGGGAACTGCGCGACAAGCCCCCACCCACCCGCACCCGGCACACACCTCTACACACCACCCCCATGGCCGCCCACCTCACCGCAGCGCCCCCACATCCAGACCGAGCAGCTCCCCCAACGCCCTCTCACCCGACGGAGTCACCTTCACCGCCCGCTCCGACCCGATCCGCACACACCACTCCACTTCCAGCACATGCCGGCAAAGAGCCGCCCCCGCGACCCCCGCGAGATGGGGCCGACGTTCAGTCCAGTCGAGGCAGGCCCGGGCCAGCGGCCGACGCCCGCTGCGATCGAGACGGATACCCACGGCGCCGAACCAGCCAACCCCCGCATCAGTGAGCGCAAACCCCGTGTCCTGCCGCAACAGCCCCCGCACGGTCAACGCGTCGGTGACCGCGATACCGAGCCGCCCGGCGAGATGGTCGTAGCAGGTGCGCCCGCGCGCCATGGCGGACCCCGCGCTTGACTCCCGCAGATTCCGGGGCCGGCGGGCCGTCCCGGGGGCGACCTGCGCGGCCAGGTCCTCCACCAGCTGGGCGACCCGCGCGTCGGCCAGCCGCACGTACCGGTGCCGCCCCTGCCGCTCCTCGGCGAGCAGCCCGCCCGCGACGAGCTTGCCCAGGTGCTCGCTCAGCGTCGACGCGGCGACCCCGGCATGCCGCGCCAGCTCACCGGCGGTCCACGCCCGCCCGTCGAGCAGCGCCAGCAGACAGGCGGCCCGCGTCTCGTCGGCGATGAGCGCGGCGAGGCGGGCGAGCTGCGGTGCCTGGGGATCCTTGGAGGCCATGCGACCCAGCATGCGGCACGGACACTTCGGCGCCCGCCGAAGGATTCCCGGCCGATATCGAGCTCGTGCCCAGCCGCTGCCTAGCCGGCCCGCCCGACCTGTTCGTACTGCCGCGCCAGCCCGTCCAGCAGCGCCGTCAGCCCGGTCTCGAAGGCCCGCTCGTCGATCTTCTCCTGCTGCTCGGCGAGGAGGTGGGCCTGCCCGAGGTGCGGGTAGTCGGCGGGGTCGTACGCGCTCGCGTCGTCCACGAAGCCCCCGGCGAACGAGCCGAGCGCCGAGCCCATGATGAAGTACCGCATCAGCGCGCCGATGGACGTTGCCTGGGCCGGCGGCCAGCCCGCCGCGACCATCGCGCCGTAGACGGCGTCGGCGAGGCGCAGACCGGCGGGGCGGCGGCCGGGACCCTGGGCGAGCACGGGGACGATGTTCGGGTGGTCGCGCAGGGCCGCCCGATAGGAGACCGCCCAGTCGTGCAGCGCGGTCCGCCAGTCCCGGTCGTCCTCGAACATCGACAGGTCGACCTGCGCGCTCACCGAGTCGGCGACCGCCTCCAGGATCTCGTCCTTGGTGCGGAAGTGGTTGTAGAGGGACGGCCCGCTCACGCCCAGTTCGGCGGCGAGGCGGCGCGTGGAGACCGCCGACAGGCCCTCCGCGTCCACGAGTTCACGAGCCGTCTCGACGATCCGGTCGTAGCTGAGGAGGGGCTTGCGCGGTCGGGCCATGGCGCACATAGTAGGGCTGCCGGATGGAAACTAGCAGTGCTAATTTAAATGTACGGCTTTCAATGTACGGCTTTCCGTGTACGGCTCCCCGCGGCCCGTCCGTGCGGGTGGCCACCGTCTGTGGGGTGACTCGGCATGAACCTGGAGCTCAGCGAGGAGCAGACCGCCGTCCGACGGCTCGCCCGGGACTTCGTGGACCGCGAGATCGCCCCGCACGTCGTCGAGTGGGACCGCGCCGAGGAGGTCGACCGCGCGATCGTCAAGAAGCTCGGCGAGGTCGGCTTCCTGGGCCTGACCATCGACGAGGAGTACGGCGGCTCGGGCGGCGACCATCTCGCGTACTGCCTGGTCACGGAGGAGCTGGGCCGAGGTGACTCCTCGGTGCGCGGCATCGTGTCGGTCTCCCTCGGCCTGGTCGCCAAGACGATCGCCGCGTGGGGGAGCGAGGAGCAAAGGCGGCGCTGGCTGCCGGGACTCACCGCGGGCGAGCTGGTCGGCTGCTTCGGCCTCACCGAGCCCGGCACCGGCTCCGACGCGGGCAACCTCGCCACGCGTGCGGTGCGCGACGGCGACGACTACGTCATCAACGGCACCAAGATGTTCATCACGAACGGCACCTGGGCCGACGTCGTCCTGCTCTTCGCCCGCTCCACCGACGCGCCCGGCCACAAGGGCGTCTCCGCCTTCCTCGTCCCCACCAGCGCCCCCGGCCTGACCCGCCGCACCATCCACGGCAAGCTCGGCCTGCGCGGCCAGGCCACCGCGGAGCTGGTCCTTCAGGACGTACGTGTGCCCGCGTCGGCCATGCTGGGGGAGGAGGGCAAGGGCTTCTCGGTCGCGATGTCGGCCCTGGCCAAGGGGCGGATGTCGGTGGCGGCAGGATGCGTCGGGATAGCCCAGGCCGCCCTGGACGTCGCCGTCCGATACGCCGGTGAACGCGAGCAGTTCGGCAAGCCGATCGCCCAGCACCAGCTGGTCCAGGAGCTGATCAGCGACATCGCCGTCGACGTGGACGCGGCCCGGTTGCTGACCTGGCGGGTCGCCGACCTGATCGACCGCGGGCTGCCGTTCGCCGTCGAGTCCTCCAAGGCCAAGCTCTTCGCCTCGGAGGCCGCCGTGCGCGCCGCCAACAACGCCCTCCAGGTCTTCGGCGGTTACGGCTACATCGACGAGTACCCGGCGGGCAAGCTGCTGCGCGACGCCCGCGTGATGACCCTCTACGAGGGCACGAGCCAGATCCAGAAGCTGGTCATCGGGCGGGCGCTGACGGGCGTTTCGGCGTTCTGAGAGCCGGCCTCGGCAGGCCGAGCGGCTGAGTACGCGTCTGAGTACTTCGGCGGATGTGGCTCGCGCCACCATCACCGACCCTGTTCCCCATGAGTGACACACCGGTCAAGCAGCAGAGTACGGCGGCGTTCTACGGGCAGGCCGTGGCCTCCTTCGCGGTCGCCATGGCCGCCACCGCCATCGGCGTCTACCAGCTGAACGCCGACGCCTGGGTGCGCGGCTTCCTCGCGATCGCCGTTCTGTACCTGGTGACCTCGGCGTTCACCCTCGCCAAGGTCATCCGGGACCGTCAGGAGGCCGGCCAGATCGTCAGCCGGGTCGACCAGGTGCGACTGGAGAAGCTGCTCGCCGAGCACGACCCCTATGAGAAGCCCTCACCTCGTCCGCCCGCCTCCGGCCCGACTCGCTAAGCGCTCGCTCAGCATCGGCGGTATGGTGGAGGTTCTGTCAGCGAGAGGGGCGAGTGAGCGATGAGTGCGGCGGAGGAGACGGCCGGCGACGAGACGTCGGCGTGGGGTGAGGTCACGCCCGACGCGGCCCGGAGGCTGCTGATCGCCGCCGTGGAGGCCTTCGCCGAGCGTGGCTATCACGCCACGACGACCCGTGACATCGCGGGCCGCGCCGGCATGAGCCCGGCCGCGCTCTACATCCACTACAAGACCAAGGAAGAGCTCCTCCACCGCATCAGCAGGATCGGCCACGAGAAGGCCCTCGACATCCTGCGGACCGCGGCCCACCGCGAGGGCACCCCGGCCGAGCGGCTCGCCGACGCGGTGAGCTCCTTCGTCCGCTGGCACGCCGGGGGGCGTACGACCGCGCGGGTCGTGCAGTACGAGCTGGACTCGCTCGGTCCGGACGCCCGCGCCGAGATCCTCGCGCTGCGCCGGCAGTGCGATGCCGAGGTGCGCGGGATCATCGAGGACGGTGTGTCCGCCGGTGACTTCGACGTGCTGGACGTGAAGGGCACGACCCTCGCCGTCCTGTCGCTCTGCATCGACGTGGCCCGCTGGTTCAGCGTCGACGGCCCCTGGACGCCGGACGAGGTCGGCGCACTGTACGCCGACCTCGTGCTGCGGATGGTGGGGGCGAAGTAGCCCGCCGCCCCGCTCAGAGGTAGTAGCGGGACACCGACTCGGCGACGCACACCGGCTTGTCGCCGCCCTCACGCTCCACGGTGAAGGCGACGCTCACCTGCACGCCGCCCGTGACGTCCTCGACGCCGCTGATCGTGGCGGTGGCGCGCAGTCGTGAGCCGACCGGGACCGGGGCGGGGAAACGTACCTTGTTCGTCCCGTAGTTGACGCCCATCTTCACGCCTTCGACCGCGATGAGCTGAGGCCCGAAGAGCGGGAGCAGCGACAGGGTGAGGTAGCCGTGGGCGATGGTGGTCCCGAAGGGGCCCGCGGCGGCCTTCTCGGGATCGACGTGGATCCACTGGTGATCGCCGGTGGCCTCCGCGAACAGGTCGACCCGCTTCTGGTCGACCTCCAGCCAGTCCGTGTACCCCAGCTGCTCGCCCACCGCCGCCTTCAGGTCGTCGGCGGACGTGAAGATCCTCGGCTCTGCCATGTCTGGGCCTCTCGCGTCGCTGTCATGTCTAAGCAACTGCTTAGCATGCTAAAGCGTGCGGCCCCTGTCAACGGAACGGGGCTGTGACGGGGTAGGTAGGTTTGGGGGGTGCCCCAGATCCCCGAGAAGATCCACGAGCTCACGGTCGGCCAGCTCGCCGCCCGGAGCGGCGCCGCCGTGTCCGCCCTGCACTTCTACGAGTCCAAGGGCCTGATCACCAGCCGCCGCACATCCGGCAACCAGCGCCGCTACACCCGTGACACCCTTCGCCGGGTCGCCTTCGTCCGGGCAGCGCAACGCGTCGGCATCCCCCTGGCCACGATCCGCGAGGCCCTCGCCGAACTCCCCGAGGAACGCACCCCCACGCATGAGGACTGGGCGCACCTGTCCGAGGCGTGGCGCTCGGAACTCGACGAACGCATCAAGCAACTGAACCGCCTCCGCGACCACTTGACCGACTGCATCGGCTGCGGCTGCCTCTCCCTCGACACCTGCGTCCTCTCCAACCCGGACGACGCCTTCGGCGAACGCCAGGCGGGGTCGCGTCTGATGGTGGAACCAGGGGGAGGCCGGCAGAAGGAGAGGCGGGGCCAGGCCGGGGGCTAGCAAGGGGCACAGCCTGCAGGTGCTCATGCCGACACAGCTGCGGGCAGTCGTGCCGCTGGGGCGGCACCCGTCCCTAGGCCCTGTCGTCAAATTCCCGTCTGCCGTGCGACGCCCGGCACGCGCTCTCGCCGCACCGGCCGCAAGCCCAAGTACGTCCAGTACGCGGGCTCCCGGCCGGCACGCCGAGAGCACGCACCGGACGCCGCACGGCCGCCCTTCGGGCGACGACGGGAATTTGACGACAGGACCTAGGAGAGCGGCACCCCGCCAGCGCGGGCGAGCGACCCAACCCGACCTCAGCCCCACCGCCGGCCGTCTGATCAACCGACAGCACCCACTCCAAGCCAGCGGCCCCGCGTCACTCGTACTCAGTGCCGCCCTTCCGCGTCAGATAAGCCGGACTCACCGCTTTCGCGATCGCCCGCCCCCCGGTCACCGCGCTGTACCGCTCCACGGTCGGCCGTATCACCACGCCCTCCCGCAGATGCAGCTCCCGCCCCGAGACCGTCTCCCGCCCCGTGGCGACCTCCAGCACCCGCTCGATGTCGAACGCCCCCTCGAACAGCCGCGGCACCAAGGGCAGTTCCCTCTCCAGCACCTCGGCCGCGTCCAGCCACCGCACCTGCCCGTCGATCTCCGCGGACACGTCGAAAGCGGCGTACCCCAACGTCTCCCGTCGCCCGTCGGCCCCGTAGTTCAGGTCCTGCACGCCTGCCCCGAAGACCTCCCCGAAGATGCCGACCCGTCGCGCCCCGAGCCGCTCGGCGATGCGGGCCGCCGCCTCGGCGACACCGTGCCCCCGCACCGCGCGCCAGTACAGATTCCGCGGGTCCTCCTTCAGCGCCAGCGACTTCGCCCCGAAGCCCTTGGAGGAGACGTACACACGCTCCCCGTCGGCGACATACGTCAGCAGGCACGCCGATCCGTGCAGCTTCTCGGTCAGCACCACCGGCTCACCCGGTGTGAAGATGTCCGGGTACCGCTGGATGTTCTCGATGTCGACCCACGGCAGCAGGTCCGGCGCGGACTCCACCTCACCCGACATGGTGGGCGGGATCGGCGGCACCCACTTCGTGATCCCGAGCGCCTCGGCGAAGTCGGTGCCCTCCAGGGCCGCCCGCGCCAGATCCACGTCGGCCAGCGCCTTCGGTCGGCACACGATCCCCTGCGACAGCTCACCCCGCAGCCGCACCGCCTTGACCCGGTCGGCCTTGCTCCCCGCGAGCCGCCCGGTCAGCCCCAGCTCCTCGATCAGCCCGGTCGGCAGCACGGACTGCTCGGGGATGTACACGGCGCTCTCACCGGTGCGGTACGCGCCCTTGGCGACGACGGCCCGGTACAGGCCCACCTGGGCCAGTTCGAGGGCGTCGGCGTTCGGATGCTCGTGGACGGTCAGCACTTCGGCTGTGACGCGCAGCGTCGACATGGGGGGCTCCTTCAAGGGCTCGGATGGCGTTTCATCGCCCTCAACTGTCCGGGCGGGAAAGGGCTGGAGCGAGCGGATTAGCGGCTGGTATCGTCGCGATCTTCGGTCGGCGGTCCGCCGCCGCGCACGGAGTCCTGACGGGACGAACTCCATGTCCTCAGCCGCCCTTGACGCAGCCCTCGCCGGTGTCGACACCGCCTTCGACGGTTTCACGAGCCCCGACGAGACCGGCTGCGGCTACTGCCACGCATCCGAGGAGACCGCGTATCTGCGCACGCCGAACGTGCGGATACCCGTGGACGTGGTGCGGTACTACCTCTTCGAGGTGCCCGACCACTTCAACGACCACGCGGCTGTGATGCGGCGCCTGCTGCCGCAGGCCGCACGGGCGATGGCCGACGGCACCCTGGGTTCGATCGCCTATGGGGCGCACGGGCTGTCCCGGGTGGACTGGCGCTCGTGGCCGGCCGAGCAGGCCACCGCGATCCAGGCGTTCCTGCACGCCTGGTGGCAGGACGCCCTTGCGACCCCCGAGCCGCCGTACGGCATCGACGACATCTTCGACACCTGTGTCACCATCGCCAGGACGGTGACCCCGTTCCTGGAGGGGTGGGCCCTCGGCCCGGTCGCAGACGTGCACCTCGCCCACTGCGCGGATGTCTGGCTCTACGACCTGGTGTCCGACTTCTCACCCTTCTCCTGGTGGTACCACGACACCATGGACGCCGGCGTCGCAGAGCTGCGCGCCTGGCTCTCCGGCCCCGGCGCCGCACGCCTGCACGTCGCGGGCGAGTACGACCTCGCGACTCGCTCCGAACTCCTCGCCCTCTCTCACGACGAACGCTGGGCCCACCCGTACTGGACCAGCCCCTCGGCCACCAACTGAGCGTTGGACCGGGCCCGTTCACCGTCCGGCAGGACCAGCGCGTCCTCCAGGCCGATGCGCGTCGCCAACCCCAACCGCCCCGCCAGCCGCAGCACCGGCCACGCACCCCCGTCCTCCCCGTGCAGCAGCACCGGACGGCCGAACGCCGAGCCCAGGCCGGCCAGGAGAGCACGCGCGGTCTCCTCGGCCGTATCCGCCGAGGTGTCCGTCACCTCCGCCAGCACGCGCAGCACCCTCGGCCCGAGCGGTGAGGCGGCGAACCGCGCCGCGCCGTCCGTGCCTGACCAGATGCCCGCCTCCACGCCCACGCCCCGCTCCAGCAGCGCGGCAGCCACCTGCTCGGCGCCCGGCTCCTGCCAGTTGACGGAGGCGTGGTCGGGGAGGGCCGGGAGCGCCGACCAGCTTCGTATGCGTTCGACCCGGGCCGCCGTCTCCGGTTCCGCCCAGGCGCCCGTGGTCACACCGACCGGCACCGACACCCGGGCCCGTATCGCGTCGAGCACCGGCGCGAGCACGCGCGGCGACAGACTGTCCTGCCCGCAAGGGGTCTTCGGGTGGACATGGATGTCCGTGGCGCCCGCCGCGACCGCGGCGGCGGCGGACTCGGCCATGGCCTGCGGCGACAGCGGCACCGCCGCACCGTCGCCCGCCCCTCGGGGCCCGTTCAGACACACCTGGATCATGTCTCGATGGTGCCAGTCACCACTGACAACGGCGGATGAGAAGCCTCGAACCCCGCGTCGGACATGGTCGGCAACACATGGTCGGCAGGAGGGGGTGCGGCATCCCCGGCGCACCCCCGTCGTACTAGGCGGACATGAGCAGCCGCCGTTCGCGCCGTGATGCAGCCAGCGCTTCGGGCGTGAGGACCGGACGCGGCACCACGATGCCGCAGTCCGTGCAGACCGGGCCCGACGACGGTTCATGGGCCAGGTCGTACTTCCAGATCAGCCGCTCCCCGCCGCACGCCGGGCACTCCGAACCCGGATCGCGCTCCAGCGCGGAGATCAGTCGGCGCAGCACCTCGGCCATCGGTTCGTTCGGGTGGACCCGTGGGTCGTCGCACCAGGCGACTCCGAAACCGCCCCAGGTCAGCCGGTGCCAGTCGTCCACACTGCCCGGCCTGCGCAGTCCGTCGTGCTTTTCCCTCTTGCGCCGCTCGGCGAACTCGACCTCATAGGCCAGCCAGACCGAACGCGCCTCTTCCAGCTCGTCCAACGCGGCCACGAGCCGCGCTGGATCGGGGGACCGGTCCTCCGGACCGAATCCCGCCTGGGAGCACAAGTGGTCCCAGGTCGCCCTGTGCCCGTAAGGAGCGAACCGCTCCAGGCACTTACGCAGCGAGTAGCGCCGTAGCGCCAGATCGCACCGCGTATCTCGCACCTGTCTCGCCAGACTCCGGAAACCGGCCATCGCCCTGCACCTCCGTCACACCTGCACCTGTACTTCGGTCACTTCGGCGTCGCCGCACGGACTTCGCGCGACGTTGACGAATAGACGTATCGACAAGCGATTCGGCTCCATCCGATTTCCGATGACCTCCATAGCGAGCCCTGGTGACTCCAAAAAGTGACGCATGTTCATCTTCAATCCCGGGGATACCGCCGGTAACACTCTCGGCCCACCCTCGTCGGTAGGAGCTGCCATGCCACGGCGTATCCCCCGAAACGCCTTGTCCAGACTGAGAACTCCCGGCGGATTCCCCGGGTTCCTGAAGACCGCATCCGTATGCGCGCTGATTGCCGGTCTTTTGTCACCTCTTTCCCAAGCGGTGGCCGCGCCCGAGGCGGCGGCCGAGGTCACGGCCGCGAACGACTACTGCGGGAACCAGTGCTCCGACATCCTGCCGCCGGGCCAGAACGGCAACGCCACCCTCGCCCAGATCCTGGTCAACCAGGCCTTCGGAACCATGCCGGAGCATGCCTCCGACCAGCTGGGCCCCTACGCCAACCTGGCCACCGGTCACACCGGCCTCACCAACGCGACGATCAACACCTTCTTCAACGACGCCTCGTTCGGCGTTCCCTCCGACCAAGTCGCCTCCACCGTGAACCCCGCCGGACGCAGCGACGTGACGATCGTCCGTGACAAGAAGACGGGTGTGCCGCACATCACCGGTACCACCAGGTACGGCACGGAGTTCGGCGCCGGCTATGCGGCCGCCCAGGACCGGCTGTGGCTCATGGACGTCTTCCGGCACGTCGGACGCGGACAGCTGACCTCGTTCGCGGGCGGCGCGGCCTCCAACCAGGGCCTGGAGCAGCAGTTCTGGCGCCACGCCCCGTACACCGAGGCCGATCTGCAGGCCCAGATCGACAACGCGGTCGCCAACAACGGCGAACGCGGGCAACTGGCCCTCGCCGACGCCACGGCCTACCTCGACGGCATCAACGCCTACATCGACGCCTCCGACAGCGGCCGCTACTTCCCCGGCGAGTACGTCCTGACCGGCCACAAGGACTCCGTCACCAACGCCGGCACGATCGAACACTTCAAGATCACCGACATGGTCGCGCTGGGCTCCGTCATCGGCGCCCTGTTCGGCTCCGGAGGCGGCGGCGAGGTCAACAACGCGATCTCCCTGCTGGCCGCCCAGGAGAAGTACGGCGTGGCCGAGGGCACGAGGCTGTGGGAGTCGTTCCGCGAACGCAACGACCCCGAAGCGGTCGTCACCGTCCACGACAAGAGCTTCCCGTACGCCGGCAAGCCCGCCGACCCGCAGGGCGAGGCCCTGCCCGACGCCGGCTCGGTGACCGAGGAACAGCTCGTCCACGACCGTACGGGCAGCGCGGCCGGCTCCGCCGCGACCAGCGCTTCCACCACGGCGGCACGAACCGCCACGAGCTCGGCCAAGCGGGGCATGTCCAACGCCCTTGTGGTGAGCGGCGAGCACACCGCGAGCGGCCACCCGGTCGCCGTCTTCGGCCCGCAGACCGGCTACTTCGCGCCCCAGCTCCTCCTGCTCCAGGAGATCCAGGGCCCGGGCATCAGCGCGCGCGGCGCCTCCTTCGCCGGCCTGAGCATGTACGTCGAGCTCGGCCGGGGCCAGGACTACTCGTGGAGCGCCACGACCTCCGGCCAGGACATCATCGACACCTACGCCGTCGAGCTGTGCCAGGACGACTACCACTACCTCTACCGCGGCACCTGCACCGCGATGGAGAAGATCGAGCAGAAGAACGCCTGGAAGCCGACCACCGCCGACAGCACCCCCGAGGGCTCGTACACGATGCGGGTCTGGCGCACGAAGTACGGCCCCGTCACCCACCGCGCGACCGTCGGCGGCAAGAAGGTCGCCTACACCACCCTGCGCTCGTCCTTCATGCACGAGGCCGACTCGATCATCGGCTTCCAGATGCTGAACGACCCGGACTACGTCAAGGGCCCGGCGGACTTCCAGAAGGCGGTGCAGCACATCAACTACACGTTCAACTGGTTCTACGTCGACTCCGAGCACACCGCCTACTACAACAGCGGCGACAACCCGGTCCGGGCGACCGGCGTCGACGCGGAGTTCCCGGTCTGGGCGCAGTCGGCGTACGAGTGGCGGGGCTGGGACCCGGCGACGAACACCGCGCAGTACACCCCGCCGTCCGAGCACCCCAACTCCATCGACCAGGACTACTACATCTCCTGGAACAACAAGCAGGCCAAGGACTACACGACCGCCCCCTGGGGCGACGGCTCGGTCCACCGCGGCAACCTGCTGGAGAACCGGGTGAAGAAGCTGGTCGCCGCGGGCGGCGTGACCCGGGCCTCGCTGGTGAAGGCGATGGCCGACGCGGGCCTGGCCGACCTGCGGGCCGAGGACGTGGTGCCGGACCTGCTCAAGGTCGTGGGCAGCTCCACGGTGACCGACTCGACGGCCGCGGCGGCGGTGAGCAAGCTCCAGACGTGGCTGTCGGCGGGCGCCAAGCGCACCGAGACGTCCGCCGGTTCGAAGACGTACGCCAACGCCGACGCGATCCGCATCCTGGACGCGTGGTGGCCGCTGCTGGTCAAGGCGGAGTTCGAACCGGGCCTCGGCAGTGAGCTGTACGCCGCGATGACGGACAACCTGCCCATCGACGAGTCCCCGTTCGCCGGGCACGGCCCGACCGGCTCGCACGCCGGAAGCTCCTTCCAGTACGGCTGGTGGAGCTATGTCGACAAGGACATCCGGTCCGTGCTCGGCGAGTCCGTGCAGGGCCCGCTCGACCGCGAGTACTGCGGCGGCGGCAGCCTCAGCGCCTGCCGGGACATCCTGATCAGCACCTTGAAGGAGGCGGCGGGCAAGACCGCCGCCCAGGTCTACCCCGGCGACGACCAGTGCTCGGCAGGCGACCAGTGGTGCGCCGACTCGATCGCCCAGCGCACCCTGGGCGGCATCAAGCACGGCAAGATCAGCTGGCAGAACCGGCCGACGTATCAGCAGGTCGTGGAGTTCACGTCACATCGCTGACGGGATAGACGGAGTATGCAGGACAAATAGGGTTGAACTGGTTGCTGGCGGCGGGTCACTTGATGCGGCCCGCCGCCAGCACCACCTGCGCCAGCTCCCGGTGCACGATGTCGCTGTGCGCCCCCGCCGGCGCCCCGCCCCGCTTGACGACCGCCGCCGCGTCGATGTTCACGCATCCCGAGGTGGGCAGCTTCCCTTTCAGTGCGTCGGCCAGCTTCAGTGACTTCGTCCCCGGCACCGCCTGCACCCCGTCGTGCCCCATCGCACCCCACTTGTCGCCCAGCATCCGGCCGACGTCCAGGGCCGCGATCCCGCGCGCGTCCCCTGCCATGCGGGAGGCCAGCGGATACATCGTGGACAGGGCCGAGTCGTGCCGCGAGTAACAGCACACCAGCGGTCCGTCGATACGGTTGTGCTGGCCCTCAAGCACCCCGCCGGCGCGGGCGTCGTGCGGCAGCCGGGACGCGAACGCATAGTGCGAGAAGGCGCCTTGGAGCAGCGTCACCGACTTCACCGTGCGCACCCCCTTCGGCAGCCCGCGCAACGCGAACGACACCAGCCGTGCGCCGAAGCTGTGCCCGACGAGATGCACCCGCACCTCGGGCTCCCGCGCGGCCAGTTGCCCGATCACCCGGCCGAGACCGCGCTCACCGACCGTCCCCGCGCGCCGCTTCATGGCGTAGTACGTCGCCTGCCGCAGCAGCTCGTGCGCGCCCTCCCAAGGGTTCGGCAACGAGAAGGAGGCCTCTGCGGACGGGGCTCCGTCGGGGGCACCGTCCGGCGCCCCTTCGGGCGCTTCGAGAAGCGTCAGCGCCCGCGCGAACTCCTCGCACACCGCCGCGACGGATCCCGAGAACATGTCCGGCGAGTCCTGCGGCGCCCCTTCGCACAGCGTGTCCGCCGCGAACAGCGCCTGCGGACCCGGCGGGACGACGTCCACCAGCATCCGCACCAGCCGCCCGAACTCCTCCAACTCGGCCTCCTCACGCGGCTGCTGGTCCAACAGCCGCGCGATCTGGTCGATCACGGTCGCGCGCCCCGGGAAGGTCTCCAGCAGGGCGTGCCGCGTGTCCTTGTCGAGCACCGGCCGACGGGGCATCTCGGCCGCCACGGCCCGCGGAAAGTTGGGGATCGGCTCGTCCGAGAACCGCATCGACGGCCAGACCACGCCCACGTACCCGATCTTCGCCGCCGGGGCGAGCCGAGGGATCGGGGCGAAGAAGCCGTCATAGAGCCGGGTCGCGCCCGAGCGGTCGCTGTTCCAGCCGTGTGTGAAGACGATCAGATCACGGACGTCGTGCCGCGCCACGCCGGCCAGCAGCCGGTCCCGCCTGCCGGCGTCCGGATCCCCGTCCGCGTCGAAGGTCAGCTCCCAGTAGGGAGTCACGCTCACTGCCGGATCCGCCATGACAGGCCCCCTCGTCCCCCGAAGTGGTGCGATACGGGCGCATCGTCCTGCTACCGGGCGGGAAAGGCCAGACATCGTCACCCATCAGTGGGGCGCTTATTTGTACAGCAGGTACTCCCTGCGCATCCGCCGGAACGCCGCCAGCTCCTGCTGCCAGCCCGCCACCACCTCGTCGGCGCTCGCACCCGCGTCGATCATCGTGCGCACCTGGGTGGAACCGGTGAGCTTGTCGATCCAGTTGTCGGCGCGCCAGGCGAAGCCGCTCCAGGCCCTCTTGGCGGTCACCAGCAGGGCGATTCCGGTACGGACGGGGTCGTACGCGGCGCGATCGTGGACGTGGACCTGGACGCCGCCGATGGTCTTGCCCTGGAACTTCGAGAACGTGGGCGCGAAGTACGCCTCCCTGAAGTGCACGCCGGGCAGGGCGAGTTCGTTCGCCGTCGCCGCCCAGCGTCCGTCGATGCCCTCCGCGCCCAGCAGTTCGAAGGGGCGGGTGGTGCCGCGTCCCTCCGAGAGGTTCGTGCCCTCGAAGAGACAGGTGCCGGAGTACACCAGCGCCGTGTCCGGAGTCGGCATGTTCGGGCTCGGCGGCACCCAGGGCAGGCCCGAGGCGTCGAAGAAGTCGGACCGCCGCCAGCCCGTCATCCGTACGGTCTCCAGGGCGACCGGGGTGGTGAGGAACTCCTCGTTGAACAGCCGCGCCAGCTCGGCGACCGTCATGCCGTGCGCCTGCGAGATGGGCTGACGGCCCACGAAGGTCGCGAACTCCTTGTGGAGTACGGGGCCTTGGGCCGCGCGTCCGGTCACCGGGTTCGGGCGGTCCAGGACCACGAAGCGTCTGCCCGCCAGCTGGGCCGCCTCCATGCAGTCGTAGAGGGTCCAGATGTAGGTGTAGAAGCGGGCGCCCACGTCCTGGATGTCGAAGACGACGGTGTCGACGCCGGAGGTGGTGAAGATGTCCGCGAGGGGGCGGCCGCTCTTCAGGTACGTGTCGTAGACCGGCAGGCCGGTCGCCGGGTCGTCGTAGCGGCCTTCGGAGCCGCCGGCCTGGGCGGTGCCCCGGAAGCCGTGTTCTGGGCCGAAGACGGCCCCTAGGTTCACCCTTTCGTCGGTGTGCATGACGTCTACGATGTGGCGGACGTCTCGGGTCACGCCGGTGGGGTTGGTGACGATTCCGACCTTCTGGCCTTCGAGGATCGAGTAACCGTCGGCTGCGAGTCGCTCGAAGCCGGTGCGCGATTGCCTGTGGCGCTCGGATGCCGACGCTGCCGAAGGGACGGCTGCTGCTGCCGTTGTCGCTGCGAGGAGAGCTCGTCTGGATAGGCGCATGGGGGGCACGGTATTGCTCCCGCAGGTTGGGGGGAAGGTGCGGGTTGTCTGTGGCTTGTCGCGCAGTTCCCCGCGCCCCTTAGGGGCGTTGCCGTCGCCCTTCCCTGTCACATACCGACCGGTTAGTCTGGGCCTCGCAGGAGAGCCGCAGTCGAAGGAGACCGATGGTGGAAGCCGTTCAGGGTGCCGGAGTCGTCGTTACCGGGGCTGGGGGTGGCATCGGGGCGGCCCTTGCCCGGCGCTTTGCCGCTGAGGGGGCCCGGGTCGTCGTCAATGACCTGGATGCCGGGAAGGCCGAGGCGGTCGCCGGTGAGATCGGCGGCATCGCCGTTCCCGGTGACGCGTCCGCCGTCGTCGCCGACGCCCGGGACGCGCTCGGGGGTTCCGTCGATGTCTACTGCGCCAACGCGGGTGTCGCCTTCGGCGGGCCGGACCTCGCCGATCTCGCCGATGACAAGGCCTGGTCGCTGTCCTGGGACGTCAACGTCATGGCACACGTGCGTGCCGCCCATGAGCTGCTCCCGCAGTGGCTGGAGCGGGGCAGCGGGCGGTTCGTCTCCACCGTCTCCGCCGCCGGGCTGCTCACCATGATCGGCGCCGCGCCCTACGCCGTCACCAAGCACGGCGCGTACGCCTTCGCCGAGTACCTGTCGCTGACGTACCGGCACCGCGGCCTCAAGGTCCACGCCATCTGCCCGCAGGGTGTGCGCACCGACATGCTGGACGCCACCGGCAGCGCGGGGGACCTGGTGCTGAAGCCCACCGCCATCGCGCCGGAGGACGTGGCGGACGCCCTGTTCAAGGGCATGGAGGAGGACCGGTTCCTGATCCTGCCGCATCCCGAGGTCGCCGGGTACTACCAGGCGCGGGCCGCCGAGCCCGACCGCTGGCTGGGCAACATGAACCACCTCCAGCAGAAGTGGGAGGCAAGCCTGTGACCGACACCTCCCGCTACTCCGCCAAGCCGTGGCTGGCCCTGCTCACCGACGCCCAGCGCGCGCCGATAGCCCCCGACGACTCCCTCGTGCACGCCCTGCGCCGCGTCGCCGCGGAGACCCCGGAGAGCGTCTTCCTCGCCTACTTCGACGGCCGCCTGACCTACCGCGAGGTCGACGAGCTCAGCGACTCCGTCGCCGGGCACCTCGCCGCCCGCGGTCTGGAGCGCGGCGACCGGGTGGCGATCCTGCTGCAGAACTCCCCGCACTTCGTGCTCGCCCTGCTCGGCGCCTGGAAGGCGGGGGCGGTCGTCGTGCCCGTCAACCCGATGTACAAGTCGGGGGAGGTCACCCATGTCCTGCGGGACGGCGAGGTGGCCGCGCTGATCTGTTCCGACCGGGCCTGGGCGTCGTATCTGCGCGAGACGGCGGCCGACTCGCCGGTGCGGATCGTGCTCACCGGGTGCGAGTTGGATTTCCAGACTCGCGACGACGCGCGCGTGCTGTCCTTCGAGCGGCTCCCGCAGGCCGAGGACGCCGGCGACCTTGCGGCGGTCGCCCGCAGCGGGCACAAGGCGCCGGAAGGGCGCGACCTCGGCCCGTCCGACATCGCGCTGATCAGCTACACCTCGGGCACCAGTGGCGCGCCCAAGGGTGCCACCAACACGCACGGCAACATCATGTACAACGCCGAGCGGCAGCGCACCGGGCTTGAGCTGCCCGAGGCGCCCGTCTACTTCGCGCTGGCGCCGCTCTTCCACATCACCGGGATGGTCTGCCAGCTCGGTGCCTGCCTCGACAGCGCGGGGACGCTCGTGCTGGCGTACCGCTTCGAGGCGGGTGTCGTGCTGGACGCGTTCGCCGAGCACGGGCCGCACTACACCGTCGGCCCGTCGACCGCCTTCATGGCGCTGGCCGCCCACCCGGACGTCACCCGCGACCACTTCGCCTCCTTCCGGATGATCTCCTCCGGCGGCGCCCCGCTGCCGCCCGCCCTGGTGGAGAAGTTCCGGGCCGGCCTCGGGCCGTACATCCGCAACGGCTACGGCCTCACCGAGTGCACTGCCCCCTGCGCCTCCGTCCCGCCCGGCCTGGAGGCCCCCGTCGACCCGGTCTCCGGGACGCTCGCCGTGGGGCTCCCGGGGCCCGAGACGGTCGTACGGATCGTCGACGACCAGGGCGCCGAGGTGCCGTTCGGCGAGCAGGGCGAGATCCTGGTGCGAGGGCCGCAGGTCATCCCTGGCTACTGGCGGCGGCCCGACGCCACCGCCGAGACCTTCCCCGACGGCGAGCTGCGTACCGGCGACATCGGCTTCATGGACGCCGAGGGCTGGCTGTACGTCGTCGACCGCAAGAAGGACATGATCAACGCGTCCGGCTTCAAGGTGTGGCCGCGCGAGGTCGAGGACGTGCTCTACACGCACCCGGCGGTGCGCGAGGCGGCCGTCGTCGGCGTGCCCGACGGGTACCGCGGGGAGACCGTCAAGGCGTACATCAGCCTCCGTCCGGGTGCGGAAACGGACCCCGACGCACTCGCCGCGTACTGCAAGGAGAGACTGGCCGCCTACAAATATCCCCGGCAGGTGGAGATCCTGCCCGACTTGCCCAAGACGGCCAGTGGGAAGATCCTCCGTCGGGAGCTTCGTTCCCGCGTGAACGACGTCTAGACAACAGGCAGACATCTCGGAAGGGCAGGTGGCGGCAACAGTGGCCAGGACGACGGACGGAGACGGTACGCCCGTCCCCCAGCGGCTGCTCGCCGCCGCCACCCGGCTCTTCGCCGAGCAGGGCTACGATCGCACCTCGGTGCAGGAGATCGTGGAGGCGGCAGGCGTCACCAAGGGGGCGCTGTACCACTACTTCGGCTCCAAGGACGACCTTCTGCACGAGGTGTACGCGCGCGTGCTGCGCGTTCAGCAGGAGCGGCTGGACGCCTACGCGGACGCCGACGAGCCCATCGAGAAGCGGTTGCGGGGCGCGGCGGCGGACGTCGTGGTGACGACCATCGCGAACCTCGACGACGCGATGATCTTCTTCCGCTCCATGCACCACCTGAGCCCGGAGAAGAACAAGCAGGTGCGCGCCGAGCGCCGGCGCTACCACGAACGCTTCCGCGCGCTCATCGAGGAGGGCCAGGAGTCGGGCGTCTTCTCCAAGGCGACCCCGGCCGACCTGGTGGTGGACTACCACTTCGGGTCCGTCCACCATCTGTCGACCTGGTACCGGCCCGACGGCCCGATGAGCCCCCAGGAGGTCGCCGACCAGCTGGCGGACCTGCTGTTGCGAGCGCTGCGGCCGTAACCACCGTATGCCGGAGCATGTGTAACCGGACATGTGTAAGGGGCGGCCGCTCATGCGGCCGCCCCTTACACACGTCCCGTTACAGGTACTTCTTCAACTCCCGCCGCGCCAGCGACCGCTGGTGCACCTCGTCCGGCCCGTCGGCGATCATCAGCGTCCGTGCGCTCGCGTACAGCTCCGCCAGCGGGAAGTCCTGGCTGACGCCGCCCGCGCCGTGCAGCTGGATCGCCCGGTCGATGATGTCGACGACGGCACGCGGCGTGGCGATCTTGATGGACTGGATCTCCGTGTGGGCGCCCTTGTTGCCGACGGTGTCCATCAGCCAGGCCGTCTTCAGCACCAGCAGCCGCAGCTGCTCGACGGTCACCCGCGCGTCGGCGATCCAGTTGTGCACCACGCCCTGCTGGGCCAGCGCCTTGCCGAACGCCGTACGGGACACGGCCCGGCGGCACATCAGCTCGATCGCCCGCTCGGCCATGCCGATCAGCCGCATACAGTGGTGGATCCGGCCGGGACCGAGCCGCGCCTGGGCGATGGCGAAGCCGCCGCCCTCCTCACCGATCAGGTTCGACACCGGCACACGCGCGTGGTCGAAGATCACCTCGGCGTGGCCGCCGTGCGAGTGGTCCTCGTAGCCGAACACCTGCATGGCGCGCTTGACGGTCACGCCCGGGGTGTCACGAGGCACCAGCACCATGGACTGCTGACGCCGGATGTCCTCGTCGTCCGGGTCCGTCTTGCCCATCACGATGAAGATCTTGCAGTCCGGGTTCATCGCCCCGGAGATGTACCACTTGCGGCCCGTGATGACGTACTCGTCGCCGTCCCGCTCGATGTGCGTGGTGATGTTCGTGGCGTCGGAAGAGGCCACATCCGGCTCGGTCATCGCGAACGCCGAGCGGATCTCACCGGCCAGCAGCGGCTCCAGCCACTGCTTCTTCTGCTGCTCGTCGGCGAACTGGGCCAGCACCTCCATGTTCCCCGTGTCGGGCGCCGCGCAGTTCGTCGCCGTCGGTGCCAAGTGCGGGGAGCGGCCGGTGATCTCGGCCAGCGGGGCGTACTGGAGGTTGGTGAGCCCGGCGCCGTGCTCGGCGTCGGGGAGGAAGAGGTTCCACAGGCCCTGCCTGCGCGCCTCGGCCTTGAGCTCCCCGACCACGGCCGGCGTGTCCCACGGAGACGCCAGCGCGGCCCGCTGCTCCTCCGCGACCGGCTCGGCCGGATAGACGTACTCGTCCATGAAGGCCAGCAGCCTGCCACGCAGCTCCTCGGTGCGTGCGTCGAACGCGAAGTCCATGTGCGTCAGCCTTCCTGGATGCCGTCTTGAAGAGTGGTCAGGCCGTGCTCGATGAAGACCGGTACCAGGTCGCCGATGCGGTCGAAGCCGCGGCCGACCGTCTGGCCAAGCGTGTAGCGGTAGTGGATGCCCTCCAGGATCACGGCGAGCTTGAACCACGCGAACGCCGTGTACCAGGAGACCGCGGACACGTCGCGCCCCGAGCGGGCTGCGTATCGCTCGATCAGTTCGGTGGGGGCGGGGTGCCCGGCCGCCTCTGCGGTCGTGGAGACCGGGGAGTCCGCCATGCCCAGCGGCATGCTGTACATCACCAGCAGGCCCAGGTCGGTGAGCGGGTCGCCGAGGGTCGACATCTCCCAGTCGAGGATCGCCTTGATCTGGTCGTCGTCACCGATCAGGACGTTGTCCAGCCGGTAGTCGCCGTGCACGACGGCCGCGGCGGGGGAGGCGGGCAGCCGCCGTCCGAGCGTCGCGTGCAGCTCGTCGATGCCGGCCAGCTCACGGTTGCGGGAGGCGTCCAACTGCTTGCCCCAGCGGCGCAGTTGCCGGTCCAGGAAGCCCTCGGGGCGGCCGAAGTCCGCGAGCCCCACCTCCGCGGGATCCACCGCGTGCAGCTCGACGAGCGTGTCCACCAGCGACAGCACCGCGTCCCGGGTGCGCGCCGGGCCGAGCGGGGCGAGCTGGTCGGCGGTGCGGTACGGGGTGCCCTCGACGTACTCCATGACGTAGAACGGCGACCCCAGCACCTCCTCGTCCTCGCACAGCAGCACCGGCCGCGGCACGGGGACGTTCGTCGGATGGAGCGCGCTGATCACCCGGTGTTCGCGCTTCATGTCGTGCGCCGTGGCCAGGACATGGCCGAGCGGGGGCCGCCGTACGACCCACTTCGATGTGCCGTCGGAGACCGCGTAGGTGAGGTTCGACCGTCCGCCCTCGATCAGCCGGCCGGTCAGCGGACCGTGCGCCAGACCGGGCCGCTCGCGCTCGAGCAGGCCGCGCAGCCGGTCGAGATCGAGACCGGGCGGATGGTCGGGGCTCATACATCGCTCCTAACGACAGGTGAACGAAGGCAGGTGAACGAGACCTGACTCATGATGCCGACCAGTCGGTATGTAGTCCAGTGGGGGAGCCGAACGTGATCGGGGCCACGATAGGCCGACAGCTCCCCGCGCGATGCGTCGGGGAGCTGTCGGTGGTGTCTTCTCGGCCAGTAAGGCTCGATGTCGGCCAGTACGGGACGGGTGCGAGCTCAGTGGTCGTCCCAGTGGCCGTCGTGCGCGGCGTGCCGGTGGCCGTCGTGGACGTAGTCGACGTGGTCGCCGTGCAGGACGCTCTCGTGCCCGCAGTCGGCTCCGTGCCGATGGGAGTGGCCTTCGTGTGCGACGTGCCCGTCCGTCTCGCACTCGTCCCAGTGGCCCGCGTGCTCACGGTGGAGGTGGCCGTCGTGCGCGAAGTCGGTGTGGTCGCCGTGCGGCACCGCGGTGTGCCCGCAGTCGGGGCCGTGGGCGTGCGAGTGGGCGGGGTGTTCCACGTGCAGGGTGGTCATGGTGCTCACCTTCGAAGGTGCGGGTTGTGACGTCGACAGGCTGCCACGCGAACGGCGCATATCAGGTCATTCGGGCTTGCGTGGCGTCCTGCCAGCCCGGAGGGTCGAACCCATGAAGGGCATCAGCTACTCACGCTACGGCGGCCCCGATGAGCTCGCATACGGGGACGTGCGCGACCCACGGGTCGGCCCCGACTCGGTGCTGGTCAAGGTACGGGCGGCCGCGGTCAACCCGGTCGACTGGAAGTGCCGCGAGGGCTACATGGACCGGCTGCTGGAGCCGGTCTTCCCGGTGGTCCCAGGCTGGGACGTCTCCGGCGTCGTGGTCCAACCGGGCGTGTCCGTCACGGAGTTCGGGGTCGGCGACGAGGTCATCGGCTACGTACGCGAGGACTTCCTCTCCCGCGGCACCTTCGCCGAGTACGTCGCGGCCCCCGTCCGCACCCTCGCGCGCAAGCCCCGCAACCTCACCTGGGAGGAGGCGGCGGGTCTGCCACTGGTGGGGCTGACGGCGTACCAGGTCCTGACCAAGGTGCTCCAGGTCAAGCGCGACGAGACCGTCCTCGTGCACGCCGCGGCCGGCGGGGTGGGCTCGATCGCCGTCCAGCTCGCCCGGCATCTGGGCGCCCGGGTCATCGGCACGGCGAGCGCACACAACCACGACTTCGTGCGCGGCCTAGGCGGGGAGCCGGTCGAGTACGGCGACGGCCTGGTTGACCGGGTGCGCGGCCTGGCCCCCGAGGGCGTGGACGCGGCGTTCGACACGGTCGGCGGCGAGGCGCTGAAGTCCTCGGCCAACCTCCTGGCCCCCGAGGGCCGCCTGGCGTCGATCGCCGACCCGGACGTCTTCGACTACGGCGGCCGCTACTACTTCGTCCGCCCCGACGCCGCGGACCTGCTGCGGCTGACCGAGCTGGCGGAGGAGGGGGTCGTGTCCGTGCATGTTTCGGAAACGTTCCCCCTGGAACGGACGGCGGACGCCCACCGCCTCAACCAGGAGGGCCGCACCCGGGGCAAGATCGTGGTGACGGTGGACTGGGAGACGGAGGAGGAGGCGGTGGCGCCGGAGGGGTTGTGGCAGGGGGTGGTGTAGGGGGCAGGGGGCTTGGGGTGGGTGCGGGCTTAGATGGCGGACCCTTTGGGGGCGGGCTGAGGGGGCGGTCGTTCTCAGAAGAGGAGGGCGACGCCGCACACGGCCAGGGCGACCGTGACCAGGGTCGTGGTCGTGGCCTGGCGGGGGGCGAGTGCCGGGGGCTCGGTCGCTGCGGCGAGGGCGTGGATGCGGCGGTGGGCCAGGGTCAGGAAGGCCAGCCACAGCCCGAAGCACAGGGCGCAGACGACCATCCCGGGCACCGAGACCCCGCCGTGCAGCGCGGTCTTCATGGCGAGTACGGCGGCAACGGTGCCGGACAGTGTCGTACGGCGCCACGCCAGACGCGTCCGCTCGGGCTGCAGCCCCGGATCCCGCACCGGCTCCGCGGCCGACCCGGCGCTCATCCCTCCCACCCGACGAGCACGACGACGACCATCGCGACGGCCACGACCGCGACCACCAGACTCAGTACCGCCGGGAACCGCGACACCGGCAGATCCTCGCCCCGGCGCATCGCCCGCTCGCAGCGCACCCAGTGATTGACCGCGCGCAACGAGCACAGCACGCCCGCCGCCAGCAGCGCGAGCGCCAGCCCGACGCGCCAGCCCCAACGCAGGTCCGGCAGGAACTGGTCCACCGCGAAGCCGCCGCCGATGAGGGCGAGCGCGGTACGCAGCCAGGCCAGGAAGGTGCGCTCGTTCGCCAGCGAGAACCGGTAGTCGGGGGTGCCGCCCTCCTGCCGGATCTGCTGGGGTTCGAACCACAGCCGGACGTTTCGTACGAACTCGATCACATGAACGACCCTATCCGGACGGCCGTCAGGGGGCGCTGTCAGTGCCCGCCCGCTGCAGCAGGCAGGTCAGCCGGCCGCCCGGTACGCCCTGAGCCGCTCGTACGCCGCGAGCCCGTCCGGCACCCACGCCCACTCCGTCAGCCGCCGCTCCACCTCGGCCTCGGGCAGGAAGTCGTACCAGGCGACCTCCTCCACCTGCGGGCTCACCGGCAGCTCGCAGCGCACCTCGTACACCGCCGACCACCAGGTCTGCCCGGCGCCGTCGTCGTACAGGAACTTGAAGAGGTACGACGGGCGGGGCAGCCCGCTCACCCCGAGTTCCTCCTCGGCCTCACGCAGAGCGGCGTCGTCGTAGGACTCGCCCGCGCCGACGACTCCGCCGACGAACATGTCGTACCGCGAGGGGAACACCAGCTTGGTGGGCGTGCGGCGATGCACGAAGAGGCGGCCCTGCGCATCCCGGGCCTCGATGAAGACGCAGCGATGGCGCAGCCCCTTGGCGTAGGCCTCGCCCCGCGGGGAGTGGCCGGTGACCCGGTCCTGCTCGTCGACGATGTCGAGGATTTCGTCAGCAGCGCTCATGGGGTCCATCCAAGCAGGACGGCGCCGTGCCGGTCAGGGCGGCGTCTGCACGCCCGTACCGGTCAGGGCGTCTGCAGTGCCGCCGCCACCCGCCGGGGCTGCGTCGCGCCGCACGGCATGGCCGCATGCGTCCCGAGCATGATGATGCCCACCACGATGCCGGCGAGCCCGGCCGCCTCCCACGCCAGCGCCCCCGCGTCGGTGCGGAGCCGGTCGCCGAGGAAGCCCACGCCGCAGAGGATGCCGGCCAGGGGCTGGGCCGCGGTCAGGGCGGGCAGGGACATGCGCAGGGACGCGGTCTCGAACGCGCTCTGGACCAGGATCAGCCCGGTGAGGCCGAGCGCCACCACGGCGTACGGCTGCCAGCTGGTCAGGACCTCCGTGAGGCCGCCCTCGGCGAAACGCTGCCCGGTCATGCGCGTCAGGGCGTCCTGCACGCCGTAGAGGAGACCGGCGGCGGTCGCCAGCAGCGCAGGGCCCGAGCTGAGCCGTGAGCGCTTGGCGTACGTCGTGAGCAGCAGGGCCAGTGCGACCATGACGCCGATGATCAGCCAGCGGCGCAGGGGGTCGTCGGTCGCCGTTCCGCCCTGCGGCTGTCCGGCGACGATGAACGCCGTCACGCCGCCCGCGAGCAGCGCGAGGCCGGTCCAGCCCTGGCGGCCCAGCGGCTGCTTGGTCTGGCGGCGGGAGAGCATGAGCGCGAACAGCAGGTTCGTCGCCAGCAGCGGTTCCACCAGGGAGATCTCGCCCTGGCCCAGCGCCATCGCGCCCAGCGCCATGCCGACCACCATCAGACCGATACCGCCCAGCCAGCGCGGCACCTTCATCAGGTCGAGGAGGATCCGGGGGGAGAGGAAGTCGCTGAGTGGCGCCTTCTGTGCCGCGTTCTGCTGCAGTACGAAGCCGAAGCCCAGGCAGCATGCAGCGGTGACGGCGAATATCAGAATCTGAAGCGACACGCTGCGTACCTCGATCATCCTGCCGGGGGGACGGGGTGCGTAAGGGCCGACTGTAGCGGCCCCTAGCCCGGCGTGCGCAGTCCCGCAATCGTGCGACGCCTGCCGCGGCAGCGCCATGACGTACGCCACACACTCTGAACAATTCTGACATTTCGGTCCGATCAATTGCCTCAACTGTCACACCAATAACGGGAGTTGACGCGTGTAACGCCGTGACGGCCCTTGACGCGAACCATTGGCTGCGGGTTTGCTGTGCGTGATCACGCGATGACAGTCCACATACTTCCCCCGACAGAACCCAAAACGGTGTCCCCACCTCCGCCACCCCTCGGCCGCGGTCGAAAGCGCGCAGCTCACGCCTTCGACGCGGCCCTCGACGACGCTGAGCTCGCCGCGGCCCGCACCGCTCTCGCCCAGGGCAGGTGGCAGGCGGCCCGCTCGCTGCTCGCCCGGACCGGCGACGACTGGGACCGCCGAGGGCACCGTGTCACCGTCCTCTCCCAGGAGCCGTACTGCGCCCCCTGGACCCGTGACTGGCTGCTCGCCGAACCCGACGCCGTCGACGCCGCCGTCCTCCTCGCCCTCGCCCAGGTCCAGCGCGCCCTGCGCGGCAAGGAGAAGCCGGTCCGTGCCCGCGAGTCCTGCCACACCGCCGCCGCGCTCGCGCCCGCCGACCCCACCCCCTGGCTCGGCCTGCTCATGCTGGAGAGCGCCCTGGGCGCCGAGGAGGAGGTGCGCCGCGTCTTCGCCGAGGTCCACGCCCGGCACGCCGACCACCACCATGCCCACCACCTGATGGTCGCCCGGCTCGCCGAGCGCCACCCCGGTGCCGGTCCCGACCCGCTCCACGAGGTCTACGACTTCGCCAACGATGCCGCCGAACGCGCCCCCGCCGACTCCCCGCTCGCCGTCCTCCCGGTCATCGCCCATGCCGAGCGCTATCGCGTCCTCGCGGCGGCCGGGCAGCAGCCCCGCGAGGCGGTCTCCTCCGGGCACTGGACCGGCCGCCGGGCCCGGCAGGTGATGCGGGCCGCTTTCGACTGGTGGCTGGAGTGGGAGCAGGAAGGCCACCCGCGCCGCCTGATCGACCTGAACTTCCTCGCCCACGCCAAGGTCTGCGAAGGGCGCGGCGCCGAGGCGGCGGCCCTGTTCCACCGCATCGGCGAACACGCCACCCCGTCGCCCTGGTCGTACGCGGACCAGGACCCGTACCCCGCCTTCCGCGCGGCCCGCGACACCGCACTCGGCACGACGTGACGGCACCGACTCGACGGGACGGCATCGACGTAACGCCGCCGGTGCGACGGGACGGCATCGACGTAACGCCGCCGGTGCGACGGGACGGCATCGACGTAACGCCGCCGACCCGACGTGACGGCATCGACGTAACGCCGCCGACCCGACGTGACGGCATCGACGTAACGGCACCGACTCGACGCAACAGCACCGACCCGACCCCCACCCCCAGCGCACCCCAGCACCCCACCAGCACCCCACCCCGACGAAGGACGGTCTCTCGATGACGACGGGCAGTTCCAGTACGAGCAGAGCCACCGCGGACGGCGGCGGCATCAGTACCTTCAAGGGACAGGACCGCGCCCTGCGCGCCGACCGGCTGGGCACGACCGGTCTGCTGCTGTCCGTGCTCGCCGCGACCGCACCTCTGATGGTCGTCGCAGGTGTCATGCCCACGACCTTCGGGGTGATGGGTGTCCTCGGGCAGCCGCTGCTCTTCGTGATCCTCGGCCTCGTCCTCGCCCTCTTCAGCGTCGGGTACGCCGAGATGAGCCGGCACGTCCACAATGCCGGAGCCTTCTACGCGTACATCGCCCGCGGCCTCGGCGGCACGGCCGGCGCCGGCGCCGCGATGGTCGCGCTCGTCGCCTACAACGCGCTCCAGGTCGGCATCTACGGCATCTTCGGCTTCGAGGTCTCCGGCCTGTTCGCCACGTACCTCGACACAGAGCTCGCCTGGTGGATACCGGCGCTGGTGGCCGTGCTCGCCGTCGGTGCCCTCGGCTGGCTGAAGATCGACCTCAACGCGCGCGTGCTCGGCGTTCTGCTGATCATCGAGGTCGCCCTCGTGGTCATCTTCGACGTCGCCGCGATCGCCGACCCCGGCAAGGAGGGGCTGTCCCTGCACGCCTTCAACCCGGACACCCTGACCGGCGCGGGGATCGGCACCGCCCTGTGCTTCTGCGTCGCCGCCTTCCTCGGCTTCGAGCAGGCCCCCGTCTACGCCGAGGAGACCAGCCGCCCGCATGTGCTCGTGCCCCGCGTGATGTACCTGGCCATCGGTGGCATCGCCGTCTTCCTCACGATCAGCTGCTGGGCGTACACCGTCGCCGCCGGCCCCTCGGCGATCGTCGGCACATCGCAGGAGCAGAGCGCCGGGCTGTTGTTCTTCCTCACCGAGGACCTGCTCGGCACCGGCTTCACCGACGTCCTGCACGTGCTGTTCGTGACCGGCATGTTCGCGGCGATGCTCAGCTTCCACAACGTCGTCGCCCGCTACGCCTTCGCCATGGGACGCGAGGGCCTGCTGCCCGGCGCCTTCGGCCGCACCAGCGGCGCGAGCGGCGCCCCCGGCACGGGTTCGCTGCTGCAGACCGTGATCTCGCTCGTGGTCGTCGCCGCCTTCGCGCTCGCCGACGACAAGCCGACCGGCGACCCGACCGCACCGGTCCTGCACCTGTTCACCTGGATGGGCAGCCTCGGCGCGCTCGGCGTCGCCGCGCTGATGGCCGCCGCCGCGGTCTCGGTCATCGTCTTCTTCGTCCGCCGGGGGGCCGTCGCCGCCCAGTTCTGGCGGCTGGCCGCCTCCGCGCTCTCCGTCGTCGCACTGCTCTTCATCGTCGTCTACACCGTCAAGGACTTCGACGTCCTGATCGGGGCGGGCCCGGACTCCTCCCTGAGCTGGGCGCTGCCCGCCGTCATCGCCCTCGCCCTCGCCGTCGGCCTGGCGCAGGGCCTGCTCCTGCGCTCCCGCGCCCCAGAGCGGCACGCCCGCATCGGGCTCGGCAACGAGGCGTTCCAGTTGGAGAAGGCGGCGACGGAGGCGCCGTAGCGGAAGAGAACTACCTGTAGCCACTCCTGAAGCCACCCCAGTGGCCGTTTCTGAGAGCCGCGTAAGAAGTGATTACGGAACCCTGACGAGCACCCGCGATCCCTGGTCCCGCCCGGGTCGCGGGTGTTCGAATGAAAAGGTGAACCAGGAACAGCCCGAAGCCCGGGGCGAGGAGCAGCCCGAGGCGAAGGGCAAACCCATCGGCCGCCGTGTCCTCCTCGGCACCCTCGGCCTCGGCGCCCTCGGCGTGGTCACCGCGCCCACCCTGCAACGCGGCATGGAGTCCTTCCTCGCGAGCGCCTCCGACAAGGACCCCACCGGCCTGACCGACCTGTTGCCCAACGGCGGCGGCTTCCGCTACTACTCGGTCGCCTCCTCCGTACCCCGCAAGAACGCCACCACCTACCACCTAAAGATCGACGGCCTGGTCGACCACCCCCGGACCTACACCCTGGCCGACCTACGCGCCCTGCCGCAGACCCGCCTGGTGCGGGACGTCCAGTGCGTCACCGGCTGGCGGGTTCCGGACACGCCCTTCGAAGGCGTGCGCCTGTCCCGGCTCCTCGACGCCGCGGGGGTGCGCCAGGAGGCCGGCGCGGTGCGCTTCAGCTGCTTCGACGGCACCTACACCGAGAGCCTCACCCTCGACCAGGCCCGCCGCGCGGACGTCCTGGTCGCCCTGCGCATGCAGGACAAGGACCTGAACCACGCCCACGGCGGACCCGTCCGCCTCTATGTGGCCCCCATGTACTTCTACAAGTCCGCCAAGTGGCTCTCCGGCATCACCGTCACCGAGGACGTGCGGCCCGGCTACTGGGAGGAACGGGGCTACGACGTCGACGCCTGGGTCGGCCGCTCGAACGGACGCGACGATGAGCCTACGAGTTGACGCCCCCCGCTCGGCCGCCGACGTGCGGCGCTTCGGCCGGGCCACGCGCTGGGTGCACCGTACGACGGCGGCGCTGATGGGCGTGTGCGTGGTGACGGCGGCCTGCCTTTACATCCCGCAGCTCGCCGAACTCGTCGGTCGCCGCGAGCTGGTGGTCCGTATCCACGAGTGGGCCGGCCTCGCCCTGCCGGTGCCCGTGCTGGCCGGGCTCGTCTCCCGCGCGTTCCGCGCCGACCTGGGTTTCCTCAACCGCTTCGGCCCGCACGACCGCGTCTGGCTGCGTGCCGCCCGGCGCCGGGACAAGCGGCGCTCGTCGCGTCCGGCGGGCAAGTTCAACGCCGGGCAGAAGGTCTACGCGGCCTGGATCGCCGGTGCGACGCTGGTGATGCTCGGCACCGGCCTCATCATGTGGTTCACCCATCTCACGCCCCTGGTGTGGCGCACCAGCGCGACCTTCGTCCACGACTGGCTGGCGCTGACCATCGGCATCGTCCTCGCCGGGCACATCGGCATGGCGCTAGGGGATCCGGAGGCCCGGCGGGGGATGCGGAGCGGGGTGGTGAGCCGGGAGTGGGCCGAGCGGGAGCACTCCGTTTGGCGGCCGTGATGAGCGTTCCGTGGGTGCGGCGATTGGTTGACTGGCTGCTGCGGGTTCGTTGTGGCTGGTCGCGCCCGCGCGGCGGTAGCCGCACATCGATGACAGCCCCGCGCCCCTTAAGGGCGTTGTCGAACCGCAGATGAGTTCGTCGGGGACGTTTGGCGCAGCGCTTGTGCTCGGCTGCTGCACCACATCCGGCGCGGTGACCGTGAACGCGGTCGGCATACGGATCTCGGTGTTGGCGTGCCGGACCGTCACGTCGACGGGGCCCGGCTCGATGACCGGTACGACGGCGGACAGCACCGGACGACGGTCAATCAGTACGGGTACCTGCTGCCCACCGATGAGCACACTGACGTCCTGATGTAGCTCGGCGGGGTCGAAGTACACATCCGTCAGCTCGATTCCGATCGTCTCGCCGGGGCGCGCCTCGCCGTCACCGCCCGTGTCCACCCCCGCGATCCGGTAACCGCAGGCGGCGGGAGTGCCGTTCGACGTCGGCTTCAGGCGCACCGTGGCGCCTGGATGCCGGCGATGGAAGTCGAGCAGCCCGCTCAGGACGGCGTACGCGGCGCGCCCCTTGCAGGTGTCGGCCCGGCCCGCGAGTGCGGCATGGTCCCGGACCGCCTGCTCCCAGCTGCCGCCGCCCTCGCCCTGCGCGGCCAGACAGGCGGTGGCCAGCCCGCGCAGGAGTGTCCACTCCGCGTCGGCGGGCGTCGAGGGGATCGCGTTCAGGGCGTTCCGGCACTCGGTGGGGGTGCGGAGGAGGTCGTACACGCTTGACGGGTCGGGAGTGCCGTCGGTGTTCGGTGAGTCGGGGCCGGGCGGGAGCCAGGCGGGGACTTCGAGGAGCTTCTGGCTCGTGGTGGGGCTGGGGGAGGAGGGGGTGGGGCTCTCGCTCGGCGTTTCGCTCTGGGGCGCGCGGGGTGTGCCGGTGAACGCGGGTGCGCCGATGTGGCCGTCGGGTGACGGCCGGACCGGAGGAGCGGAGCCGGCCGACGGTCCGGGGAGGAGGCTCCGGACGCCGTCGGAGGGCCCTGCCGTGACGACGGTGCCCCCGCCGCCCCTGCCGTCCGCCGGGCCACCCCCGTCACTGGTGAAGGCCGCGGCTGCCACCGCAACCGCCCCTACGACGAGCAGCCCCGAGACACGCATCCCGAGGGAAACCGCCATGACGCCCCCCGATGCTCCGGCCCCCGGGCGGCAGCGGCAGCCTCCGGGGACCCCCTCATCATCGGGCTCGCGGTCCCCTCGGGGAAGCCGCTTCCTGTGATCGGCGGTGCGAGTTCGGGCACACGGAATCCCGACCCCGCCGAACCGGAATCCCAGTGGACCAGCGGCCGTTCAGCCTCCGAAGTCCAGCAGGACCTTGCAGGACGTGCTCCGATCCGCCGCGAGTGCGAACGCCGACTCGGCCTCCCGCACCGGAACCACCGCGCTGACCAGCCCGTCGAACGACGCCTCGGCGGCGAGCAGTTCCAGCGCGTCGTCGAACTCCGTGTCGAAGCGGAACGCCCCGCGCAGCTCGATCTCCCGGCTCACGACGAGGTTCCCGGCGAACGGACTCTGCCCCGGCGGCAGCATCCCGAGCTGCACCACGACACCCCCGCGCCGCACGAGCCGCAGACACGTGTCCAGCCCCGCCGCGACCCCCGACGCCTCGATCGCCACGTCCACCTCGGCAGGCCACCCGGCATCGTCCGGATCGTCGGCCCGTACGAGGGTGTCGGCGCCGGCGATCCGCCCGTACTCCAGGGCCGCGGGCAGCAGGTCCGTCACCGTCACGCGCGTCGCGCCGGCCGCCTTGGCCGCCGCGACCACCAGACACCCGATGGGCCCGGCACCGGTGACCAGGACGTGCTTCCCGGCCACCTCCCCGGCCCGCCGCACCGCGTGCAGCGCGACGGACAGCGGCTCGGCGAGCGCCGCCCGCCGCAGTTCGAGCCCGGACGGAAGAGCCCTCAACTGGTCAACGGGGACGATCACTTGGGCCGCGAACCCGCCCTGCACATGCGGGAAGCGGGCGGCGCTGCCGAGGTAGCGGGTGTCGCGGCAGACGTTGCGCCGTCCGTCCGCGCACTCGGGGCACACCCCGCAGGGCGTGGCCGGGTGCACGGCGACAGCCGTACCGGGAGCCGGTCCTGACGCCTCGTCGGCGGGGGAGCCGTAGGCGACGACCGTTCCGACGACCTCGTGCCCGAGCACCATCGGTTCCTTGAGCCGGAAGTCCCCGACCCCGCCGTGCCGCCAGTAGTGCAGGTCGGAGCCGCAGACCCCGCCGTACCGCACGGCCACCAGGGCCTGCCCGGGGCCGGGTGCCGGTACCGCGAGCTCGTCGACCCGCAGGTCGCCCTGACCGTGGATCACACAACCAAGCATCTCCGCAGCCTCCTTCACAGCACGCTCGTCATGCCGCCGTCGACGTACAGCACCTGTCCGCTCACGAAGTCCGCGGCCGGCGAGGCGAGGAACAGCACCCCGCCCACCAGGTCCTCCGTACGGCCCCACCGCCCGGCCGGGGTGCGTCGCCGCACCCACGCGCTGAACTCCTCGTCCTGGACGAGGGGTTGGGTCAGCTCGGTCTCGATGTAGCCGGGGCCGAGGCCGTTGACCTGGACGCCGTACGGGCCCCAGTCGGCGCACATGCCCTTGGTGAGCATCTTCAGCGCGCCCTTGGTGGCGGCGTAGGGCGCTATGCCCGGGCGGACCACCTCGCTCTGCAGCGAGCAGATGTTGACGATCTTCCCGTGGCCGCGCTCCGTCATCCGCCGGGCGGCTTCGCGGCCGACCAGGAACGCGCTGGTGAGGTTGGTGTTCAGGATGCGGTGCCAGTCGGAGTCGGTGAACTCCAGCAGCGGGGCGCGCAGTTGCATGCCCGCGTTGTTGACCAGGACGTCGAGCGGGCCCACCCGCTCCTCGACATCCGCGATCCCGGCGGCCACCGAGGGACCGTCGGTCACGTCGAACACGGCCGTGTGGACCTCGCCGGGCAGTTCGGCGGCGTTCAGTTCGGCGGCGGCCTTGGTGAGCCGTTCGCCGTCGCGTCCGTTGAGGACGACCGTGCAGCCGGCCTCGGCCAGTCCGCGGGCGAGGGCGAGGCCGATGCCCCGGCTGGAGCCGGTCACCAGTGTCGTGCGGCCGCTGATGTCGAAGAGAGAGTGAGCCGTCATCGTCGTACAACTCCCGTCAGGGCGTGCTAGATCACCAGGGACAACAGCAGGACCAGACCGCCGGCGACCACCGAGATGATCGTCTCCATCACCGACCAGGTCTTGATGGTCTGGCCGACGTTCAGGCCGAAGTACTCCTTGACCAGCCAGAACCCGGCGTCGTTGACATGGCTGAAGAACAGCGAGCCGGCGCCGATGGCGAGGACGAGCAGGGCCGCGTGGGTGGTCGACATGTCGGCCGCGAGCGGGGCGACCAGACCGGCCGCCGAGACCGTGGCCACCGTCGCCGAACCCGTGGCGAGCCGGATCGCCACCGCGATCAGCCAGGCCAGCAGCAGCGCCGGGATCGACCAGTCCTTGGAGATCTCCAGGACCATCTGCCCCACGCCGGTGTCGATCAGCGTCTGCTTGAAGCCGCCGCCCGCACCCACGATCAGCAGGATGCCGGCGATGGGGGCGAGGCTCTTCTCGACGAGCGGCGAGACGCGCTCCTTGCTGAACCCGGCGGGCCTGAGCAGCGTGAAGATGCCCACGAGCACGGAGACGAGCAGCGCGATCAGCGGCGAGCCGATGACGTCGAACACGCGCTGCACCGTGTTCTCGGGGTCGTCGATCACGATGTCGACCAGCGCCTTGGAGAGCATCAGGACGACCGGCAGCAGGATGGTGGCCAGCGTGGCGCCGAAGCCGGGACGCTTCTGAAGGTCCTCCGAGACGCGCTGCGGGATCATCCGGTCCGGGGCCGGGACGTCCACCCAGCGGGCGGCGTACTTCGAGAACAGCGGACCGGCGATGATCACCGTCGGTATGGCGACGAGGACGCCGAGCGCCAGCGTGACACCGAGGTTGGCGCCGATCGCGTCGATCGCGACCAGCGGACCGGGGTGCGGCGGGACCAGGCCGTGCATCACGGACAGACCCGCGAGGGCGGGGATGCCGATGCGCATCAGCGAGTAGTTGCCGCGCTTGGCGACCATCAGCACGACCGGGATCAGCAGCACCACGCCGACCTCGAAGAACAGCGGCAGCCCGATCACCGAGGCGATCAGCACCATCGCCCACGGCATCGACCGTCCGCTCGCCTTGGCGAGGATCGTGTCGACGATCTGGTCGGCGCCGCCGGAGTCGGCGAGCATCTTGCCGAGGATCGCGCCGAGCGCGATCAGCACGCCCACGCCGGCCACCGTGGTGCCGAGTCCGGTGGTGAAGCTGACGATGGCCTTGTCGAGCGGCGCCCCGGCGAACGCGCCGAGCGCCAGCGACCCGATGGTCAGCGACAGGAACGCGTGGAGCTTGAACTTCGTGATGAGCAGGACGATGACGGCGATGCCCGCCAGGACGGCGATGCCCAGCTGGGCGTGGCCGGCCGAGGTGATGGGCTCGACGGCGTCCGCTGCCAGCATCTCGACGCTGAGTCTGGTCACGGGGGTGGGTTTCCCTTGCAGATACGGGGGTGGGGAAGGAGTGCGGAGGGGCAGGCAGTGGTTACGGGGTCGGCTCAGGGAGCGCGGTCAGGGCCGACGTGGCCCGTTCGGTGATCTCCTCGGGGCTGCCCGACACGTCCACGACGACTCCGGCCTCGTCCGCCTGGAGCGGCTGGAGCGTGGCGAACTGGGAGTCGAGGAGTGCCGTGGGCATGAAGTGCCCCTGCCGGTGCGACATCCGGTCCTCGATGAGCGAGCGGTCGCCCGCCAGGTGCACGAACACCAGGTCAGGCGCGGCGGCCCGCAGCCGGTCGCGGTACGACCGCTTCAGCGCCGAGCAGCTGACCACCCCGCCGAGCCCGGCCCGCCCGTGCGCCCAGGCGCCGATGGCATCGAGCCAGGGCCACCTGTCCGCGTCGTCGAGCGGGGTACCGGCCGACATCTTGGCGATGTTGGCCGGCGGGTGGAAGTCGTCGCCCTCGGCGTAGGGAACGCCGAGCCGGGTCGCGAGCTGGGGACCGATGGTGGTCTTGCCGGTGCCCGCGACGCCCATGACCACGACGACATGGGGGGTACTCATCGCTGCCTCACTGTCTGCTGTCCTCTTCGACACGTGCGCCCGAAGACGCCGACGCAACTGAAACCTATTAGGTACGACGAATTCAAGAGCCTGTGATGAATAAGTCTGACTTTTTGAGACCGTGATCCACCCCGTACGCTGAGTACATGACCACTCCGGGCCGGGGTCTGCACGGCCAAGTACTGGAAACCCTCGGCCCCGCGATCACGGCGGGTGAGTACCCGCCGGGCAGCGTCCTGCGGACGGACGAGCTGGCGCAGCGCTTCGAGGTGTCCCGCTCGGTGATGCGCGAGGCGGTCCGCGTCCTGGAGTCCATGCACCTGGTCGAGTCCCGCCGCCGCGTGGGCGTGACGGTCCGCCCCAAGTCCGAGTGGAACGTCTACGACCCCCAGGTCATCCGCTGGCGCCTGGCCGGCGCCGACCGCCCCCAGCAGCTGCGCTCACTCACGGTCCTGCGCTCGGCGATCGAGCCGGCCGCCGCGGGCCTCGCGGCGAAGCACGCCACCGCCGACCAGTGCGCCGAGCTCACCGAGTGCGCCCTCGGCATGGTCGCCCACTCACGCGGCCACCAGCTGGAGGGCTACCTGATCCACGACATCGCCTTCCACCGCGCCATCCTGAACGCCTCCGGCAACGAGATGTTCGCCCGCCTGGGAGACGTCGTCGCCGAGGTCCTCGCGGGCCGTACCCATCACGAGGTCATGTTCGAGGACCCCGACCCGGCCGCCGTGACGCTGCACGTCCAGGTCGCGGAGGCGGTCCGCGCGGGCGACGCGGTGCGCGCGGAGCACCTGACCCGGGAGATCACGGTCGGGGCCCTTCAGGAGCTGGACATCTTGGCGCCGTAGACATGCCGTAGAGCTACTGCCTACTGGTCGAGGAACTCCCCGTCGACGTACACCCAAGCCCCGTCGACCCGCTCGAACCGGCTTCGCTCATGCAGCGAGCCGCCCCGGTAGGAAGCCCGGAAGGTCACGGTCCCCGTGGAGTGAAAAGCGGACCCGTCGTTCGTGTCCAGGATCTCCAGCCCGGCCCACCGCATCCCCGCATCGAGCTCCAGCCGCGCGGGCCGCGTCCGCGGATGCCAGGTCCGCAGCAGGTACGCCACATCGCCCTTGACGAAGGCGCTGTACCGCGACCGCATCAGCGCCTCGGCGGTGGGCGCGGCGGCCCCCGCACGCGAGTGGTAACGGCCGCAGCAGTCGTCGTACGCCTTGGGCAGCCCGCAGGGGCAGGAACGCGAGGTCATGCCCGCCATTGTGCTGTAGGGACGACAGGCCCTAGCCCGCCGCCCGCGTCTCGGCCCCGGGCAGCGGCGGCAGCGCCGCCCCGTACACCCACGCCTCGAACAGCTGGTCCACCGGCTCGCTCGTGAAGCGGGCTACGTGTGCGGCGAAGGCCTTGGTCGTCACCGTGCCGTTGCGGTGCAGCGGTGCCCAGCCGCGCAGCATGCGGAAGAAGGCGATGTCGCCCAGCGCGCAGCGCACCGCGTGCAGGACCAACCCGCCACGCTCGTACAGCCGGTCGTCGAACATCAACTTGCGCCCCGGATCCGCCAGCCGCAGATCCTGCGGCCGCGACGACAGCAACCGGTGTGCGACAGCCGCGTGTTGCTGAGCCGTACGCCCGCCCGACCGCTCCGACCACAGCCACTCCGCGTACTTCGCGAACCCCTCGTTCAGCCAGATGTGCCGCCAGTCCGCGATGGACACGCTGTTGCCGAACCACTGATGCGCCAGCTCGTGCGCGACCAGCCGCTCCGAACCCCGCGCCCCGTCCACGTGGTTGGCGCCGAACAGCGACAACCCCTGTGCCTCGACGGGGACATCGAGTTCCTCCTCGGTCACCACGACCGCGTACTCGTCGAACGGGTAGGGCCCGAACAGCTCCTGGAACAGTTCCATCATCTGCGGCTGGCGCGCGAAGTCCCGCGAGAACCGGGGCAGCAGATCCGCCGGGATGTGCCCGTGCTGCGGCACGCCGCCCAGACCCGGGTCGCCCAGCAGCACCGTCTGGTACTTGCCGATCGACAGCCCGACCAGATAGCTGGACGTCGGCGCCGACTGCTCGTACACCCAGGTGGTCGTGGACGCCTTCGTCGTCCGGGTCAGCAGGCGCCCGCCCGCCACCACCGCGTACGCCGACGGTGTGGTGATCGAGATCTGGTACGACGCCTTGTCGGCGGGCCGGTCGTTGCACGGGTACCAGGACGGCGCCCCGATCGGCTGGCTCGCCACCAGCGCCCCGTCCTCCAGCTCCTCCCAACCGAGCCCGCCCCACGGGCTGTTCACCGGCTTCGGGTTGCCCGACCAGTGCACCTCGACCGTGCAGGCCGCCCCGGCGCGGACCGGCTTGGCGGGGCGGACGCGCAGCCGCCCACCGCGGTGGGTGTAGTGCGCCTGCCGTCCGTCGACCCGGACCCGGCCGATCTTGAAGTCGCCCAGGTTCAGCACGAACTCGGTGAGCGGCGAGCGCCCCGCGATCGCGTTGATCCGGGCCGCCCCCGACAGCCGGTTCGGGCCCGGGCGGTAGTCCAGCGCGAGCTCATACCGGTGCACCCGGTACCGGGGGTCGCCGTGCTCCGGGAAGTACGGGTCCGCGCCCGCCGCCTGCTGAACTGCCACTGCTGTCTGTGCTCCCTGCGCCGTACTGCTGTCACTCCGTGCCGGTCCACCGCTCTCCGGCCCTGAGTGGGCCGTGCTCAGGGACGCCATGCTTCGATCGGATTGCCGAGCCAACGGGTGTCGTCGGGGACGGACTCCGCCGCCATGACGAGCGACGCGGGACCCAGTGTCGTACGGGCCCCGATCGCGCTGCCGGGCAGAACGATCCCGCCAGGACCCAGCGTCGCGCCCTCACGGAGAACCACAGTATCCGTCCGCAAGATCCGGTCGTGGAAGAGGTGCGTCTGGAGCACACAGCCCCGGTTCACGGTGGCCGCGTCTTCCAGTGTGACCAGATCGGTCTCCGGCAGCCAGTAGCTCTCGACCCACACGCCCTTGCCGATCCGCGCGCCCAGCCCTCGCAGCCACGCCGTCATCACCGGCGTACCGGGCACCGAGCCCGCCAACCACGGCACGGCGAGCACCTCGACGAAGGTGTCGGCCAGCTCGTTGCGCCACACGAAGGAGGACCACAGCGGATGCTCCCCGCTGTGGTGCCGGCCCACGAGCAGCCACTTGGCCAGCATCGACACAAGCCCCGCCACGGCCCCCGCGCCGAGCAGCACCAGCCCGGACAGCACCGGCGCCCACACCCCCAGCACACACAGCGCCGCCACGGTCAGCACCGCGAGCCCCGCCGAGCAGAACACCGGCACGATCCGGCACAGCTCCACCAGCCCGCGCGCCCACAGCAGCCGGGCCGGCGGATCGTACGTCAGGCTCTGGTCGCCGTCGGCCGCGGCGCGCGGCAGCTTCATCGGCGGCAGCCCCAGATACGAGGTGCCCTTCTTCGCCTTCTTCGGCGTCGCCGACAGCACACCCACCAGCCCGCCGTCAGGCACGGACCGCCCGGGCGCGGTCATCCCCGAGTTCCCGAGGAAGGCCCGCCGCCCGATCTCCGCCCGCCCGATCCGCATCCAGCCACCGCCGAGCTCGTACGGCGCGGTCAGCGTGTCGTCGGCCAGGAACGCGCCCTCGCCGACCGTGGTCAGGCTGGGCAGCGCCAGCACGGTCGACACCTCGGCACCCTTGCCGATCCGCATCCCGAGCAGCCGCAGCCACACCGGCGTGACCAGCCCGGCGTACAGCGGGAACAGCGTCTCGCGCGAGCGGTCCATCAGCTGCGTGACGGTCCAGGCCTGCCAGCCGACGCGGCTGTGCGTCGGGTGCGTACCCTCGCGCAGGCGGAGGCTCAGCAGCCGTACGGCGATCAGGAGCAGCACGGCGTACGCCAGCCCGAAGGCGAGCGTCGCCGGTACGAGGGCCAGCGCGGCGCCCATCAGGGGCGCGTCCGGCGTGTAGAACACCCGGGCCACCAGGAACGCCGCGGCGCCCGCCAGCACGGGAAGCGCGGTCAGCGCGAAGCCGGTCAGGCCGTACATCACACGCCAGTACGTCCCACGGCGCGGCCGCTCCTTGGGCCAGTTGCGCTTGGCCTTGCCGAGCTTGACGGCGGGCGCACCCGCCCAGCGCTGGCCGGTCGGGATCTGCCCGGTGACCGCCGAGCCGGGCGCCACTTCGGCCCGCTTGCCGACCCGGGCGCCCGGGAAGAGCATGCTGCGCGTACCGACGGTGGCATGCGCGCCCACCTTCACCGCGCCGATCTCCAGCCGGTCCCCGTCCAGCCAGTACCCGGACAGGTCGACCTCGGACTCGACGGCAGCGCCCCGGCCCAGCTTCAGCAGACCGGTGACCGGCGGCAGCGAGTGCAGATCGACGTCCGCACCCACCTTGGCGCCCAGCGCCCGGGCGTACCGCTCCAGCCATGCGCCGGTCAGCGAGTTCGCCCCGCTGAAGTCGGCGAGCCGCTCGGCCGTCCACAGCCGCAGATGCACGCTGCCCCCGCGCGCGTACCGCCCGGGCTTCACGCCCTTCAGCAGCAGCCGCGCCCCACCGGCGGCCAGCGCGAGCCGCCCGGGCGGGCTGAACAGCACGAGAGCCCCGACCGCGAGGAGCCACCAAGGGGCGGTCGGCAGCCACGCGTAGGCGGGCAGCAGATTCCCGAGCACGGCCAGCGCGACCGTCCAGCGCAGGCCGAGCAGCGTGAACAGCGGAACGAGGAGCAGCAACTGAATCAGCTGCGCGCGCCGGGGCACCGGCGCGACGATCCGATCCGCCGAGTCGTCCTGCGCGGACTTCTCCAGCAGCCGGGCCAGCTTCCGCAGCACCGGCTGCTGGTAGATGTCCAGCACGGCCGCGCTCGGATAGCGGGTCCGCAGCCGCGTCGTCAGCTGCGCGGCGGCCAGACTGCCGCCGCCGATCGCGAAGAACTCGTCGGAGGCGCTGGTGACGGGGATCCCGAGCACCTCGGTCCACTGCTCGGCGAGCCACGCCTCGGTACCGTAGAGCTGCTCGACCGGCCCGCCGCTCTCCAGCCCCTTCAGCGGCCAGGGCAGCGCGTTGCGGTCCACCTTGCCCGACGTCCGGGTCGGCAGCTCCTCGACCGGCGCGAGCAGCGGCACGAGCGCGGCGGGCAGCTCGGCCCGCAGCTTCTCCACCGCGACGGCGTGATCCCAGCCGTCCTGCGTGACGACGTACCCGACGAGCAGCTGATTGCCGCTGCGAGCGGTCCGCACGGCGGCAGCCGCACCGGCCACACCGGGCAGCGCCTGCAACGCGGCATCCACCTCACCGAGCTCGATCCGCCGCCCACCGAGCTTGATCTGCTCGTCGGCCCGCCCGAGAAAGACCAGCCCCTCGGGCTCCGCCTTGACCAGGTCACCACTGCGGTACGCCTGCTCCCAGCCCAGGGACTCCAGCGGCGCGTACTTCTCCGCGTCCTTCTCGGCGTCGAGATACCGTGCGAGCCCCACCCCGCCGATGACGAGCTGCCCGCTGTCGCCCATCGGCACGGGCTCCCCGGCCTCGTCGACGACGGCCAGCTCCCAGCCGTCCAGCGGCAGCCCGATCCGGATCGGCTCCTCGCCGCTCATCAGCGACGCACAGGCCACGACGGTCGCCTCGGTCGGCCCGTACGTGTTCCAGACCTCGCGCCCCTCGGTCACCAGCCGCTGCACCAGTTCGGGCGGGCAGGCCTCACCGCCGAAGATCAGCAGACGTACGTCGTTGAGGGTCTCGGGCTCCCAGAGCGAGGCGAGCGTCGGCACGGTCGACACGACCGTGATCTCCTGCTCGACCAGCCAGGGCCCGAGATCGGCCCCGCTCCTGACCTGCGAACGCGGCACCGGCACCAGACAGGCGCCGTACCGCCAGGCCAGCCACATCTCCTCGCAGGACGCGTCGAACGCGACCGAAAGACCCGCCATGACCCGGTCCCCGGGCCCGATCGGCTCCTCGGTGAGGAACAGCGCGGCCTCGGCGTCCACGAACGCGGCGGCACTGCGGTGCGAGACGGCGACGCCCTTCGGCTTCCCGGTGGAGCCGGAGGTGAAGATGATCCACGCGTCGTGCTCGACGCCGGGCCGAGCGGCGGGAACCTCGCTGCGGCCGGTGACGGCCAGCTCGTGCCCGGCCCCCACGACGGCCCGGACATCCGCCTCCCCGAACACCAGCTCGGCCCGCTCGTCCGGGTCCTCGGCGTCGACGGGAACATAGGCGGCACCGGCCGCGAGCACGGCCAGGATCGCGACGTAGAGGTCATTGGTACCGGACGGAACCCGGACGCCGACCCGGTCGCCGAGCCCGACGCCCGCCGCGGCGAGCGCCCGCCGCAGCCGCTCCACCTCGACGGCCAGCGCACGGTAGGTCAGGCACGTCGTGCCGTCGTCCAACGCGGGCTCGTCGGGGTACGACCGTACGGACGCCTCGAAGACGTCGACGAGAGTGCGCGGGGAGGCCGCGGGGCCCCCGGAGAAACGTGCCCTGTCACCGAACTGCTGGTGGATCTCCGCGCTCAGCTCTTCGTCGAGCAGGCCGAGAGCACTGCTCTCGTGTATGGCTGCCATCCGGTCCTCGCGTCTCGATCCCGGAAGCTCCGGGGCGCCGGCGGGCCCGCAGGTATGCCTGGGGTTGTCCGACCCGACTCCGTAACAAGCCGGAAATTTTAGTACGACGCTAGGTTCGGCCCCTTCGATACGCCACTCGGAGCAGCTGTTCGGGGCCGTACGGAAGTCGGCAGACGGGCGCTGACCTGGTGATCTTCGTCGAACGAGACTTCGCCCACATAACGGCCGCAGGCCGTGACCTCGTGGTCACGGCCTGCGATATTTCGCGTGTCCGAGGGGGGACTTGAACCCCCACGCCCGATAAAGGGCACTAGCACCTCAAGCTAGCGCGTCTGCCATTCCGCCACCCGGACAAGGTGTCTGTCGTGCGGGGTTTCCCCCGCGGCGACAGAGAAAACATTACCAGGCTTCGGAGGGTGCCCCGATCACCCCCGCTGTGGCGTGAACGGTGTGTGACGGGGCGCGGCCGGTCTTGGGCGGGGCCGTGCGGAGAGGGAGGATGAGGGGAACCACCAGCAGTGACAGCGCGGGAGGAAGCAGCGTGAGCGAGACGGACACGGCCAGGGGCGTCACCGGCGAGGACGAGGTCGTGGACCTCTGCCGCGAGCTGATCCAGATCGACACCAGCAACTACGGCGACCACTCGGGTCCCGGTGAGCGCAAGGCGGCCGAGTACGTCGCCGAGAAGCTCGCCGAGGTGGGCCTCGACCCGAAGATCTTCGAGTCGCACCCGGGGCGCGCCTCCACCGTGGCGCGGATCGAGGGGGAGGACCCGTCCCGGCCCGCGCTGCTCATCCACGGGCACACCGACGTCGTACCGGCCAACGCGGACGACTGGACCCATCACCCCTTCTCCGGCGAGGTCGCGGACGGGTGTGTGTGGGGGCGCGGGGCCGTCGACATGAAGGACATGGACGCGATGACGCTGGCGGTCGTACGCGACCGGCTGCGCAGCGGGCGCAGGCCGCCGCGCGACATCGTGCTCGCGTTCCTCGCCGACGAGGAGGCGGGCGGCAAGTTCGGCGCCCGGTTCCTCGTCGACAAGCACCCGGACCTCTTCGAGGGCGTCACCGAGGCGATCAGTGAGGTCGGAGGGTTCTCGTTCACGGTGAGCGAGCAGCGGCGGCTCTATCTGATCCAGACGGCCGAGAAGGGCATTCACTGGATGAAGCTGACCGTGGCCGGTACGGCCGGGCACGGGTCGATGATCCACCGCGACAACGCGATCACCGAGCTGTCGGAGGCCGTCGCACGGCTGGGCCGGCACAAGTTCCCGGTGCGGGTCACCAAGACCACCCGGGCCTTCCTCGACGAACTCGGCGACGCGCTCGGCACCGAGCTCGACCCGGAGAACATGGAGGGGACCCTCGCCAAGCTCGGCGGCATCGCCAAGCTCATCGGCGCGACCCTGAGCAACACGGCCAACCCCACCCAGCTCGGCGCGGGCTACAAGGTCAACGTCATCCCGGGCGAGGCCACGGCGCACGTCGACGGCCGGTTCCTGCCCGGCTTCGAGGAGGAGTTCCTCGCCGACCTCGACAAGATCCTCGGACCCAAGGTCAAGCGCGAGGACGTGCACGCCGACAAGGCCGTCGAGACGGGCTTCGACGGGGCGCTCGTGGCGGCGATGCAGTCCGCGCTGGTGGCCGAGGACCCGGCGGCCAAGGCGATCCCCTACATGCTCTCCGGCGGAACGGACGCCAAGTCCTTCGACGACCTGGGCATCCGGGGCTTCGGCTTCGCGCCGCTGAAGCTGCCGCCGGAGCTGGACTTCGCGGGCATGTTCCACGGCGTCGACGAGCGGGTACCGGTGGACGGGCTGCAATTCGGGGTGCGCGTGCTCGACAGGTTCATCGATGCGTCCTGAATTGGCCCACTGAAACGACACTTCAGTGACACCGCGGTATTCGACCAGGCGTACTGGACGTGACCGGCGAGAGTGAATGCGCTCATCAGGTCGTAGCCCTATTAGTTCCTCCTCGTTACAGGTGATGCGATCAGCTACTTGTGATCGCATTGCCAACAAGGAGGAATAATGATCAAGAAGGTCGTCGCCGCTGCGGCTGCCACTGGTGGCCTGGTTCTCGCGGGCGCGGGCCTCGCCGTTGCCGACTCCGGTGCCCAGGGTGCCGCGGTGCACTCCCCGGGCATCCTGTCCGGCAACGTCGTTCAGGCGCCGATTAGCGTCCCCGTGAACGTCTGCGGCAACACGATCTCGGTGGTCGGGCTGCTGAACCCCGCCTTCGGCAACACCTGCATCAACAAGTGACGTTGTGTCTCGCCCCGTGAAAGGGGCTGAGCCCGTCGGCCCCGGAGCGCATGCCATGCGCTCCGGGGCCGACCGGCCTTTCGGCGGCGTCGGGCCATTCCGGTGCCGTTTCTTCGGAACAAGGTCGAAGGCAGGAATCAGCAAATGCGACAGGTCACCCGCAAGGGCCTGATGACCGTGGCGGCCGCGACCGGCGTCATCGCCGCCGCGGGCGGCACCGCCCACGCCACCGGCGCGGGCGCGAACGGCGCCGCCCACAACTCACCCGGCGTGCTGTCGGGCAACACGGTGCAGGCGCCGGTGCACGCGCCGGTCAACGTCTGCGGCAACACGGTCAACGTCGTCGGGCTGTTCAACCCGGCGATCGGTAACAGCTGTACCAACCAGGGCGGCGGCCACGGCGGCTCGCACGGCGGCGGAGGGGCGTCGGCCGACGGGCACGCCAGTGACTCGTCCGGTGTCGGCTCCGGCAACCACGTCGAGGCGCCGATCCACGTACCGGTCAACGTGTGCGGCAACAGTGTCGACGTCATCGGCATCGGCAACTCCACCGAGGACAACGACTGCGGCAACAACGGCGGTGGCGGCGGCCACACCCCGCCGGGCGGCGGCCACGAGAACCCGCCCGGGTCGCCGGAGCAGCCGGGCAATCCCGGTAACCCGGGTAACCCCGGAAACCCCGAGGAGCCGGGTAACCCGGGCAACCCCGAGCAGCCGGGCAACCCCGGGAGCCCGCAGAACCCGGAAGAGCCGAACCACCCCGGCACGCCGAGCACCCCGCCCGGTGGCGGCTCCTCGAACGGCAACGACACGGGCACCCAGACCGTCACCCAGCCCCAGGGCAAGGCGGAACTCGCGCAGACCGGCAGTGACCTGCCGCTCGGTCTCACCGTGCCGGTCGGTGCGGGGGCGCTGCTCGCGGGTGCGGTGCTGTACCGCAAGGCGCGGGCCTCGGTGTAGGTCCCGGCCGTCCGGCGCGAACGGAGCGGGCCCCGCCTCGGCGGGGCCCGCTCCGTTGTGTGTTTCGCCTCAGCTCACCACGTGGCCCGCACCTGGCGGATGATCCTGCGGCGCAGCCGCACCCGGCGGCTGCCGTCGCGCAGCAGGCTCAGGCGGTCCAACTCCCAGTGTCCGTACTCGGCATGGTCCGTCAGCAGGCGTGTCGCGTCCTTGCGGGAGACCCCGCGCGGTACGTACACGTCGACAAATTCGTATTCCGGCATCGCATCTATTGTGCGGGCTGGGGCTTGGTACGGATAGCGTCTGCACTATGTCTGATGCTGTGCAGCCCACCGCTGCCGAGGTACGCGCCGCCGCCGAGGCGGTCAAGACCGCGCTCGACCGCCACCTGGACGCGGTCGAACGCCGGTCGGGTGAGGACGACCCTGCCGTCTACGAGGCGTTCAACCAGTTGGCAGCGGCCGCCGAGGTCTACGACGAGCTGCTCTACGACCGCTACGACGAGGTCACTCCCTTCGAGATCCCCGGTACGGAGGACGCGCTGCCGCCGTACACGGGCCCCGAGGAACCGAACGCGCTGAGCGTGCTGATCCGCCGCGACTACTCCGTGGCGGAGCCGCAGCGGTTGCTGGCGCAGGCCGAGCGGATCGAGGCGGCGGACGACGAGGGCGCGGAGGCCTCCGGCACGGTGCATGGGGCGCTGGGCGTGCTGTTCGGCGAGTTCGAGCCGGACGAGATCGCCTCCCGGCACAAGGAGTTCGGCCTGGAGGAGGGCGACTCCACGCTCTGGGTGACCGCCGCGGACGAGTCGGCCGAGCCGGGGGAGTGGCTGGAGATGCCCTTCGAGGGGGTCGATCCGCAGCGGGTGGTGTGCCGGTTCGACGTCAGTGCGGTGTTCGACGACGAGGACGACGAGATCGGGGACGGTCTCGGTGGGCGGGGCGACCGCGACGACCGGGACGATCTTGAGGACGACGTCGACGGGGAGCTGGACGAGGACGAGGATCTGGAGCCGTTGGACGCGGACCGCTAGCCGCGGGGCTGCGAGGGCTGTTACGTCGGCGGCGGTCACGGAGATCATCCGTGACCGCCGCCGACGTGCTGTGTGGTGCGGTCTCGCCGTGGGGCTTCGGTGAGTGTGCGGCTGCGGGTCCGTGTGTGGCTGGTCGCGCAGTTCCCCGCGCCCCTTTAGGTGGGCCGTCCTGCTGGTTCCTCCAGCGGATCGGTTAGTCCGCCGATGGCACCTGTGGCTTGAGCAGGGTCGGGAGGCGGGTCGTGCGGGGCTTTGCCGGGACTTCGGTGACCGCTCGGGGGAGGGCCTGTTCCGCGCCGTGGACTACCGAGAGGTGGCGGTCGGCGCGGCTGAAGGCTGTGTAGACCCAGGGGCGGCTGAGGGACTGGGCCGCGTCGCCGGGGAGGACGACGACCACCGCCGGCCATCGGGCGCCCACCGCCTGGTGTGCGGTCAGGGCCCAGCCGTGGCGCACGGACTGTTCCACCCGTTCCTTCGGTACGACCACGGGCTCGCCCGCGCAGGACAGGTGCAGTCCCTCGGCGTCGGCCGTCACCACCTGGCCCGGCACCGTACGGCCCGGTGCGGGGGAGTAGGCGACGCGGTCACCGGGGTCGAAGCCGCCGAAGCGGCCGGGGCCGGGGTTGAGCCGCTCCTTGAGCGCGGCGTTCAGGGCGCGGGTGCCTGCCGCTCCGCCGTGGCCCGGCGTGATCACCTGGGTCTGCTCGGTGGGGACGCCGATCGCGCGCGGCACCGAGTCAGCGACGAGCTGCACGGTGCGGTGCACGGCCTCGCCCGCGTCCCGCACGGGCACGATCACGACCTCCTTGCCGGGGGCCTCGACCTGGTTCAGTTCGCCGATGCCGACACCGGACACCAGCTCGCCCAGCGGGCCGGGATCCGGCCGCCGCGAGGCGAGCTGCGGGCAGATCCGCGCGGCCAGCAGATCGGCGAAAACCCGCCCGGGCCCCGCCGACCAGAGCACCGCCGGATCCCCGGCCAGCACCAGCCGGGCCCCGTCCGGAAGCGACTCCGTGAGCAGCGCCGCCGTCTCGACGTCCAGCTGGGGCGCGTCCAGCACGACGAGCAGATCGAGGTCCAGCGCACCTTCCACGTCCCGCCCGGGCCCTTCGGCGCCGGAGAGCAGACCGGCCACGGTGACCACGCCGGGCAACTCCTGCCGGTCATCACCCGCGCTCAGCAGTGCCGAGAAGCGGCCTCGCCCCTGTGGGCTGTGAGTCGCCGCCCAGGCGCGAAGGCCGAGAGCCCGCGCCGCGTGCAGCAGTGCCGCCGGTTCGGCCAGCGACGCCTCGCCGCCGGTGTGGAGGACCAGGCCGTGTGCCGCGACCGCGCGGATCAGGTCGGCGGCGGAGCCCGCGGCGGTCGCCGCCCGCTCCCACTCCTCGGCCGAACCGTCCTGCTTCGGCGCCGAGTTGATCAGGCGGGCCAGTCCGTCGGCGAGGCTCTCCTCCGCGAGGGCGTACCGCTCCAGGCCGACGAGGACACGGACCGGCCGCTCCTCGTCCTGCCCCTCCTCGTCGTCCCGCTTGGCCGGGGCGCCGGGCTCGTCCAGGGCGTCCTGGAAGGCGAGGGCCTCGCCCTCGGTCAGCGTGTGCTGTACGGCCGTATCGGCGTCCGGCACGCCCCGCTGGGCCAGGGCCGCGGTGAGCGTCGGCATCTCCAGGGCCGTGTGCCCGGCCAGGGCCGCCTGCTCCAGGAGCCAGACGGTGACCGCCCGGCCGCGCCGCTCGTCGTCCGGTCCGCACTCCGCGCCGAGCAGGGCCCGCGCGAAGCCGTCGGCCTGTTCCGGCCGTACGCCGCCGACGCGCAGCAACTGCCAAGGGTCCGCGCGCAGTTGGTCGTCAGCGCCCTCGCCGAGCGCTGCGGCGACCTGCGGGGCGAGAGCCTCCGGTGCGCCGCCCTCGGTCAGCACGCGCCGTACGGACTCGACGGTCTCCGGTGCGGAGGCGGCGGGGGCGTCGGACGTCACCACGGGCTGTGGCCGGCGGACCGGCTCCTGGGCGGGGCGGGGCTGTGGCTCCGGCTCGCTGAAGACGGTGGCAGCGGGCTTCGCGCCGCCCTCCACGGCCCGTACGGCCGCGAGCAGATCGGCGGCCTTCCCGCTGAGCTTGGCCCCGCTCTGCACGGTCCCGGCCCTCTCGGCCTTCCGTCGCTCGATGCGCTCCCGCTCGATCCGCTGAGCGGCCAGCTCGGCCTCGGCCTCGGACATCTGGGACGCGGTGTCGCCGTCGCCGGCCGCGGACGTCCCGGGCGCGGTCGCGCCGTCGGCATCGCCGTCGACCGACTCGGCCCCAGGGGCCGCGCTCTCGTCGTCCCCGGCCTGGCCGTCCAGGCTTTCGCCGTCCGACCGCGAAACCCCGCCCTCCGGCGCCCCGCCCTCCGGCGTGGCCCCCGGGGTCCCCGGCTCGGTTTCCTCCGTGGTCTCCGGCGGCTCCGTGCTCACAGCGTGCTCCAGTCGTGATCGGGATAGCGGTGCACGGGCGCTGACACGTCGTCGAGCGCCCGGCAGATCTCGTCAGGAAGACTAAGGGCCTCCACTGACAATGCCGCCGTGAGCTGCTGTGAGTTGCGTGCGCCTATGACCGGTGCGGCCACGCCGGGCCGGTCGCGGACCCAGGCCAGGGCGACCTGGAGGGGGGTCACGGCCAGGCCGTCGGCCGCAGTCTGCACGGCGTCCACGATGCGGCTCGCCGTGTCGTCGAGGTACGGCGCGACGAAGGGGGCGAGGTGTTCGGAGGCGCCGCGGGAGTCCGGTGGTGTCGCGCTCCGGTACTTGCCCGTCAGTACGCCCCGGCCGAGTGGTGAGGACGGCAGCAGGCCGATGCCCAGGTCCAGCGCGGCGGGCAGCACCTCCCGCTCGATGCCCCGCTGCAGCAGCGAGTACTCCAGCTGCGTGCTCGCAAGCCGGGTCCGTATGCCCGGCGCCGCGAGCTGCCACGTCGCCGCCTTGGCGAGCTGCCAGCCGCAGAAGTTGGAGACGCCGGCATAGCGGGCGCGTCCGCTGCTGACCGCCAGGTCGAGGGCCTGGAGGGTCTCCTCCAGCGGGGTGTACGGGTCGTAGGCGTGGATGTGCCAGACGTCGACGTAGTCCGTGCCGAGCCGGGCCAGCGAGGCGTCCAGTGCGGCGAGCAGATGGCCGCGCGAACCGTCGAAGCGGCGGTCCGGGTCGGGCACGCTGCCCGCCTTCGTCGAGATCACCAGGTCCCGGCGCGGGACCAGCCCTTCTATGAGCCGGCCGAGCAGATACTCGGCCTCCCCGTCGCCGTACACGTCGGCCGTGTCGACGAGGGTGCCGCCCGCCTCCCAGAACGTCTTCAGGAGGTCCGCGGCGTCGTGCTCGTCGGTGTCCCTTCCCCAGGTGAGGGTGCCGAGCCCGATCCGGGACACGCGCAGGCCGGTGCGGCCGAGATGCCTCTGCTCCATGAACGCCGAGATTACTGGCCAGAACCTGCCATGTGGGGGCCTGTGGATGACCAGTTTCCGGGACGGTTACCGGGGATGCCGTCGGCCGGTCGCGCGACGCCCGCCACATCGCCCTCCCCGTGGGAGGTCCCCCGCGCTATGGTCGGGCCTACAAGGGACGTTACTGATCGGTAAGGGGAATCGGCCATGCAGCTCGGGATCAACCTCGGCTACTGGGGTGCCGGAATGGACGCGGACAACCTCGCCGTCGCGCAGGAGGCCGACCGGCTGGGATACGCCGTGTGCTGGGCCGCCGAGGCGTACGGCTCGGACGCGGCCACGGTGCTCACCTGGGTCGCCGCCCAGACCGAGCGCATCGACGTCGGCTCCGCCATCTTCCAGATCCCGGCCCGCCAGCCGGCGATGACCGCGATGACGGCCGCGACCCTCGACTCGTTGTCCGGCGGCCGCTTCCGGCTCGGCCTCGGCGTCTCCGGGCCGCAGGTCTCCGAGGGCTGGTACGGCGTCAAGTTCGACAAGCCGCTGGCACGCACGCGTGAGTACGTCGAGATCGTCCGCAAGGCCATGACGCGCGAGCGGCTGTCGTACGAGGGTCAGCACTGGACGCTGCCCCTGCCCGGCGGCCCCGGCAAGCCGATCAAGCTGACCGTGCACCCGGAGCGCGAGCACATCCCGCTGTACATCGCCGCGATCGGCCCGAAGAACCTTGAGCAGACCGGTGAGATCGCCGACGGCGCCCTGGTGATCTTCCCCTCCGCCGCGCACCTGGAGGAGACCACGATCCGGCACCTGCGCGCGGGGCGTGAGAAGGCCGGCAAGACCCTCGACGGGTTCGACGTCTGCCCCACGCTCCCGCTGGCCGTAGGCGAGGACAAGGATGTGACGACGCTCGCCGACACCTTCCGTCCCTACACCGCGCTGTACGTCGGCGGCATGGGCAGCGCCAAGCAGAACTTCTACAACCAGCTGGCGCAGCGCATGGGGTTCGAGGCCGCGGCAGCCGAGGTCCAGGAGAAGTACCTGTCCGGCGACAAGCAAGGAGCCGCGGCCGCCATCCCGCACGAGCTGATCGACCAGACGACGCTGCTGGGTTCCGTGGACCGCATCGCGGACCGGATGAAGGAGTACGCGGCGGCCGGGGTCACCACCCTCAGCCTCGCCCCCGCGGGCTTCACGCTCGACGAGCGGCTCGCCTCGCTCCGCGCCGGCACCGAGGCCCTGGAGCGCGCCGGACTGGCGTAGCACGGGGGGCGGTTCACGGAAGTTCCTGCGGCCGTGGTGGGGGCTCGGGGGTCTTCCCCGCCACGGCCGTCATGCAGAACAACGCGCGCGTGCCCACGCGGTTACGCCCCCGTCGTGACCCCGATGGTCATTCTTTTGGCGGAGTTGTCCGACACAACTGTTGCAGCACCTGTCTCAGCGCATTTGACTCGTTCTTTGCGGAATCCTGCGGAGTCCAGCGGAGTGCGTAGTCCTGCGTCCTGCAGAGAGGTGCCAACGATGCTTTCGGCCAAGAGCCTGTTCCAGGAGATCCTCGACAACGACGAGTCCTTCCGCCTGTTCTGCTCGATCGCGGCCAGTGGCGAGTCCCAGGGCGGCTGGGAGAACGCCCGCATCGCCGCGCTCGTCCCGGAGAGCGAGCGCGCTCTCGCACCCAAGATCACCCGGCACGGCGCGGACGAGGACAAGCACGGGCGGATCTTCAACGCCCTGCTGAAGAAGCGCGGTCTCGAACCCGTCCCCGTCCCGCCCGAGACCGACTACACGATGCTGCTGGAGAACCACGGCATCGGCCTCGCCCACGACAAGCTCAAGAGCGACGAACAGCTCACCGTCCAGGACATCGTCACCTACCTGTCGCACAGCAGGGTCACCGAACAGCGCGCCGCAGAGCAGATGGACCTGCTGCGCAAGCACTTCGCCGACCACCCCGAGCTCGGCCGCGCGGTCAAGATGATCTCGGGCGACGAGGACAACCACCTCGCCTACTGCCACGAGGAACTCCTGCGCTTCGCGGCCCAGGGGCACGGCCGGGCCATCCAGCGGACGCTGCGCGAGTGCGCGCTCGCCGAGATCCGGATCTACCGGGACGTCAGCCTCGCGGTCATGGACCACATGGGCCGCATCCTCGGCTGGCCCCGGCCGAAAGCCGCGGTGCTCGCCGCGGGGATCCACGCCGTGTACGCCTGGGAGCGGTTCGCGGGCTGGCGGCGCATGGTGTCCCTGAAGATGCCGGAACGCCGCGACGCGCTGGGCGGACCCGCCACCTCGGCGCCCGAGTTCGCCTGACGACGCCGCAACCGGCCCCGGCAACCGGTCCCTACAACCAGCCCCGGCTCTTGAACAACCGGTACAGCAGCACCTCGACGGCGGCCATGCCCGCGATCAGCAGCGGATAGGACCAGGTCCAGCGCAGCTCCGGCATGTGCTCGAAGTTCATCCCGTAGATCCCCGCGATCATCGTGGGGATCGCGGCCATGGCCGCCCACGCCGAGATCTTCCGCACGTCGTCGTTCTGCCGGACGCTCATCTGCGCGAGATGCGCCGCGAGGATGTCGGAGACCAGCCGGTCCAGGCCCTCCACCGCCTCGTTCACGCGCGTGAGGTGGTCGCTCACATCACGGAAGAAGGGCTGCGCCTTCTCGTGCACGAAGGGCACGCGCACCCCGAACAGGCCCGTGCCCGCGAGCCGGGTCAGCGGCTGGGCCAGCGGGCCGGTGGACCTCCTGAATTCCAGGATCTGCCGTTTGAAGGCGTAGATGCGGGACGCCGTGTGCCGGGAGCTGCCGCCGGTCGGCGAGAACACCTCCGCCTCCAGCTCCTCCAGGTCGGTGCCCAGTTCGTCGGCCACGTCCACGTAGTGGTCGACCACGGCGTCGGCGATCGTGTACAGCACCGCCGTGGGGCCGTGCCGGAGCATCTCGGGCTCGTGCTCCAGCCGGCGCCGTACCGCCCCGAGCGGCGCCTCCTCGCCGTGCCGGACGGTCACCACGAACGAGTCGCCGACGAAGACCATGACCTCGCCGGAGGAGACGATGTCGCTCTTCGGCTCGTATCCGACCGGCTTGAGGACCATGAAGAGCGAGTCGTCGTACACCTCCAGCTTGGGCCGCTGGTGCGCCTTCAGGGCGTCCTCCACGGCCAGCGGGTGCAGCCCGAACTCCTCGGTTACCCGGTCGAACTCCTTCTCCGTGGGCTCGTACAGGCCGATCCAGACGAACGCGTCGTCCTGGAGACGGCACAGATCCAGGGCGTCGGAGAAGTCGTCCGGCCCCTCCGTGCGCCGCCCGTCCCGGTAGATGCCGCAGTCGACGATCACGGAGCGTATTCTCCCGCCGCCCGGCCCCGAGCGCACCCCGTCGTGCGCCTACGCTGGGCCGCATGCCCACGCTGATCCTGGTCCGGCACGGACGTTCCACCGCCAACACCGAGGGACTGCTCGCCGGGTGGACGCCCGGCGTCGCCCTCGACGAGCGCGGGGCCGCACAGGCCGCCGCACTGCCCGGCAGGCTCGCCGCTCTGCCGATCTCCGAGGTCGTCGCGAGTCCCTTGCAGCGCTGCCAGGAGACGATCCGGCCGCTGCTCGACGCCCGGCCCGCACTCACCGCGCACACCGACGAGCGGATCGGGGAGTGCCACTACGGCGACTGGTCCGGCCGCAAGCTCGCCGAGCTGGGGGACGAGCCGCTGATGGAGGTCGTCCAGGCCCATCCGTCGGCCGCCGCGTTCCCCGGCGGGGAGTCGATGCGGGCCATGCAGACCCGGGCCGCCGAGGCCGTACGCGAATGGAACGCGCGCGTGGAGCGCGATCACGGTGCGGACGCCGTCTACCTGATGTGCTCGCACGGCGACATCATCAAGTCCCTCGTGGCGGACGCACTGGGTCTTCATCTCGACCTCTTCCAGAGGATTTCCGTAGAACCGTGTTCCATCACCGCGATCCGCTACACACGCCTGAGGCCGTTCCTCGTACGCCTCGGGGACACCGGTGATTTCGCGTCCCTCGCCCCGCGCGAGGAGCCGCCGGCCGGTGACGCGACGGTCGGCGGCGGCGCGGGCGCACCGTGATCGTCGAGCGCAGTAGGGTGAAGCGGTCGAAGTAGCGCCGCACCCACGATTTCGCCGTCGATTTCGCCGTACTCACGATTCCAATGGAGACAGGACGTGTCCCGTCAGGTGTTCCTCTACGACCCCCCGGAACGTTTCGTGGCCGGTACGGTCGGACTGCCCGGACGCCGTACGTTCTTCCTCCAGGCCACCGCAGGCTCCCGGGTGACCAGCGTGGCCCTGGAGAAGACCCAGGTCGCCGCCCTCGCCGAGCGCATGGACGAACTGCTCGACGAGGTCGTCCGGCGCAGTGGCGGCAGCGCCGCCGTCCCCGCCGTGGCGCCCACCGAGATTTCCGACACCGAACCGCTGGACACCCCCGTCGAGGAGGAGTTCCGCGTCGGCACCATGGCCCTCGCCTGGGACGGTGACGAGCAGCGCATGATCGTCGAGGCGCAGGCCCTCGTGGAGCTCGACGCGGACTCCGAGGAGGACCTCGCCGAGGCCGAGGAGCGGCTGCTGCAGGACGAGGAGAACGGCCCCCCGATGCTGCGGGTCCGGCTCACCGGCGCGCAGGCGAGGGCCTTCGCCAAGCGCGCCCTGGATGTCGTCAACGCGGGGCGGCCGCCGTGTCCGCTGTGCAGTCTCCCGCTCGACCCGGAAGGACATGTATGTCCGCGCCAGAACGGATACCGCCGCGGAGCGTGACCTCGGTGGAGCTGCTTGCCGAGGGCGAGCTGACCGTGCGCGGCCGCATCCGTGAGGCGTCCAACGCCGCGCTGTTCTGCACGGTCGCGTACGAGGGGCGGGAGGCGTCCTGCGTGTACAAGCCGGTCGCCGGTGAGCGGCCGCTGTGGGACTTTCCCGACGGGACGCTCGCGCAGCGCGAGGTCGCCGCGTACGAGGTCTCCGAGGCGACCGGCTGGGGGCTCGTACCGCCCACCGTGCTGCGGGACGGGCCGTACGGCGAGGGCATGGTCCAGCTGTGGATCGAGGCGGCGCCGGAGGCCGAGCTGCTCGCCCTGGTGGACGGCGAGGAGCCCGAGCCCGGCTGGAAGGCGATCGGTCTCGCCGAGGTCGGCGAGGGGAAGACCGCCCTGCTGGTGCACGCCGACGACGAGCGGCTGCGGCGGCTCGCCGTCCTGGACGCCGTGATCAACAACGCCGACCGCAAGGGCGGGCACCTGCTGCCCACCGAGGCCGGCCTGCTGTACGGCATCGACCACGGCGTCACCTTCAACGTCGACAACAAGCTCCGGACGCTGCTGTGGGGCTGGGCGGGCCAGCCGCTGACGGCGGAGGCGGTCGAGGCGCTCTGCGCCCTGCGGGAGGGGCTGAAGGAGGGCGGTGAGCTCGCCGTACGCCTGGCCGGACTGATCACCGCCGCGGAGGTGGATGCCACGCGCGCGCGTGTCGAGGCGCTTCTGGCGTCCGGTAAGCACCCGGAACCGAGCGGAGAGTGGCCGGCCATTCCGTGGCCGCCCGTCTAGCGGCCTCTCTCGTCCCGCAGCACAATGGCCGGTATCGCGCAAGAAGGCCTTACCGGCCATCCGGCCTGGTCCGGTTCGTGTACGGAACATCCGTCCGGTTACGCTCATGACATGTATGCCTGGCCCGCTTCTGAGGTCCCCGCCCTGCCTGGTCAGGGCCGCGGCCTGAGGATCCACGACACCGCGACCGGCGGTCTGGTCACCCTTGACCCCGGTCCCGTCGCCCGTATCTACGTCTGCGGCATCACGCCGTACGACGCGACCCATATGGGTCACGCGGCGACCTACAACGCGTTCGACCTCGTTCAGCGCGTGTGGCTCGACACCAAGCGGCAGGTTCACTACGTCCAGAACGTGACCGACGTCGACGATCCGCTCCTGGCGCGGGCAGAGCGCGACGACATCGACTGGGTCGCCCTCGCCGAGAAGGAGACCGCGCTCTTCCGCGAGGACATGACCGCCCTGCGCATGCTGCCCCCGAAGCACTACATCGGCGCGGTGGAGGCCATACCCGGCATCGTGCCGCTGGTGGAGCGCCTGAGGGACGCCGGCGCCGCGTACGAACTCGACGGGGACATCTACTTCTCCGTCGAGTCCGACCCGAACTTCGGCAAGGTGTCGAACCTCGACGCCGCCGCCATGCGGCTGCTGTCCGCCGAGCGCGGCGGCGACCCCGACCGTCAGGGCAAGAAGAACCCGCTCGACCCGATGCTGTGGATGGCCGCACGGCCCGGAGAGCCCAGCTGGGACGGCGGTTCGCTCGGGCGCGGCCGGCCCGGCTGGCACATCGAGTGCGTCGCGATCGCCCTCGACCACCTCGGCATGGGCTTCGACGTCCAGGGCGGCGGCTCCGACCTCGCCTTCCCGCACCACGAGATGGGCGCCTCGCACGCCCAGGTGCTGACCGGCGAGTTCCCCATGGCCAAGGCCTATGTGCACGCCGGCATGGTCGCCCTGCACGGCGAGAAGATGTCCAAGTCCAAGGGGAACCTGGTCTTCGTGTCGCATTTGCGACGCGAGGGCGTCGACCCCGTCGCCATCCGGCTCGCCCTCCTCGCCCACCACTACCGGGCCGACTGGGAGTGGACCGACCAGGTGCTCCAGGATGCCCTCGCCCGCCTCGACCGCTGGCGTGCCGCGGTGTCCCGGCCCGACGGTCCGCCCGCCGAGGCGCTGGTCGAGGAGATCCGCGACGCCCTCGGACACGACCTCGACGCCCCGGCCGCACTCGCCGCCGTCGACCGCTGGGCAGCCGTACAGGAGGAGCGGGGCGGTACGGACTCGGGCGCCCCCGGTGTGGTGTCGCGCGCGGTGGACGCGCTGCTGGGCGTGGCCCTGTAGGGGCCTCGGACCTGGAGAGGGGCGCTTCCTCCCCGCGGGAGGAAGCGCCCCTTTTGGTTCACATGCCGGTCAGAGCTTGCGGATCTGGATGCTCCGCAGGACCAGCGGCTGGCTCGTGTCCCACACGCCGATGACCTGGTGGCCGAACGCGAAGGCCTCCTGGACCTGGTCGTGGGTCTGCGCGTTCGGGTTGTTGAAGACCCGGAACACGTTGTTGATGCGCAGGAAGATCTGCGACGGCTGGCCCGGCAGCGGCTGCACGATGTCGATGTAGCCGTTGGCGATACCGGCCTGCGGGGCCGCCTGAGGCGCCTGCTGGACGGAGGCCTGCGTGAGCTGCTGCACCAGTTGCAGCACCTGCTGCTCGGCCTGCTGTTGCTGCTGGTCGACCTGCTGCGGTGCGCCGTAGCCCTGCTGGCCGAGACCCTGGAGTCCCTGGACGCCCTGCTGCCCGAGCTGCTGCAGCAGCTGCTGGAACGGCTGCTGCTGGCCGAGCTGCTGGAGCTGCTCCAGGGAGCCGCTCATGCCGTACGGCTGCTGCTGGCCGTAGCCGCCCTGCTGTTGGCCGAAGCCCTGCTGCTGGCCGAACGGCTGCTGCTGATACGGCGACGTGCTCGGGAACTGCTGGCCCTGCTGTTGTCCCATGTGACTCATCTGCGGGGTGGTGCTCATGCGGGTGTCACCTTCCCTTGATGTGATGGGCTGCGTCAGCCGGTGATGACCAGGCCGACGATCTCGTCGTCCGAGAACCACACTCGGACATCGGGCCGTCCCCCCGCGAAGGCGGTATGGACCGCCTGGCGGATCTCGGGGGACGGATGATTGAGGTTCCGCCAGTCGCCGGCCACGAACAGCCGGAGCCTGGGCGGAAGTTCACGCGGATACGGCAGCAACTCGTCCCAGTACCGCTCGGCCTTGCCCGAGCCGACCGCCTGCGGCAGCAGATAGGTGACCGCCGCCTTGATGTCGGGCCGGTTGCCGACCCGCTGGGAGGCGGGCCGGCCGGGCGCGTCCTGCTGCGGCGAGCCTGTCGCCCGCAGCACCGCACGCGCACGCTCGGGGGACATCGGCTGCTGACCGGCCGCCTTGAGCATGCCCTGCAGCGCGGCCAGCGCGCCGACCACCACCGGGGAGGCGGAGGAGGTCCCCGAGAATGTGTCGGTGTACCAGGCGATCTCCTCGGGCCCGCCCTGCAGATCGCCGGGCTTGTCCCAGAAGCCGCCGGTGGTCGTCACCTCACGCCCCCAGCCCTGGGCGTCCACGCGGGCGCCGTAGTTGGAGAACGCGAGCCGTGAGCGGTCCGGGCCGTGGTCGCGGCCGTGCGTGCCGGGCGGCGGGGCGCCCGCGCCGACCAGGACGGCGCCGGAGGACGGGTTGGACGGGTTGAACGGGTTGCGCCACGACTCGGGGTACCCGTCCGGGCGCCGCTCGTAGACGGCGTCGTCGAGCGACTCGGCGCCGTTGCCCGCCGCCGCCACCACGAGGACGCCCTTGGCGGTGGCGTACCGGATGGCGGCGAGGTCGTCCGGCCACCATTCCAGCGCGATGTATCCGCGCTGGTCGTCGCGCTCGGCGTACTCGAACCGGGGCCCCGGGCGGTGGAGTTCGATCAGCAGGATGTCGCCGGGGCCTAGCCGGTCCGCCGCCGCGTGGATCGCGGCCGCCGTACCGATGCCCTGGAACGACGCGGCCGCGGTCACCGTCTCCGGCACGATGCCGGTGACGCCGAACTCGCCCCGGTCGCCGCCGATCACGCCGATCACGGCGGTGCCGTGGTTGCGCCAGGCGAGGTCGGTCAGCGGGGTGCCGACGACGACGCCGGCCAGCTTGGCCGCCAGGTCCTCGTGGCCCAGCTGCCAGGAGCCCTCCACGTCGATCACGGTCACGCCCTGACCGGCGCCGCCGGGCCGCTGCCAGGCCCAGTACGCGTCGACGCCCTCGGGCGCGGGCCGCAAATAGCCCTGCCGGCCGCTGTAGTCGGGTGTGACCGGCGCGCCCTCCTTCAGGCGCCCGTCCTCGCCGACCTGCCCGATCGCAGCCGGCACCGCGCCCGGCTTCACATACGCCGAGTCGATCCCCGGCAGCGCGGCGATGCGCGCCCTGAGCTCCTCGGCGCGGCGTTCCCCGCCGCGCACCCGGTAGAAGAGCGCGAGGTCGGGCGCGTCGCCCGTGCCGGCGGTCTGCTGGAGTGCGGACTGCTGGAGTCGCTCCTCGCTGCCGAACAGCGGCTCCAGCACGAGTTGTTCATCACTGAGGAACATGTTGAGGGCCGAGACGTCCGAGCCCGCCACCGACCGCACGCCCTCGGCCTGGGCACGCAGCCGGGCCTCGGGACGGGCGACGACGATCAGTTCCCGCTCGGCTCCTCGATAGGTGAATCCCGCTCCGTCGGGCCCCGGCCCGGACGCTCCCGGGCCCTGCGCCGGATCTGCCTGGTCGGTCATCGTCTGCCGCTCCCTTCGGTCCTGTGGGTACCAAGTGCGGGTGGTGCGGCGCGCCTTCGTGGGACAACCAAGCACGCGCGGCCCGGTCCGTCCAGGCATATTTCGCCAACTCAGTTTTAGATAGGTTGAATTGGGTACCGTGTGCAATCCGTCCTGAAACAGATGTCACGCCACAATCGGGCCAGATCCTGTCCAGTCGCTGTCGAGAGGCTGGCTCCTGCTGCGGAGGCGGTCGGCGTGTGATGGGGTGGAGGAGACAGTTGACCGTTGGACCAGCCGACGGCCGGTCCCCGTCCGCGGAAGGACGCACAGTGGCCCCCGAACACCGCTCCTTCGCACCTCATCTCACTCGCCGGAGACTTCTCGCGGCCGGCGCCGCCACCGCCGGCGCCGCGCTCGCCGGATCCGTCGGCACCTCCGCCGCGGCGGCCGAAAAGACCCGGCCCGCCGTGATCCACCTGCCGAACGGCTTCCGCCCGGAGGGCATCGCCATCGGCGGCGGGCCGTACGCCTACCTCGGCTCCCTCGGCGACGGTTCGATCTACCGTGCCGACCTGCGCACCGGCGAGGGCTCGATCATCTCGACGGGCCCGGGCACGCCCTCGGTCGGCCTCAAACTCGACCACCGGGGACGCCTGTTCGTCGCCGGACGCGGCCAGGGCGCCCGCGTCGTGGACGCCCGCACGGGCAAGGTCCTCGCCTCGTACGTCCTCACCACGGCGACCCCGACCTTCGCCAACGACGTGTTCCTGACCCCGCGCGCGGCCTGGTTCACGGACTCCTTCCAGCCCGCGCTGTACGCCCTGCCGCTGGGCCGGCACGGCGAACTGCCGGACCCGGACGACATCGTGAAGATCACGCTGAGCGGCGACTGGAGCCAGGTCGCCGGCGAGGTCGTGAACGCCAACGGCATCACGGCCGCCCCCGACGGCTCGGCGCTCCTCGTCGTGCAGTCCGGGGTCGGCGGCCTGCACCGCGTGGACCCGCGCACCGGCGTCACCCAGCTCGTCGACCTCGGTGACGCGGCCCCGCTCACCAACGGCGACGGCCTGCTGCTGAGCGGGCGGACGCTGTACGTCGTCCAGAACCGGCAGAACGCGATCGACGTGTTCAAGCTCGCCGCCGACGGCCGCAGCGGCGTCTTCCAGCGCCGGATCACCGACCCGCTCTTCGACGTGCCGACCACGGTGGCCGCGCACAAGGGCCGCCTCTACCTGCCCAACGCGCGCTTCACGACGACACCGACGCCGGAGACGACGTACGACGTGATCTCGGTGCCCGCCTGACACCCGGGTGACGCCTGGGACAGCAGAGGGCGGTGCGCAGCTCGGCCCACCGCCCTCTGCTCGCCCCTCAGGGCCTCAGTCCTCCGACGAGTCCTCGTCCTCGTCCTTGGCGCCCGGCTTCGGCGGCATCGGCGGGCGCGTACGGTCGTCGGCCGTCGGGCCGCCGTCCCGGCGCCGCAGATACCGCTCGAACTCGCGGGCGATCGCCTCGCCCGACGCCTCCGGCAGCTCCGCGGTGTCCCGGGCCTCCTCCAGCGTCTGCACGTACTCCGCGACCTCGCTGTCCTCGGCGGCCAGCTGGTCCACGCCGACCTGCCAGGCGCGCGCGTCCTCGGGCAGCTCGCCCAGCGGGATGCGCACGTCGATCAGGTCCTCCAGACGGTTGAGGAGGGACAGCGTCGCCTTCGGGTTCGGCGGCTGCGAGACGTAGTGCGGTACGGCCGCCCACAGCGACACCGCCGGGACGCCGGCGTGCGTGCACGCCTCCTGGAGGACGCCGACGATGCCCGTCGGGCCCTCGTACTTGGTCTCCTCCAGGTCCATACGGCGGGCCAGGTCCGGGTCGGACGTGGTCCCGCTGATCGGGACCGGACGCGTGTGCGGGGTGTCGCCGAGCAGGGCGCCCAGGATGACCACCAGCTCCACGCCCAGTTCGTGCGCGAAGCCGAGCAGCTCGTTGCAGAACGAGCGCCACCGCATGGACGGTTCAATACCCCGGACGAGAACGAGATCGCGCGGCTTCTCGCCGCCGACCCGGACGACCGACAACCTTGTCGTCGGCCATGTGATCTTGCGGACTCCGTCGTCCATCCACACCGTGGGGCGGTTCACCTGGAAGTCGTAGTAGTCCTCGGCGTCGAGCGCCGCGAACACCTCGCCCTTCCACTCCCTGTCCAGATGCGCGACCGCGGTGGAGGCGGCGTCGCCGGCGTCGTTCCAGCCCTCGAACGCGGCCACCATGACCGGGTCGATCAGCTCGGGAACCCCCTCGAGCTCGATCACCCAGTGCCTCCTTCCGACGTGCCCTCGCTTGACCACCCAACCTTACGGCGTGCGGCGGGGGCGCCCGCAGCCCCCTTGCACGGGGGAGTGAACGGATCACTGCCCCGATCGCCACCCCGGAACACCCGACAGTCATCCGACCTGTATCGGGGCACTCACAGCGTCGACCGCAACCACTGCTCCACGCTCGCGATATGCACCGTCGCCCAGGACCGCGCCGCCTCCGCGTCCCGGTCCCGCAACGCCTCCAGGATCGCCCGGTGCTCGTGCAGGGTCCGGCTGACCGCGTCCTCCTGGGTCAGCCCCCGCCAGATCCGCGCCCGCGTCGTCGGCCCCGAGAGCCCGTCGAGGAGTGAGCACAGTACGGAGTTCCCGGAGCTCTGCACGATGCCCCGGTGGAACTCCAGGTCGCAGGCGACGAGTTCCTCCACCGACGGTTCGGTGCCGAGCTTGTCCAACTGGTTGGCCAGCGCGTTCAGTTGCTGCTCGCTGATCCGGGACGCGGCCATCGCCGTGGCGGCCGGCTCCAGGATGCGGCGCACGGCGAGGAACTCCAGCACCGTGTCGTCGCGGTGGAAGTCGACGACGAAGCTCAGCGCCTCCAGCAGCAGCTGTGGGTCGAGGCTGGTGACGTAGGTGCCGTCGCCCTGCCGTACGTCCAGGATCCGGATCAGCGACAGGGCCCGCACGGCCTCCCGCAGGGAGTTGCGGGACAGCCCCAGCTCGGCGGCCAGCTCACTCTCCTTGGGGAGCCGGTCGCCGGGGCGCAGCGCGCCGGAGACGATCATGCCCTTGATCTTCTCGATCGCCTCGTCGGTGACAGCCATGGCCCGCCTCCCTGTCGTTCGGGACGTCACGCAAGTCATCCGACGTCTCAGCCTCATTATGGTGCCTGTTCAGAGCAGCGCCTCCAAGTCGGCGATCACCGCCTCCTCGTCCAGCGTCGTCAGCACCCGGTCCCGCATCAGAATCCGCCCCTCGACCACCGTGTCCCGCACGTCCGCCGAGTGCGCCGCGTAGGCGAGCGTGGACCACGGGTCGTGCAGCGGGCGCAGGTGTGGTGCGTTCAGGTCGAGCACGATCAGGTCGGCCCGCTTGCCCGCCTCCAGCGAGCCCAGCTGCTCCGCGAGCCCCAGCGCCCGCGCGCCCTCGGCCGTCGCCATGCGTACGGCCCGCTCGGCGCCGACCGCCGTGGGATCGCCGCCCGCCTTGTGCACCAGCGCCGCCTGCCGCACCGCCCCCAGCACGTCCAGGGTGTTGGAGCTGACGGCCCCGTCGGTGCCGAGCCCGACGGTCACCCCGGCGCTCAGCAGCCGCGGCACCGGCGCGATGCCGCAGCCCAGCTTCAGGTTCGACACGGGGCAGTGGGCGACGGCCGTGCCGGTGCGGGCCAGCGCCGCGATCTCCGGTCCGGTGAGCTCCACGGCGTGCGCGAGCAGCAGGTCGGGGCCGAGCAGCCCGAGGGAGTCGAGCAGCTCGACCGGGCGCTTGCCCCAGCGCACCTCGACGGTGGCGACCTCGGTCCCGTTCTCGGCGGCGTGGATGTGCAGCAGCGCCCCGAACTCCCGTGCCAGGGCGGCGATCTCGGTGAGCTGGTCGGGGGAGAGGGTGTACGCGGAGTGCGCGAAGACGACGGGACGGCGACCGTGCCGTGCCGGGCCGCGCGCCTCCAGGTCCCGGCGGGCCCACTCCATCCGGTCCTCGAAGGCGAGCTTGTCCGGAGGCTCGGGGACGTCCATGAAGGTCGGCCCGGTCAGCAGCCGCCAGCCCGACTCGCGGGCCGCCCGCTCGGCCGCCTCGTGGAACCAGTACATGTCCAGCGCCGAGGTCACCCCGGCCCGTACGCTCTCGGCCACCGCCAGCCGCACCGCCGCCGCCACGTTCTTCGGCGTCAGCAGCTCGGCCTCCCACCGCAGCACCCGCTCCAGGAAGCCCTGGAGCGTGACGTCGTCGGCGCGGCCGCGCAGCAACGTCATCGCCAGGTGGGTGTGGGTGTTGATCAGGCCGGGGAGGACCAGGCAACCCGCCGCGTCGATGGACTCCCGCGCCGTGAACCGCGTACACAGCTCCTCGGCGGGACCGACGGCGACGATCTCGCCCTCGTCGACCGCGACCGCCCCGCCCCGTACGACGGTTCCGGACTCGTCCACCGTCAGGACGTCACCGCCGTGCACCAGCAGGTCGACGCTCACAGCGCGTTCCCCTCCGCCAGCAGCCGCAACGCCTCCAGCGACACGACGGCGCCCCGCTCCACACCCGCCGCGACGACCTCACGGTGCGGGTCGTAGGCGCTGGCGCCCGCCTCGTCCACCAGCTCGTCCGCGTTCGCCCCGTCGATGACGAGCACGCCGCCCGCGACCAGTCCCCGCAGCGACGCCGTCACCAGCAGCGCCGAAAGCTCCATCTCGATCGCCGCGAGCCCGGCACCGTCGTAGGAGAAGAGCGGGATGAGCCCCGGCTGGAAGGCCGCGCGGGTCCACACGATGCCGCGGTGGTGCGGCGCCCCCGCCTCGCGGGCCGCCCGCTGGAGCGCCAGCACCGCCTCGGGCGCGGAGATCGCCGGGTACTCGGGCGGCAGCAGCTGCTGCGTGACCCCGTCGTCCCGTACGGCCGCCTCCGCGATCACGAGGTCGCCGTCGCCGATGCCCGGCCGCATCGCACCCGCCGTACCGAACCGCAGAATCACCTGTACGCCCGCATCCGCCAGCTCCTGGAACAGCAGGATCGCGCCCGGCCCGCCCACCCCGTGCGAGGCGACGGTGACCGGCACGCCCTTCCAACTCCCGCTGAAGGCACGGTATTCGCGGTGGTACGACACCTCTTCGGCGCCGTCAAGCAGCGCGGCGACGGCCGCCGCGCGGGCCGGGTCGCCGACGACGATCGCGTGCGGCGGGAGTCCCGTGCGGGGTATGCGGGTGACGGGCAGCAGGTCCTGGGTCATGAGGCGGCTCCGGAGGGACGGGGACGGGTGCGACGGCGGCGGGCCGTCGTGAGGAAGAGGGCGCCGAGCGTGACGACGTACGGCGCGGCGTCGGTCGCCTGCTGCGGCAGGCCGAGGCCCTGGAGACGGAAGCCGGCCGCCTCGGCGAGGCCGAACAGCAGGGCGGCGAGCAGCACGCCGAGCGGCAGGGCGCGGCCGAGCATGACCGCGACGACCGCGATCCAGCCCCGGCCGGCCGTCATGTTCTCGGAGAACAACGTGACGTTGCCGAGGGCGAGTTGGGCTCCGGCGAGACCGCACAGCACACCCGAGACCAGGACGGCCGCGTACTTGTACTTCGCCGGGTTCACCCCGAGCGTGGCCGCCGCGTCCGGCGCCTCGCCGACCCCGCGCAGCCTGAGCCCCCACACATGCCGCGACAGCAGCAGAGCCGCCACCCCGACCGTCGCCCACGCCAGATACGCGAGCGGCGTGAAGCCGCCGACCAGCGGCAGCCCGGCCAGGGCCGGGTCGTCGAAGGTGCCCTGGACGCCGAAGACCGTACGGAGCAGGAAGCTGGTGAGGCCGACGGCCAGCAGGTTCATGGCGATGCCCAGCACCACCGCGTCCCCGCGCAGGGTCACCGCGCCCACCGCCAGGATCAGCGAGTACGCCGCCGCCGCGAGCGCCGCCGCCAGCACGCCCAGCCAGGGGCTGCCGGTGAACCAGCTCGTCGCCACGGCCGTGAAGCAGCCCATCAGCATCATGCCTTCGAGGCCGATGTTGAACACGCCCGCCCGCTCGCACAGGGCACCGCCCAGCGCGGCCAGCAGGATCGGGGTCAGCGCGCGCAGCGCCGACATCAGGAGATCGGAGTCGAAGAACATCACACCGCCTCCTTACGACGGTTGAACCAGCGACCGGGGAAACGCAGCCGGGCCGCCAGGAACACGATCACGATCGCCTGGAGCACCTGCGTCAGCTCGCGCGGCACCTCCGTCGTCCGCTCCATCGCGAGCCCGCCGACCTGGAGGACCGCGAAGAAGAACGAGGCGATCAGCGTGCCGAGCGGAGCCGCGGCCGCCAGCAGCGCGGCCGTCAGACCCGTCCAGGTGTAGGCGGGCGCGGTCAGCGAGCCGTCGACGAAGCGGTACGGGAAGCTCAACACCCCGATCGCGCCCACCAGTCCGGCGAGCGCGCCGGAGACGGACATCAACTTCAGGGTGAGGGCCTTGCGTTCGACGCCCGCGTAGGCGGAGAAGCGCGCGTTGAGACCCGTCATCCGTATCTCGTACCCGATCGCGGTGCGCCGATCCGTGAACCAGTACGCCGCCGCCGCGAGCACGACGAGCACGAGACCGACGGTCACCGTGGACTCCCCGAACGCGGGCAGCGCCACGCCGTCCGGCAGGGCCCGTGTCTGCGGGAGGCTGGAGCCGGGCTCCTTGAGCGGGTAGCGCGCCAGGTAGGAGGCGAGCGACACCGCCGGGTAGCTCAGCAGCAGGCTGCTGACCAGCAGCGGGACACCGAGGTGGTTCTCGCACAGGGCGGCCAGCACGGCGTACGCGGCGCCCGCCGCCATGCCCGCGAGCAGCGCCAGTACGACGGTGAGCGGCGCGGGCAGCGGCGAGTACAGGCCGGTCACGGCCGCGGTGATGCCGCCCAGCACCAACTGGCCGTCGCCGCCGAGGTTGATGAGCCCGGCGCGCAGCGGGATCGCCAGCGCGAGCGCCATGCCGAGCACGCTGGTGGCGGTGGTCAGGGTGGAGCCGATGCCGTCGGCGCCGAGCGCGCCGGTCAGGACCGCCTCGTAGGCCGTGATCGGGTCCGCGCCGGTGCCGACGAGGAAGAGCGCGCCGATGACGACGCCCGCGAGCACGGAGAAGGTGATGGGGGAGCGCAGGGCTCCCGCTATGTGATCAAGTCTCATGTCAGTCAGCGGCCTTCACTTGCGCGCGGGTGTCGCCGCCGCCCGCCATCGCGAGCCCCAGCGTCCGCTCGTCCGCCTCGTCCTTGGTGTACGACGCCGCGACCCGGCCCTCGTACATCACCAGCACCCGGTCCGCGAGCCCCCGGATCTCGCTCAGCTCGGCCGAGACGAGCAGGACGGCGTGACCGGCGTCGCGGTAGGCGATCAGCTGGTCGTGGATGTTCTGGATGGCGCCGATGTCGACACCGCGCGTGGGCTGCTCGACGAGCAGCAGCGGTGCGTCATGGGCGAGTTCGCGGCCGATCAGGAGCTTCTGCAGATTGCCGCCGGACAGTGCGGAGGCGGGCACCTCAGGGGTCGACGTCTTGATGCCGAACCGCTCGACCAGCCTCTTCGCGTGCGCCCGGACGGCCGTCGGCGGCAGCAGTCCTCGGGAGGACAGGGACGTACGGTGGTGGCCCATCGCGAGGTTGTCCGCGACCGAGGCCGCGGGCGCCGTACCGACCGCGTGGCGGTCCTCCGGGACGTACGCCAGCCCCTTGGCGCGGCGCTCGGTCGCCGAGGCGTGGGTGATGTCCGCGCCCTGGAGCGTGACCCGCCCGGCGCCGGTCTGCCGCAGCCCGGCCAGCGCCTCGACCAGCTCGCTCTGCCCGTTGCCCGCCACGCCCGCGATGCCGACGATCTCCCCGGCGCGCACGGTCAGGTCGACGTCGCGCACGGCGTCGGTGGCCAGACCGGCCACGTCGAGGACCACCTCGCCCGGGGTGCCCGGCGCGTGGATGCGGTCCAGCTCGACCGTGCGGCCGGTCATCGCGGCGGCGATCTCGTCGGCGGAGGTCTCCGCGGTGACCAGGCGGGCGACCACCCGGCCGTCCCGCAGCACGGTCACCCGGTCGCTGCCTTCGAGGACCTCGCGCAGCTTGTGGGTGACAAGGATCACCGTACGGCCCTCGGCGGCCAGCGACTTGAGCACCGCGAACAGGGCGTCCGCCTCGGCCGGCGTGAGCACGGCGGTCGGCTCGTCGAGGATGAGGGTGCGGGCGCCGCGGTGCAGCAGCTTGAGGATCTCCACGCGCTGGCGCAGGCCCACCGGCAGGTCCCCGACCCGCGCGTCCGGGTCGACGGACAGCCCGTGCTCCTCGGCGAGTTCACGCACCCGGCGGCGGGCGGCGGCCCGGTCCACCAGGCCGAAGCGGCGCGGCTCGGCGGCGTAGACGACGTTCTCGGCGACGCTGAGGGAGTCGAACAGCTTGAAGCTCTGGTGCACCATGCCGAGCCCGGCGGCCATGGCCTCGGAGGGGCTGGCGAAGCCGGATGTGACGGCCTGCTCGTCGACCTGGATCGAACCGGCGTCGGCGCGCTCCATGCCGTACAGCACCGACATCAGCGTGGACTTGCCCGCACCGTTCTCGCCCATCAGCGCGTGGATCTCACCGCGCCGGACGGTGAGGTCGACGGCGTCGTTGGCGAGCGTGCCGGGGAACCGCTTGGTGATTCCCCGGAGCTCGACCGCGACGCCGTCGGAGCCCTTGACGACCCCGGCGCCCTCGACCTCAGCTCGCGGCGGGGTCATCGACCGTCAGCTTCCCGGCCACGATCTGGTCGCGCAGCGCCTCGACCTGCTTCAGGACGTCCTTGTGGTCGGCGATCACGCACTTCGACGAGTCCACGCCGTCCTCCAGGCCGGTGAGGCTGATGCCGCCCTCCTTCAGGCCGTACGAGACGGTCGTGCCCGTCTTTCCGGCGAGCACCGACTCGATGCCCTTCTCCACGGCGACGTCCGTGCGCTTGATCACGTTGTCGACGACCGTGCCGGGAGCCGAGACGCACTGGTTGACGTCGACGCCGTACGCGAACGCGCCCTTGGCCTTCGCCGCCTCGAAGACGCCGTAGTTTCCGGCCGCGGCGGCCGCCATGATCTGGTCGTAGCCCTTGGCGAGCAGGGAGTTCGCCTGCTCCTTGGCGCGGGCCGAGTCGTCGAAGGGGGACTGGCCGCCGACGAAGCGCGTGGACGTCTCCGTCTTGGCGGCGACCTTCTTGGCGCCGGCCGCGAACGGGTCGCTGTAGCGGCGGAACTGGGGCGTGTCGAGGACGTCGACCGCGCCGACCTTGCCCGACTTGCTGAGCAGGCCCGCCTCGGCGCCCGCGAGGTAGACGCCCTCGTGCTCGCGGAAGACCGCGCAGCTGACGTTCTGATACGTCTTCGTGGTGCACGCGTCGACGATCAGGAACTGCTGCTTCGGGTTCTTCTCGGCCTGCTGGGCGACGAGGTCGGCGAACTCGAAGCCGACCAGCACGATGACGTCCGGCTTGGCGTCCACCGCGGCCTGGACGTTCTGCTGCTGGGAGGCGGTGTCCGTGGACTCGTACACCTTCTGCGACCCGTCGTGCTGCTTCGCCGCGTCCTTGACGCCGCTGACGGCGAGCTTCAGGAACTCGTTCTGGCCGACGGCGTCGGGGGTGACGAGCGTGAAGGACTTCCCGCTGCCGCCGCTCGCGCTGTCGGCGGTGTCCTTCTTCGCGGCGGCGTTGCAGGCGGTGGCCGCGGTGACCACGAGCGCGGTGGTGGCGGCGAGTTGCAGGGAACGGCGGAATCTCGAGGGCATCGGGGACCTTCCGGGGGTGCGGCAAGGAGCGCTCGACGGTGAGCGTGTGCGGTGAGGTGGGCGACGGGGCCGGGGCCGAGGTGGGGGCGGCTCGGCGGCTCAGGGGCGAGTCAGGGTCGACAGCCGTCGCCGGCGCACCGGCCGAAGTCAAGGAAGCGGCGCCTGGTGAGCAGCACTCGTCCTCCCTCGTCTCGACTGGCGGCTGCGGGTGGGTGGACTTTACACCCAGCATTCGGACACCCGCCCGACTGTCTCGAACTGTGGTTCTTCAAGGTCATGTACCGTGACGAGACCCACAGGAGCAGCAGGAGTGTCCTTTATGTCCCAGGAGTTGCGTGCCGTCCACTGGACCGGAAACAGCCTTGCGCTGATCGACCAGACCCTGCTTCCGCAGCGCACCGAGACGATGGATGTCCGCGATGTGGACACTCTGGTCGACGCGATCCAGCGCCTCGTCGTGCGGGGCGCTCCGGCGATCGGCGCGGCGGGCGCGTACGGCGTCGCGCTCGCGCTGCTCCAGGGCGAGCGCGAGGGCTGGTCGGCCGACCAGGTGCGCGCGGCCGTGGCCCGGGTCCGAGAGGCCCGGCCCACCGCGGTCAACCTCATGGTGTGCGTGGACCGCGTCATGACCCGCTTCGACGAGGGCCTCGACGCCGTCCTGGACGAGTCCGCCGCCGTACAGCGCGAGGACATAGAGGCGAACCGCGCCATGGGCGCGTACGGCGCCGACTGGCTGCTCGAACGCGTCGGCGTCGAGCGGCCGTTGCGCATCCTCACCCACTGCAACACCGGCGCGCTCGCCACCGCCGGATGGGGCACGGCACTCGGCGTCATCCGGGAACTGCACGCGCGGGGCCGCCTGGAGGTCGTGTACGCCGACGAGACGCGCCCGCTGCTCCAGGGGTCCCGCCTGACCGCCTGGGAGCTGGCCCAGGAGGGCATCCCGCACTACGTCCAGGCCGACGGCGCGGCGGCCGGCACCATCCTGCGCGGCGAGGTCGACGCGGCGATCGTCGGCGCCGACCGCATCGCCGCGAACGGCGACACCGCGAACAAGGTCGGCACCGTGGGCGTCGCCCTGGCCTGCGCGGACGCCGGTATCCCGTTCCTGGTGGCGGCACCCACGACGACCGTCGACCTGGCCACGAAGACCGGCGACGACATCCACATCGAACTCCGGGGCGAGGACGAGGTCCTGGAGTGGGGCGGCGTCCGCACGGCCCCGGCCATGTCGCGCGGCCACAACCCGGCGTTCGACGTCACGCCGGGGCGGCTGGTCACGGGGCTCGTGACCGAGCGCGGGGTGCTTCAGGTGTCGGCGGGGGAGCTGCCGGGGGAGCGGCTGCGCTGACATCCGTGGGGGAGCTGCCGGGGCCGTGCCGAAGTCCGCGGGCCATGGCACCGACCTATACTCCGACCTCATGGCCGACGCAGCGATCTCACCGGATGCGGATCTGGTCGGCGCCCTGAAGGCGCTGGCCAACCCCGTCCGGTTGCAGCTGCTGGTGTGGCTGCGCGAGCCGGAGCGGCACTTCTCCCAGTACGAGGCGATCGCGGACCCCGTCGAGGTGGGCGTCTGTGTGAGCCACATCCAGGCCAAGGCCGGGCTGGCCCAGTCGACGGTGTCGGCGTACATGGCGGAGCTGCACCGGGCGGGGCTGGTGCGGGCGACGCGGGTGGGCAAGTGGACCCACTACAGGCGGGACGAGGCGCGCATCGCCGAGCTGGTGGCCCAACTCGGGCGGACGCTCTAGCGGTTGGAGCATGTGCTCACACGGTTGGCCTGTTGCGTTTCATATCGAGAATCTGCGATATTTCGATGCATGGAGAATCCGGGCATGCGGAAACTGGGCACCTTCGGCATCTACACCTTCGACTTCGAGCACCAGCCGGCCGCGCAGGTGCGTGACTCCGTACAGGAGCTGGAGCAACAGGGATGGCGGGCGGTGTGGTTCCCCGAGGTCGGCGGGCGCGAGGCGCTCACCCAGGCCGGCTATCTGCTCTCCTGCACCGAGCGGCTGCACGTCCTCAACGGCATCGCGCAGATCTGGCAGCGGGAGGCGAGCGCGACCCACGCCGCGAGCGTTCTGCTGGCCGACGCCTACCCGGGACGGCATGTCCTGGGCCTGGGATTCGGCGGCGTACGACGCCCGGGAGTCAAGCCCCTGGCCGCAATGGCCGGGTACCTCGACGAGCTGGACACGCTCACGAAGGAGTCACCCAACCCGGCGCCACAGACCCCGCTCCGCCGCCTCCTGGCCGCGTACGGCCCCAAGATGCTCGCCCTGGCCCGGGACCGCTCCGCCGGCGCCCACACCTACCACGTCAACACGGCCCACACCGCCCAGGCGAGGGAGATCCTCGGCCCCGACGTGTTCCTCGGAGTCGAGCACCCGGTGCTCTTCGAGCCGGACCCCGACAAGGCCCGCGCCACGGCACGCGAGCACCTGGACCCGTACCTCAACACCCCGTACAACATCGCCAAGTTCCGCCGCCTCGGCTACTCGGACGACGAGATCGAGCACGGCGGCAGCGACCGGCTAGTGGACGACCTCGTGTTCTGGGGGGACGTGGACACGGTGGCGGACAAGCTACGCGCCCACGTCGAGGCGGGCGCCGACCACGTCGCCGTACAGGTCATCGGCACGGAGCCGGGCGGTTCCGCGATGCCGCACTGGCGGCGGCTGGGGGAGGCGCTGCTCGGGCGGGGGGACGCGGACGCGTAGAGCAAAACTGGCTGCGGTTCGGCCGCGCCCCTGAAGGGGCGCGGGGAACTGCGCGCCCAGCCACGATGGCGCCGCAGCCGATCGACGGCATATCGCGGCCCCGCGGCGGAGCCGCATATCGACACAGCCAGCGGAGCGCCTAGCGCTGAGCCAGCTCCAACTCCAGCAGCCACTCCACCACTTCGGTGTGGTGCCGGGCCTGGCGAGGGTCGGCGCCCCAGACGTACAGGCCGTGTCCGGCCACGACCACCGCGGGCATACGGGGGTCGCGCGCGGCCTCCAGGCGGTCGCCGAGGACCTTCATGTCCTGGCTGTTGGCGATGACCGGCAGGGTCACCTCCACGTCGTGGGCGGGCTGGCCGACGCCCTTGAGCATCTCCACGTCCTTGAACACGATGCCGCCGGGCTCACGGCGCCCCATCGCCACGGACGCGACCGTGTGCACGTGGACCACGGCCCCGGCACCGGTCAACGCGGCCACGCGCGCGTGCAGTTCCGCCTCGGCGGACGGCTTGCCGCCGTGCACCGCGGCGCCCAGGTCGTCGACCAGTACGACGTCCGCGGGCGTCAGTTCGCCCTTGTCGTGGCCGCTGGCCGTGACCGCGAGCCGCAGCGGGTCGCGGGACAGCACCACGGACAGGTTGCCGGAGGTGCCCCGCATCCACCCGAAGGAAGCGAACCGGGCGGACTCGGCGGCCAGCACCGCACCCGCCTTCTCCAGGTCGACTTGGCTGATCTCGGCGGTCACGTGCTGCTCCCGGAGGTGGTGATGGTGATCTCGTCGAACGTCCCCGCCTGCGCGTGGTCGCCGACGCCCTGCTCGTAGTACGGCTCCCCGGGCCGCCGGACGCCGACCGTACGCCAGCCCGCCGCACGGGCCGCGTCCAGCTCGCCGGGGCGGTCGGAGAGGAAGAGGAGACGGGCGGGCGCGATGCCGGTCGACTCCGCGATACGGCGGTACGACTCCGGCTCCTGCTTGGGGCCCGCGTTCTCGGTGTCGTACAGACCCGAGACGAGCGACGTCAGATCGCCCTCCGGGCTGTTGGTGAACCATGCCCGCTGGGCCGCCACCGACCCCGACGAGTAGACGTACAGCCGTGCTCCCGCCGTGTGCCACGCCCGCAGACGCGGCAGGACGTCGTCGTAGAAGTGCGACACGAGGTCGCCGCGAGCGAAGCCCTCGGACCAGATGATGCCCTGGAGGGTCTTCAGCGGTGTCGCCTTGCGGTCCTCGTCCAGCCAGACGCCCAGGGTCTTCTCCACCGCCTCCGCGTCGGCCTGCGGATCGCCCGTCAGCTCCCGCACCTGGGCGAGTGCCCGCGCCACCTCCGGGTCATCGCCCCGCTCGGCCAGCAGCGCGCCGAACCGTGAGCGCGAGTACGGGTACAGCACGTCGACGACGAACCCGGTGGCGCTCGTGGTGCCCTCGATGTCGAGCACCACGGCGTCCACGTCGTACGTCAGGTCCCGCACGCTCACGCGGCGGCCCTGTCGGCCTCGTAGCCGGCCGCGATCGTGTCGTAGTCCGGGAAGCTCGTGGCGATGGTGGAACCGGTGAAGTTGCCGATCCAGCCGTCCTCCTCGTGGAAGAAGCGGATCGCGGTGAAGGACGGCTTCGTGCCCATGTCGAACCAGTGCGTCGTGCCGCGCGGCACGCCCAGCAGGTCGCCCTTCTCGCAGAAGACCGCGTGCACCTCGCCGTTCACGTGGAGGTAGAAGATGCCGGAGCCGGAGACGAAGAAGCGGACCTCGTCATCGTCGTCGTGCGTGTGCTCCTGGAGGAACTTCTCGCGGGCCGCCTTCGCCTTCGCCGGGAACTCCGGGTCGTCGCTGGGGTGCAGGCCCAGGACGTCGACGGTGGTGAAGCCCTCCTCGGCGTTGAGCCGGTCGATCTCCGGGCCGTACGCGGCGAACACGGTGTCGCTGTCGGCGTCGAACGGCACGTCCTCGCGGACCGGCCACTGCTCGTAGCGCACGCCCAGCGGCTTCAGGGCCTCGGCGATCTCGGCGGGGTCCGAGGTGCGGCGGGTCACGGTCTCCGGCCCGGACTCGGGCCAGGTCGTCAGCAGGGTCATGGGGCAACTCCTGGAGCTGGAAGGGGACCGGGTACCGAGACAAGCACCCGGAGGGGGAGGCGGGAAGGGCGCAGCGGCGGAAGGCTGATCAGCGCCGGTCAGCCACGACACCGCGCGCCGGGACAGCACCGCATGCGGGGCATGCACATCGCTGTCGCGCGGGGTGTCGTCATCAGGGCCTCACTGTGCCGGTTCGGGGTGCCGGTCCCGTGATCGTAACTCCGTCGAGACGCCGTCGCCGTGCCGACCGGGTGTGACGAAGTCGTTGTCTCACGTGGTGAGAAACCGCTTCCATGGCTTTGACGCATGGCTGAAATCGTTCCCATGATCTCCGTATGAAGACGCTGCTGCTCGTGCGGCGGCTGTACGTGGACTTGCTCCGGTCGACCACAACCAGCTGTCGCTGACCTCATCCGGAGCCTCACGCGCCCGCGTTTCGCGGGCCGCCCGCCACCGGCCGTGCCTCGGCACGGGCCCCGCCCGGCCGCCCAGGCCGGTCGCGCGTCGGTGTCCCTCGCTCCGGGTCGAGCAACTCCCCGCCCTTTCCTCGCACCTGGAGCCCCGTCATGTCCCGTGTCCGCCTGCCCCTTGCCGCGCTCAGCCTGGCCTCCGTCTCCGGCCTCCTCCTCGCGGGCTGCTCCCAGTCCACGGACGCCTCCAAGGACTCGGGCAACACCGCCGCCTCGGCCGCGGCCGCCACCGGAGAGAAGCCCGCCCCCTTCAGCAAGGGCGACGTCAAGGTGGCCCTGGTCCGGCAGAGTGGCGCCGGCGACTACTTCGAGCAATGGGGCAACGGCGCCAAGGCGCAGGCCAAGGCCCTCGGGATCGACCTGACCGTGTACGACGCCCAGGCCGACAACGCCAAGCAGGCCACCGACCTGTCCTCGGCCATCAACTCCGGTGCGCAGGCCATCATCATCGACCACGGATTTCCGGCCACCATCCAGCCGGAGATCGACAAGGCCGTGAAGAAGGGCATCAAGGTCGTCGTCTATGACGTCGAGACCTCCACCAAGGGCGTCGTCAGCACCAAGCAGAACGACGCGAGCATGGCGCAGGCCGTCCTCGACGTGATGGCGAAGCAGGTCGGCAAGGACGCCAAGGTCGGCTACGTCAACGTCGCCGGATACGCCGCCCTCGACAAGCGCGACAGCGTCTGGAAGTCGACGGTCGACGCCCAGGGCTGGAAGCAGGAGTTCAAGGTCGGCAAGGTGACCGACTCCACGGCGACGGACAACGTGCCGCTGGTGTCCGCCGCGCTCACCCAGCACTCCGACGTGGTTGGCGTCTTCGCGCCCTACGACGAGCTTGCCAAGGGCACCGTCCTGGCCGTCCAGAACAAGAAGCTCCAGGACAAGGTGAAGGTCTTCGGCGCGGACGTCTCTAACGCCGACATCCAGAACATGACCGCCGCCGACAGCCCGTGGGTCGCCACGGCCGGCACCGACCCGTCCGCCGTCGGCGCCGCCGTCGTCCGTACGACCGCCCTGGAGCTGGCCGGTCAGCTGAACAAGACCTCCGTCGAGTTCCCGGCCGTCGCCATCACCCAGGACTTCCTGCGCGAGAAGAAGATCGAGAACATGGACCAGCTGCGCAAGGCGCTGCCCGCGCTGAACCTGGCCAGTGTCAGCACCGCCGACTGGATCGCGAATGTCGCCCACTGACGTCGGTAAAGCTCAGGCGGCCGTCAGCCTGCGGGACGTCGGCAAGTCCTTCGGCGGCAAGACGGTCCTCGCCTCCGTCTCCCTCGACATCGCCCCGGGCAGCGTGGTCGCGCTGCTCGGCGCGAACGGGGCCGGCAAGTCCACGCTGATCAAGATCCTGTCGGGCGTGCACACCGACCACAGCGGGGAAGTGCGGGTCGCCGGGGAGCCCGCGGCTCTCCAGTCCCCGCTCGCCGCCCGCCAGCTGGGCATCCAGACGGTGCACCAGCGCATCGGCGAGGGCATCGTCCCCGGCCTCACGGTCGCCGAGAACCTCGTCTTCGAGGAACTGGCACAGCAGCGCGGCAACCCCTTCCTGGGCGGACGCCGCGTGCTCGCCCGCGCCCGCGAGATCCAGGCTGCCCTCGGCCTCGACTGGAGTGACGCGGTGCTGCGCGGTGACGTCACCGAACTCGGCGTGTCCGACCGCCAGTTGCTCATCCTGGCCCGCGCCCTGGCCACCCGCCCCCGGCTGCTGATCCTCGACGAGCCCACGTCGGCGCTGTCGGCGGCCGAGGCGGAGCGGCTCTTCGCGCTCGTCGAGCGGATGCGGGACGACGGCATCGCGGTGCTCTACGTCTCCCACCGCCTCGGCGAGATCGACGCCCTCGCCGACCGCCTGGTCGTCCTGCGGGACGGGCGTCTCACCGAGGACCAGGCCAAGCCCTTCGACTGGGACACCGCCCTGCGCGCGATGCTCGCCCAGGCGCAGGAGGCGACGACGGCACGTCCGGTCCGGGAGGGCGAGCGAGGCGAAGCGCCGGAGGACGTCGCCCTGTCGCTGCGCGGCGTGCGGCTCTTCGAGGGCCGGGCGCCCCTGGACCTCGACCTGCGCGCCGGTGAAGTCACCGGCGTCGTCGGCCTGCTGGGCGCGGGCAAGACCGAGCTGGCCCGCGGCCTGTTCGGCGCCGAGCCCTTCACCGCGGGCGCCGTCGAGCTGGACGGCAAGCCCTACGAGCCCCGTCGCCCCGCCGACGCCATCCGGGCCGGCGTGCACCTGGTCCCCGAGGACCGGCACGCCGACGCCCTCGTCCCCGGCTGGTCGCTGGCCCAGAACATCTCGCTGCCGTTCCTGAAGTCGCTGTCCCGGCTCGGGCTCGTCAACACGGCGAAGGAGGACAGCCACGGCCGCGACACCATCGACGCCCTCGGCGTCGTCGCGCGCGACGAGCACAGCACCGTGGAGGAGCTGTCCGGCGGCAACCAGCAGAAGGTGGTCGTCGGCCGCTGGCTCGCGCAGAAGCCTCGCGTCCTCATCCTGGACGAGCCCTTCCGGGGGGTGGACATCGGCGCCCGCCGCGACATCGGCCGCCGCGCCCGGGCGCTGGCCGCCGAGGGGGCCGCCGTCCTCGTCCTGTCCGCCGACGTCGACGAGGTGCTGGAGGTCGCCGACCGGGTCGTCGTGCTGGCCGCCGGTGAGGTCCACCTCGACGCGTACGGCGAAGACGCGGAACGCGACCGCGTCATCCAGACCATCTCGGCGTCCGTCTGACGCCGGCCCGCCCCCACGAAGTCCAGGGAAGCACCCCATGACCATCACCCAGAGCACCGAGGTCCCCACCAAGGCGGCGATCCCGCCCGCGACCTCCACCGCCGTGCGCGTCCAGAACGCCGTCATCAAGTACGGGTTCATCTTCGTCACGGTCGCGCTCTTCCTGTACTTCGCGCTGAGCGAGGGCTCGTTCCGCGAGTCGGCGACCCTCCTCGACACCCTCCGCTACGTCTCCGTCGCCGCCATCCTCGGCCTCGGCGTCACCCTCACCATGGCCGTCGGCGGAATGGACATGTCGGTCGGCGCGGTGGCCGGACTGGGTGTCTCGGTCGCCGCCCACACGATGGTCGTCCTCAACCAGGTCGGCACGGTCGCGATCCTCGCGGTGATCGCGGCGGGCGCGCTGGCCGGCCTGCTGAACGCCCTGCTCATCGTGGTCCTGAAGATCCCCGACATGCTGGCCACCCTCGGCACCATGTTCGTCATCCAGGGCACCAAGCTCATCCTGGTCGACGGCCAGTCCATCACCCCCGGCATGACCCGGTCCGACGGCACCACCGCGCCCGGCAAGTTCACCGACGGCTTCTTGAAGATCGACCGCGGCACGGTCCTGGGCATCCCCATCTCCGTCCTGATCTTTGGCGCGCTGACGATCGTCGCCTGGGTCTTCCTCGCCCGCACCCGCTGGGGCCGCGTCCTGTACGCCATCGGCGCCAACCCCGAGGCCGCCCGCCTGGCCGGCATCCGCGTCGGCGCCTACCGGGCCCTCGCCTACGTCCTCTCCGGCGTCCTCGCCTCCATCGGCGGCCTGATCCTGGCGTCCCGCATCGGCCAGGGCGACGTGTCCGCAGGCACCTCGCAGCTGCTGGAGGCGGTCGCGGTGGCCCTTGTCGGCACCTCCGTCCTCGGCCGAGGACGCCCGAACGTCTGGGGCACGGCCCTCGGCGCCGTGCTGATCGGCATCATCACCACCGGCCTGACCATCAAGGGCCTGCCGTACTACACCCAGGACGTCGTCGAGGGCGCGGTCCTCATCCTCGCCCTGGTCTTCAGCTTCACCCTGTCCAAGCGCCGTAGCGCATAAGGAAGTTCGAGGAGTTCTGCGATGGGCTACCGCATCCTGGAGACCGACGACATCCCCGGCTACCTGCACGAGCGGGGCCACTGGGCGGACCTGGACGACATCCGGGTGCGCGAGGTGTCGGACGGCAACATGAACCGCGTCTTCCTCGCGTCGTCCGCCGACGGCACCCGCAGCCTCGCCCTCAAGCAGGCCCTGCCGTGGGTCCGCGTCGCCGGGCCGTCCTGGCCGATGAACCCCGACCGCGCCGACGCGGAGGCACGGGCGTACGAGCAGGTCGCCAAGGTCGCCCCGGACAAGATCCCGGCGATCCACGGCTACGACCCCGAGAACTACGCCCTCGTCATGGAGGACATGTCCGACCTGGAGGTGCTGCGGACCCTGCTGAACGACGGCGCGTCGTACGGCCCCCACATCTCGGCGAGGATCGGCGAGTTCGTTGCCCAGCTCTCCTTCGCCACCAGCGACTTCGGCATGCCGTCGGCCGACCGCAAGGCCCTGATCGCCGCCTCCGTCAGCCCTGAGCTGTGCAAGATCACCGAGGACGTGGTCCTGTCCGAGCCGTACATCGAGCACGAGCACAACCACTGGCACGAGGGCCTGGACGACCTGGCGGCGGAGCTCCGCGCCGACGCCCGCCTGCGCACCGAGGTCGCCGACCTCCGTCACACCTTCATGACCAGCGCCCAGGCCCTCCTCCACGGCGACCTGCACACGGGCAGCATCATGGTCGGCCAGCGTGAAGGCGCGTACGTGGTACGGGTCTTCGACCCGGAGTTCTCCTTCGTCGGCCCGATCGGCTACGACCTCGGCCTGTACTGGGCCAACGCGCTGGTGTCGGAGGAGCGCGCGCGTGCCCTCGGCGCATCGTCCGACCACGCGGACCAACTCCGCCTGTCCTGGGAGGCATTCGAGACGGAGTTCCGGCGCCTGTGGCCGACCCGCGTCGACACGTTCTTCGACGACGCCTACCTCGACCGCTTCCTGCGCCGCGTGTGGACGGAGTCCCTCGGTTTCGCCGGCACGGAGATCATCCGCCGCATCATCGGCTTCGCCCACCTGACGGACCTGACGACGCTGCCGGACCCGGTGCCGGCGTCCCGCAGGGCCCTGGTGATCGGGCGCGAACTGATCGTCCGCCGCGATGAGTTGGGCAACCCGAACGCTGTACGGGCGGTAGTGCAGCCAACCTGAAGGGGCGCGGGGCTGTATCAATTTGCGGCTCCGCCGCGTGGGCGCGACCAGCCCCCACCGACCCGCAGACGAAACACAACGCACCGGCATACGAAAGGGGCGGCTCCGTCGGCATGGAGCCGCCCCTTCCGGTGGTGGCCGGCCCCGGTGCGGAAGAAACGGGGCCGCCCTCGTGCGGTCCGGCCCGGTCAGGGGAGTGGCCGAACCCTGCGCCGAGGGAGGCTCATCCGGCGAAACCCTCCCTCGGCGCGACCGAGGTCACTTCTTGTCGAGCAGGTCCTGCACCTTCGCCCGCACGTCGTCCGAGGCCAGACCCCGGATCGTCAACGTCGTACGGCGGCGCAGCACGTCGTCCTGCGTCTCGGCCCACTCGTTGTCCCGGGCGTAGACGACCTGGGCCCAGATCTCCGGGGCGTCCGGGTGGACGCGCTCGCCCAGCTCCGGGTTCTCGTTGGCGAGGCGGGCGATGTCGAAGGCCAGGGAGCCGTAGTGGGTCGCCAGGTGCTTCGCCGTGTCCGCCGCCATGCGCGGGCCCGGCGCCGGGCGGTCGGTCAGCAGACGGTGCGCGACCGCGCGCGGGTTGGCGATGCCCGGCAGCGGCAGCTTCTTCGGCAGCGAGGCGATCGGCTCGAAGTCGTCGCCCAGCGGGTGGCCCGGCAGCGCCTCCAGCTTCTTCATGATCGTGCGGCCGATGTGCCGGAAGGTCGTCCACTTGCCGCCCGCGACGGACAGCATGCCGCCGGTGCCCTCGGTCACGACCGTCTCGCGCTTGGCCTTCGCGGTGTCGCCGGGGCCGCCGGGCAGCACACGCAGACCCGCGAAGGCGTACGTGATGAGGTCCCGGTCGAGCTGCTGGTCCCGGATGGAGAACGCGGCCTCGTCGAGTATCTGGGCCGTGTCCTTCTCGGTGACCGCGACGTCCGCCGGGTCGCCCTCGAACTCCTCGTCCGTGGTGCCCAGCAGGAGCATGTCCTCCCAGGGCAGGGCGAAGGTGATGCGGTACTTGTCGATCGGGGTCGCGAGCGCGGCCTTCCAGGGCGCGGTCCGCTTCAGGACCAGGTGCGCGCCCTTCGACAGCCGGATCGAGGGCGCCGCGTTCGGGTCCTCCATCTTGCGCAGGTGGTCGACCCAGGGGCCGGTCGCGTTGAGCACGAGACGGGCGTTGACCCCGAACTCGTCACCGGACAGGCGGTCCTTGAGGTCCGCGCCGGTCACCCGGCCCTTGGTGAAGCGCAGGCCGGTGACCTCGGCGTGGTTGAGCACGACCGCGCCCGCCTCGACGGCCCCGCGGACCGTCATCAGCGCCATGCGCGCGTCGTTCATCTGGTCGTCGCCGTAGACGGCCACGGCCTTGAGGTTGTCGGTGCGCAGCTCCGGCACGTCCTGTGCCGCCTTGGCGGGGGACAGGAGGTGACCGACGCCGTCGCCGAAGGCGGACAGCGCGGAGTAGGCGAAGACGCCCGCCCCGAGCTTCGCGGCGCCGTGCGGACCGCCCTTGTACACGGGGAGGTAGAACGTGAGCGGGTTCGCCAGGTGGGGGGCCACCTGGCGGGAGACCGCACGGCGCTCGAAGTGGTTCTCCGCCACCAGCTTCACCGCGCCGGTCTGCAGGTAGCGCAGACCGCCGTGGAGCAGCTTGGAGGAGGCGGAGGAGGTGGCGCCGGCGAAGTCACCGGCGTCGACCAGAGCCACCCTGAGGCCGGACTGCGCGGCGTGCCAGGCGGTGGAGATGCCCAGGATGCCGCCGCCGATCACGAGAAGGTCGTACGACGCCTTGGCGAGCTGCTCCCGGGTCTCGGCGCGGCTCGGGTTGGAGCCGGAGGCCGGGCGCGTACCGAGGGCAGGCACGGACTGCAGGGTGGTCTGACTGGTCATTTCGGGTTCTTACTCCTCATCAGAGTTCGAGAGCTGGCGAGGGCTGTGGTCAGCTCTCGTCGTCCTCGATCCAGCCCATGGTCCGCTCGACGGCCTTGAGCCAGTTCTTGTACTCACGGTCGCGGGTCTCCGCGTCCATGTGGGGGGTCCACTCGGCGGCCCGGCGCCAGTTGGAGCGCAGTTCGTCGGTACCGGACCAGAAGCCGACGGCGAGACCGGCGGCGTAGGCGGCGCCGAGGCAGGTGGTCTCGGCGACCATCGGGCGCACCACGGGTGCGTCCAGGACGTCCGAGAGGGTCTGCATCAGCAGGTTGTTGGAGGTCATGCCGCCGTCGACCTTCAGGGCCACCAGCTCGTCGCCGGAGTCCTTGACCATGGCGTCGGCGATCTCCCGCGTCTGCCACGCGGTCGCCTCCAGGACGGCACGCGCGAGGTGCGCCTTGGTGACGTACCGGGTCAGGCCGGCGATCACACCGCGGGCGTCGGAGCGCCAGTGCGGGGCGAACAGGCCGGAGAAGGCCGGTACGAAGTAGGCGCCGCCGTTGTCCTCGACCGAGAGCGCGAGCGTCTCGATCTCGGCGGCGGTGGAGATCAGGCCCATCTGGTCGCGCATCCACTGCACCAGCGAGCCGGTGACGGCGATCGAACCCTCGAGGGCGTACACCGTCGGCTGGTCGCCGATCTTGTAGCCGACCGTGGTCAGCAGGCCCGCGTACGAGTTGATGATCTTGTCACCGGTGTTCATCACCATGAAGGTGCCGGTGCCGTACGTCGACTTGACCTCGCCCTCGGAGAAACAGGTCTGGCCGAACAGGGCCGCCTGCTGGTCGCCGAGCGCCGAGGCGACCGGGATGCCGCCGAGCAGGTCGCCCAGCTTGCCGCCGGTGACCTCGCCGTAGACCTCGGCGGAGGAGCGGATCTCCGGCAGGATCTGCAGCGGCACGCCGATCGACTCGGCGATCTTGTCGTCCCACTCCATGGTGTGGAGGTTCATCAGCATGGTGCGGGAGGCGTTGGTGACGTCGGTGACGTGCTTGCCGCCGTTGACACCGCCGGTCAGGTTCCAGATGACCCAGGTGTCCATGGTGCCGAAGAGGATGTCACCGGCCTCGGCGCGCTCCTTGAGGCCCTCGACGTTGTCCAGCAGCCAGCGGGCCTTCGGACCGGCGAAGTAGGAGGCGAGGGGAAGGCCGGTCTCGCGGCGGAAGCGGTCCTGGCCGACGTTGCGGCCGAGCTCCTTGCAGAGCGCGTCGGTGCGGGTGTCCTGCCAGACGATGGCGTTGTGGACGGGCTCACCGGTGTTCTTGTCCCACAGCACGGTGGTCTCGCGCTGGTTGGTGATGCCGATGGCCTTGATGTCGTCACGCGTGATGCCGGCCTTGGCGATCGCTCCGGCGACGACCTCCTGGACGTTGGTCCAGATCTCGGTGGCGTTGTGCTCGACCCAGCCCGGCTTCGGGAAGATCTGCTCGTGCTCCTTCTGGTCGACGGAGACGATACGGCCGTCCCGGTCGAAGACGATGCAGCGGCTGGAGGTGGTGCCCTGGTCGATGGCGGCGATGAAGGGGCCGGCGGTGTGCGCGTCGGTCACTGTGTGCTCCTGGAAGTTCCGTGGTTATGGGGCTTTACGTACGGCGCGTGCTGAGAGTTTCGGTGCTTCTCACTCGAACGGGTGAAGCTCGTACTCCTAAGCAAAAGCGACGTTGTAGATGCCTGCAGCGATGGCGCCGCCGATCAGCGGACCGACCACCGGGATCCAGGCGTAGCCCCAGTCGGAGCCGCCCTTGTTGGGCAGGGGCAGAAGAGCGTGCACGATACGCGGGCCGAGGTCACGGGCCGGGTTGATCGCGTAGCCGGTCGGGCCGCCGAGGGACAGACCGATCGAGACGACGACGAGTGCGGTGATCAGGGCGCCCAGGGTGCCCAGGCCCTTGCCGCTGTCGTTCAGGCCCTGGGTGAGGACCGCGAGGACCAGCACGACGGTGCCGATGATCTCCGTGGCGAGGTTCTGCACCACGTTCCGGATCTCGGGACCGGTGGAGAAGATGCCCAGGACCGGGCCGGCGCCCTTCTCCTGTGCCTCGACCGCCTTGGCCGCGGTGGCCTGCGCGCCCGGGCCGCCGACGATCTCCTTGTCGGTGAGGTGCGCGTGGAACTGGCCGTAGTAGGCGACCCAGACCAGAGCGGCACCGATCATGGCGCCGAGGAACTGTCCGGCGAAGTACGTCGGAACGTTGCTCCAGTCGTTGTCCTTGATCGCGAGCGCGACCGTCACGGCCGGGTTCAGGTGGGCACCGGACAGCGGTGCCGAGGTGTAGACCGCCGTGAGCACTGCGAAGCCCCACCCGAAGGTGATGGCGAGCCAGCCGGCGTTGCGGGCCTTGGAGGCCTTCAGCGTGACGGCCGCGCAGACGCCGCCGCCGAGCAGGATGAGTATGGCGGTACCGATGGTCTCGCCGATGAAGATGTCGGAGCTGGACACCCGCGACTCCTTTGTCCTTCGTCCAGGGAAGCCGAACCCCGGGTCCCACCGGTGGTTCGCGTTGCCCTCGGGGGTGAGGGCGATGACGGTCCTTGGCGTTGTCACACTCTAGCGTGTATTGCCGGTAGCTGTTCGACAATGCCGACCGATGGACGGGAGTCTTGCTCCGGCGTCACGTGTGCGTCAAGAGTCGTGTCGTTGAATGCGCGATCGTTGTTGGTTGTGTTGATTTATCGACATGGCCATGGCGTTGCCGACTCATGGAGAAGGCCGGAACGTCCACGACGTCCCGGCAACCGCTTTCGTCCCGTGAGGGCCCTCAGAACCGTCCGGCGCCCAGATCCCGCGACACCGCGCGGGCACAGTCCCGTACCGCCGCGATCAGCTCATGACGCAGCTCGCCGTCCCGGCCCAGCCGCTCCACGGCGCCGGTGATGCCGACCGCGCCCACGGGCATACGGCGCCGGTCGTGGATGGGGGCGGCGACCGAGGCGACGCCCTCCCAGGTCTCCTCGACGTCGGCGGCGTAGCCACGCGCGCGTGTCATGTCGAGGATGTGCTCGAAGGCGTCCAGCTCGCACACGGTGCGGTCCGTGAAGGCCTTGCGGTCGGCCTCGATCGCCTCGCTGTGCGCGACCGGGTCGTACGCCGACAGCACCTTGCCCAGGGCCGTGGAGTGCAGCGGCTGCATGGCCCCGATCTCCAGCACCTGCCGGCTGTCGTCGGGGCGGAAGACGTGGTGGACGATCAGCACGCCCTGTTGGTGCAGGACGCCCAGGTAGACGCTCTCCCCGCTGGAGCGGGCCAGGTCGTCCGTCCACACCAGGGCGCGCGCCCGCAGCTCGTGCACGTCCAGATAGGTGGTGCCCAGGCGCAGCAGCTCGGCGCCCAGCTGGTAGCGCCCGGAGGCGTCGTCCTGCTCGACGAAGCCCTCCTGCTGGAGGGTGCGCAGAATCCCGTGGGCCGTGCCCTTGGCGAGGCCCAGCGAGGAGGCGATGTCCGACAGGCCGAGGCGTCGCTCGCCGCCCGCGAGGAGCCGCAGCATCGCGGCCGCCCGTTCGAGCGACTGGATGTTCCGTGCCATCGCCGTGCTGCCTCCGTCCCCTTCGACCGTCGACCCGCGACGTCGCTGCCGCCGTTCGGCAATGTCGAACACTACCGGTCGATGCCGACCTCCCGCTAATGGTCCGTCGGTATCCGTCCGCTGCTGTTGTGTCACCCGTATTCGGCAGTCGGCCTACCGGACATCCTCGTCCCTCCCGTCCCGCCCCGTGGACGCCCCTGACCATCCGAGAGCGGTCCCGGCTACGCTGACGGCGTGCGCCCGCTGTGGAAAAGTCCCACGAGGGCGCAAAGCCGACAGCCGTCGCACTCCAGGGAGCCCTTACATGGCCTCGTTGCCAACGACCCCTTCCGCCGACAGCCGGACCCGTGCGTCCGCCCTCCGCGAGGCGCTCGCCACCCGTGTGGTGGTCGCCGACGGAGCGATGGGCACCATGCTCCAGGCACAGGAGCCCACACTGGAGGACTTCCAGCAGCTCGAGGGCTGCAACGAGGTCCTGAACGTGACCCGCCCGGACATCGTCCGCTCGGTGCACTCCGAGTATTTCGACGCGGGTGTCGACTGCGTCGAGACGAACACCTTCGGCGCGAATCTCACCGCGCTGGGCGAGTACGACATCCCCGAGCGCATCGTCGAGCTGTCCGAGTCCGGCGCCCGTATCGCCCGCGAGACGGCCGACGAGTACGCCGCCCGCGACGGGCGGCAGCGCTGGGTGCTCGGCTCGATCGGCCCGGGCACCAAGCTGCCCACGCTCGGTCACACGACCTTCGGCGCCATCCGCGACGCCTACCAGCAGAACGCCGAGGGCCTGCTGGCCGGCGGCGCCGACGCGCTCCTGGTGGAGACCACCCAGGACCTGCTGCAGACCAAGGCGTCCGTCCTCGCCGCCCGCCGGGCGATGGAGACGGCCGGGTACGACGTCCCGCTGATCGTGTCGGTGACCGTGGAGACGACCGGCACGATGCTGCTCGGCTCCGAGATCGGCGCCGCGCTGACCGCGCTGGAGCCGCTCGGCATCGACATGATCGGCCTCAACTGCGCGACCGGCCCGGCCGAGATGAGCGAGCACCTGCGCTACCTCGCCCGGCACTCCCGCATCCAGCTGTCCTGCATGCCCAACGCGGGCCTGCCGGTGCTGACCAAGGACGGCGCGCACTACCCGCTGACCGCACCGGAGCTGGCCGACGCGCAGGAGAACTTCGTCCGCGACTACGGCCTCTCCCTGATCGGCGGCTGCTGCGGCACGACCCCCGAGCACCTGCGCCAGGTCGTCGACCGCGTCCGCGACCTCACGCCCTCCGAGCGCGACCCGCGCCCCGAGCCCGGCGCCGCCTCGCTGTACCAGACGGTCCCGTTCCGTCAGGACACCGCGTACATGGCGATCGGTGAGCGGACGAACGCGAACGGGTCGAAGAAGTTCCGTGAGGCGATGCTGGAGGCCCGCTGGGACGACTGTGTGGAGATGGCCCGCGACCAGATCCGCGAGGGCGCGCACATGCTGGACCTGTGCGTGGACTACGTCGGCCGCGACGGTGTGGCGGACATGGAGGAGCTCGCGGGCCGCTTCGCCACCGCCTCGACCCTGCCGATCGTGCTGGACTCCACCGAGGTAGACGTCATCCAGGCCGGCCTGGAAAAGCTCGGCGGCCGCGCGGTCATCAACTCCGTCAACTACGAGGACGGCGACGGCCCCGAGTCGCGGTTCGCGAAGGTCACCAAGCTCGCCCAGGAACACGGCGCCGCGCTGATCGCGCTGACCATCGACGAGGAGGGCCAGGCCCGCAGCCCGCAGAAGAAGGTCGAGATCGCCGAACGGCTCATCGACGACCTCACCGGCAACTGGGGCATCCACGAGTCGGACATCCTCATCGACACCCTGACCTTCACCATCTGCACCGGCCAGGAGGAATCCCGGGGCGACGGCATCGCCACCATCGAGGCGATCCGCGAACTCAAGCGCCGCCGCCCCGACGTCCAGACCACCCTCGGCCTGTCGAACATCTCCTTCGGCCTGAACCCGGCCGCCCGCATCCTGCTCAACTCGGTGTTCCTGGACGAGTGTGTGAAGGCGGGTCTGGACTCGGCGATCGTGCACGCGTCGAAGATCCTGCCGATCGCGCGCTTCGACGAGGAGCAGGTCACCACGGCCCTGGATCTGATCTACGACCGCCGCAGTGAGGGCTATGACCCGCTGCAGAAGCTGATGGCGCTGTTCGAGGGCGCCACGGCGAAGTCGCTGAAGGCGGGCAAGGCCGAGGAACTCGCCGCCCTCCCGCTGGAGGAGCGCCTCAAGCGGCGGATCATCGACGGGGAGAAGAACGGCCTGGAGACCGACCTCGACGACGCCCTGCAGACCCGTTCGGCACTGGACATCGTCAACGAGACGCTGCTGGACGGCATGAAGGTCGTCGGTGAGCTGTTCGGTTCCGGCCAGATGCAGCTGCCGTTCGTGCTGCAGTCCGCCGAGGTCATGAAGACGGCCGTCGCCTACCTCGAACCGCACATGGAGAAGACGGACGCGGACGGCAAGGGCACCATCGTGCTGGCCACGGTGCGCGGGGACGTGCACGACATCGGCAAGAACCTCGTCGACATCATCCTGTCCAACAACGGCTACAACGTGGTCAATCTGGGCATCAAGCAGCCGGTCTCGGCGATCCTGGAGGCCGCCGAGGAGCACCGGGCGGATGTGATCGGCATGTCCGGGCTGCTGGTGAAGTCCACGGTGATCATGAAGGAGAACCTGGAGGAGCTCAACCAGCGCGGCCTGGCGGCGAACTACCCGGTCATCCTCGGCGGCGCGGCCCTCACCCGCGCCTATGTCGAGCAGGACCTGCACGAGCTGTACGAGGGCGAAGTCCGCTACGCGCGGGACGCGTTCGAGGGCCTGCGCCTGATGGACGCGCTGATCGGCGTCAAGCGCGGTGTGCCGGGTGTGAAGCTGCCCGACCTCAAGCAGCGCCGGGTGCGCGCGACTTCCGCCGTCGCGGTGGAGGAACGCCCCGAGGAGGGCCACGTCCGCTCCGACGTCGCCACCGACAACCCGGTCCCCGAGCCGCCGTTCCGCGGCACCCGCGTCATCAAGGGCATCCAGCTCAAGGAGTACGCCTCCTGGCTCGACGAGGGTGCCCTCTTCAAGGGCCAGTGGGGCCTGAAGGAGAGCCGCGCCGGAGACGGTCCGTCGTACCAGGAACTCGTCGAGACCGAGGGCCGCCCGCGGCTGCGCGGTCTGCTCGACAAGCTCCAGACGGACAACCTCCTGGAGGCGGCCGTGGTCTACGGCTACTTCCCGTGCGTCTCCAAGGACGACGACCTGATCCTGCTGGACGAACACGGCAACGAACGCACCCGCTTCACCTTCCCGCGCCAGCGCCGCGGACGCCGCCTGTGCCTCGCGGACTTCTTCCGCCCGCAGGAGTCGGGCGAGACCGACGTCGTCGGCCTCCAGGTCGTCACCGTGGGCTCGCGGATCGGGGAGGAGACGGCCCGCATGTTCGAGGCCAACGCCTACCGCGACTACCTCGAACTGCACGGCCTGTCCGTCCAGCTGGCCGAGGCCCTCGCCGAGTACTGGCACGCGCGCGTGCGCAGTGAGCTGGGCTTCGCCGGTGAGGATCCTGCCGACATCGAGGACATGTTCTCGCTGAAGTACCGGGGCGCCCGCTTCTCCCTCGGCTACGGTGCCTGCCCGAACCTGGAGGACCGTGCCAAGATCGCCGACCTGCTCCAGCCGGAGCGCATCGGCGTCCACCTCTCCGAGGAGTTCCAGCTGCACCCCGAGCAGTCCACGGACGCCATCGTGATCCACCACCCCGAGGCGAAGTACTTCAACGCCCGCTGACACCCGCTGAAGAATCCGCCCGGGGCCGTGTTAGGCCGTTCGGCGCATGCCCATCGGCGCACGTCAGAGCGTCCCCTGGCGGAATTCAGGGTGTGCCCGGGGCCACGCCGAATAAACGAGGCACTTCGGCCGGGACGGACGTACACTGGTCGGTCCACCGCAGGCCGGTTCCCTTGCTGGGAACCGGCCTGATCGCCCCTTCAAGGAGGTACGTGGATGACCAGCACGGTCCCCGCGCGAGCAACCCGTACGGCCGAAGGCTCAGCCCTGCAAGCCGTCCTCCTCGACATGGACGGAACCCTGGTGGACACCGAGGGCTTCTGGTGGGACGTCGAGGTCGAGGTCTTCGCCGGCCTCGGTCGTACCCTCGACGAGACCTGGCGCCATGTCGTGGTCGGCGGCCCCATGAGCCGCAGCGCGGGGTTCCTGATCGAGGCCACCGGCGCCGACATCACCCTCGCCGAGCTCACGGTGCTGCTGAACGAGGGCTTCGAGGACCGCATCGACCGCGCCCTGCCGCTGATGCCGGGAGCCGCCCGGCTGCTGGCCGAGCTGGCCGAGTACGAGATCCCCACGGCCCTGGTCTCCGCCTCGCACCGGCGCATCATCGACCGTGTGCTCACCGCGCTCGGCCCCCAGCACTTCGCGCTGACCGTCGCCGGTGACGAGGTGGTGCGCACCAAGCCGCACCCGGACCCGTACCTGTTGGCCGCGGCGGGACTCGGCGCCGACCCGGCCCGCTGCGCGGTCGTCGAGGACACGGCGACCGGCGTCGCCGCGGCCGAGGCGGCGGGCTGCCATGTGGTGGCCGTGCCCTCGGTGGCACCGATCGCCCCGGCCGCCCGGCGCACCGTGGTGACGTCGCTTGAAGAGGTCGATCTGGCATTTCTGCGCGGTCTGATGGTGGCGTGACAACGGAAATGCGCATGCCGTTCACGCAGCGTGCAGCATCGATAGCGGGGAATTCCGCAAGGAAATTCGAATGTGCTGGAAGGCTGAATTCCGGCACACGCCAAGACCGTTCAGTTTGTGACGTTCAACACTTTGCCAGGGGTCTACGGGTGTCCCGCGTCGTGCCGCCCGCCCTCAACGGAGGGCTTTGAGCGCTCCCTTGTGTCCCGATTGATGGGACGGTGCACGAATCCTTCCCCTGTCAGTTCTCCGTTGTGTTCGCACCCCGTTCCGCTCTGTGACGGATCCTTAACTCCGGTGGCGGTGAACCGTCCTGCGGGCGCGGACTAATCTCGACGCGAGAACATCGCACTTACCCCGTGATCCGCTGCGACACCCCTGCATGCCGGGTACACGGAGTCGACAGCTGGAGAAACCCGAGCATGAACCGCAAGACTTTGGTGCTGCCGGCCGTCATCGGCCTGCTCGCGCCGGTTCTCGCCGCCTGTGGCGGAACCGACAGCGGCGGCAGCGGCGACGCGATCGTTGTCGGCACCACGGACACGTTCACTGCCTCGAAGGACGCTCCCGCACCGCTCGACCCGGCCTTCGCCTACGACGTCGGCACCTGGAACATCCTGCGCCAGACCGTGCAGACCCTGATGATCCAGCCGCGCGGCGAGGGCGACCCGGTCCCCGAGGCCGCCGAGAGCTGCGGCTTCACCGACAGTGGCAACGAACGCTACGCCTGCACCCTGCGCGAGGGTCTGAAGTTCGCGAACGGCGACGCCGTCACCGCCGAGGACGTGAAGTACTCCATCGACCGCGCCCGCTCCCTCAAGGCCGACAGCGGCGTCTTCGCGCTGCTGTCCACCATCGACACCGTCGAGACGCAGGGCGACCGCGAGGTCATCTTCCACCTCAGGACCGCCGACGCCACCTTCCCCTTCAAGCTGTCCACCCCGGTCGCCGGAATCGTCGACCCGGACACCTACGCCAAGGACAAGCTGCGCGACGGCTTCGAGGTCGACGGCTCCGGCCCGTACACCCTCCAGGCCGAGGTCAAGAGCGACGAGCTGGTCTCCGCCGTGTTCACCAAGAACCCCGACTACAAGGGGAGTCTGACGGTGAACAACGACAAGGTGGAACTGCGCAACTTCGCGGACGCCGACGACATGGGCACCGCCCTCACCAAGGGCGACATCGACCTGATGACCCGCACCATGTCGCCGGAACAGATCCAGAAGCTGTCGGCCGACTCCGACGACACCGTCGACCTCGTCGACATGGCCGGCCTGGAGATCCGCTACCTGGCCTTCAACACCAACGACTCGTCCGTCCGCACCAAGGCCGTCCGCCAGGCGATGGCGCAGGTCATCGACCGCGGCGAACTCGTCTCCAAGGTCTACGGCTCCCAGGCCGAACCGCTGTACTCGCTGGTCCCGGCCAGCATCACGGGCCACTCCAACTCGTTCTTCAACAAGTACGGCGACCCGAGCGCCGGCAAGGCCAAGTCCCTGCTGGAGAAGGCCGGCATCACCACCCCGGTGAAGCTGACGCTGCACTACACCACCGACCACTACGGTCCGGCCACGAAGAAGGAGTTCGAGCTGCTGCAGAAGCAGCTCAACGACAGCGGCCTGTTCGACGTCAAGATCGAGGGCACCCCCTGGGCGACGTTCCGCCCCGCCGAGCAGAAGGGCGAGTACGAGGTCTACGGCATGGGCTGGTTCCCGGACTTCCCGGACGCCGACAACTACCTCGCGCCGTTCCTCGACAAGGACAACTTCCTCGGCTCGCCGTACGCCAACAGCACGATTCGCAACACCCTCATCCCGGAGTCCCGCCGCGCGGCCGACCGGCTGGCCGCAGTCGCCAGCGTGACGGAGATCCAGGACATCGTCGCGGGCGACGTGCCCGTGATCCCGCTGTGGCAGGGCAAGCAGTACGTCGCCGCGGGCGACGACGTCACGGGTACGGCGTATGCGCTCAACTCCTCCTCCACCCTTCAGCTGTGGGAGCTCGGCCGTGGCGTGAGCGGCTGACGTCTCTCCGTGCCCGGCGCCTGGACCAGGGCGCCGGGTCGGCCCGGGAACCAGGATGCGGCCCGGGCTTCTCACAACCGACGACAAGGCACTCGTACGTGAACATGCGCAACCAGTGGCCAGTCCTGCCCGTCGTGGCAGGGCTGGCCTCCGGCCTGCTGACCGGCTGCGGAACGGAGACGGGGGACACCGGGGGGACCGGCACCTCGGTGGTCATGGGGATGGCGGACGACGTCCTGGCCACCGACCCGGCTTCCGGCTACGACCCCGGCTCATGGCTGTTGTTCAACAACGTCTTCCAGTCGCTGCTCAGCTTCCCCAAGGGCGCCACCGAACCGCAGCCCGAAGCCGCCGAACAGTGCGCCTTCTCCGACACCAGGGCCACGGTCTACAAGTGCACCCTCAAGGACGGCCTGACGTTCAGCAACGGTGACGAACTCACCTCGGCGGACGTCAAGTTCTCCTTCGACCGCCTGCTGAAGATCAACGATCCCGACGGCCCCGCCGTCATGTTCCCGACGCTCGAAAAGGTCCAGACGCCGGACGACAAGACGGTCGTCTTCCGGCTCAACACCCCCGACGCCACCTTCCCCAGCAAGATAGCCTCCGGCGCCGGCTCCATCGTCGACGAGGACCAGTACGACGCCGAGGGCCTGCGCAAGGACGGCAAGGCCGTCGGCTCCGGCCCGTACAAGCTGGACAAGTTCGACGACGACGAGGCCGTCTTCTCCGTCAACGAGAACTACAAGGGCACGGCCGACGTGCAGAACGACGGCGTGACGCTGAAGTTCTTCCACGACGACCAGGACGGCCTGAAGAAGGCACTGCTCGACAACCAGGTCGACATCGCCTACCGCGGCCTCACCGCGGGCGACATCGCCGACGTCGAGAAGTCGGGCGACAAGTCCGGTGTCGAGGTCGTCGAGGGCAGCAGCGCCGAGGTCCAGCACCTGGTCTTCAACATGGACGACCCGGTCGCCGGACAACTCGGCGTCCGCAAGGCCATCGCCTACCTCATCGACCGCGACGCCCTCATCAAGGACGTCTACCAGGGCACTGCGACCCCGCTGTACTCGATCATCCCGGCCGGTATCGGCGGCCACAACACGGCCTACTTCGACACCTACGGCGCCCGCCCCTCCAAGGCCAAGGCCGCCGCCGCGCTGCAGGACGAGGGCCTCACCGGCAAGGTCAAACTGACCCTGTGGTCCACCCCGTCGCGCTACGGCCCCGCCACCGACGACGAGTTGAAGGCGATCGCCCAGCAGCTCAACGACAGCGGCCTCTTCGACGCCGACGTGCAGTCCGTCGCGTTCGACCAGTACGAGAAGGACATCGCCGACGGCAAGTACGGCGTCTACGTGAAGGGCTGGATCCCGGACTACCCGGACGCCGACAACTTCACCGCCCCCTTCTTCGGCAAGGGCAACGTGCTGAGCAACAACTACGACAACAGCTCGATCACCGGCAAGCTCATCCCGCGCACCGCAGCCGAGAGCGACCGCTCCGCGACGGACGACGAGTTCGGCCAGCTCCAGGACATCGTGGCCAAGGACCTGCCCGTCCTCCCGGTCTGGCAGGCCAAGCAGTACGCCGTCACCCACGAGAACGTCTACGGCCTGGAGTACTGCCTCGACGCCTCCACCGTGTTCCGCTTCTGGGAGCTCAACAAGGGCTGACGGACGGTCGTACACGCCCCACAAACGCGCAGGGCGCCCCTTCTCGGAAGGGGCGCCCTGTTCTGTTCGCCGTCAGCAGGCTCCTACTGCGCGCCCGGCCGCACCAGCCCGCTCTCGTAGGCGTACACCGCGGCCTGCACCCGGTCCCGCAGACCCAGCTTGGTGAGCACATGGCCGACATGCGTCTTCACGGTGGTCTCGCTGACGAACAGATCGGCGGCGATCTCCGCGTTCGACAGGCCCCGCGCCACCAGCTTCAGCACCTCCACCTCGCGCTCCGTGAGCGTGTGCAGGGTGTCCGGAACCGGCTCGTCGCCCGAGGGCAGATGCGTGGCGTACTTGTCGAGCAGCCGGCGCGTGATGCTCGGCGCGAGCATCGCCTCACCGGCGGCCACCACACGGATCGCCTGCACCAGCTCGTTGGCCGGGGCGTCCTTCAGCAGGAAGCCGCTGGCCCCCGCCTTCAGCGCCTCCACCACATACTCGTCGAGATCGAAAGTGGTCAGCACCAGCACCTTCGCCGGGCCGTCCCGCCCGGGCCCGGTGATCTGCCGAGTAGCCTCCACCCCGTCCATCCGGGGCATACGGATGTCCATCAGGACCACATCGGGCTGCAGGGCCCGCACCTGGTCGAGAGCCTGAAGACCGTCACCGGCCTCGCCGACGACCGCGAGGTCCTGCTCGGCTTCCAGGATCATCCGGAAGCCGGTGCGCAGCAGGGGCTGGTCGTCGACCAGTAGGACGCGGATGGCCACGTAAGTCTCCTTCGCTAGTCCGGCCCCATTCTGCCCTGCGGGACGCCACCGGACTCGGCCGCCCTCACCGGCAGCGGATAGGGCGGGGGAGTGCCGCCGAATTCCGGGCAATGTGCCTGGTGGTCGCACCAGCCGCACAGCTTGGTCGGCCGAGGACGCCACTCGCCCGTATCCGTCGCCAGCCGGATCGCCTCCCACAGCGCGAGCAGCTTGCGCTCGACCCGCTCCAGGTCCGCGAGGACGGGGTCGTACGTCAGCACGTCACCACTGCCGAGATAGACGAGCTGGAGCCGCCGGGGGACGATCCCCTTCAGCCGCCAGACCACCAGGGCGTAGAACTTCATCTGGAACAGCGCGCCCTCGGCGTACTCGGGCCGGGGCGCCTTGCCCGTCTTGTAGTCGACGATCCGCACCTCGCCCGTGGCCGCCACGTCGACGCGGTCGATGATGCCGCGCAGCCGCAGCCCCGAGTCCAGCTCGGCCTCGACGAACAGCTCACGCTCGGCGGGCTCCAGCCGCGTCGGATCCTCAAGACCGAACCACCGCTCGACGAGCTGCTCCGCCTCCCCGAGCCACGAAGCCAGCCGCTCGCCCTCGGGATCGTCCGCGAACAGCTCCACGACCTCCGGCCTGCTCTCCCGCAGCCGCTCCCACTGACCGGGAACGAGGGACCTGGCACGCGGAGCCGTCCGCTCGGCGGCCGGGGCGTCGAAGAGCCGCTCCAGCACCGCGTGCACCAGCGTGCCCTTGGTCGCCGCCGCGCTCGGCTTCTCGGGCAGCCGGTCGATCACCCGGAACCGGTACAGCAGCGGGCACTGCATGAAGTCACTGGCACGCGAGGGCGACAACGACGCAGGCCGTATGGCCGCGCGGGCAGCGCCGTCCACGGCCGTGACCGCAGCCGCGCCCGCCTCGACCGCCGCCACCGTACTGTCCGCCCCCGCCGGGTTCCCGTCCGTCACCGGACCCGTCACCGGCGCGACGTCACTGCCGCAGCCCGCCGCGGCACCCTCCGTGCTCGTCTCCATGACCACAGACCTTACGGCCCACCACTGACAGTGACCCAGCCGCGCCCGTCACGGCTGCGACAGCCGGGAAAACAGAGGGGGTGCCGGGGAGAAACGCGCCACCACGGCCGCATACCATCGACCTGAGACCCTTCCGCCGCCAGGCGCGGAAGACGCTTCGAACGAGGGGACACCGTGGACGAGAGCGGCAGCGGGCAGCCGCGGTCCGGCGACGAGGAGTCGACCGAGCGCCACGCACCACCTGCGACCCCGGCCACGGGCCCCACACGCCCCGGCACCCCCCGACCCGCCACGGGCACCGCCAAGCCCCCGACACCGCCGGCCGACGAACCGACCATGGTGGTACGACGGTTGGACCGTTCCCACGACGACAACGCCGAGGACGCGCCGGAGGAGCACGGGGGAGAGGGACCCGCGACGAAGGGACAGGCAGCGAAGGGCGACGAAGCGCAGGGGGAGCACGCGCACGGGGCCGACGCCGACGGCCAGGAGGCCGAGCCGGCGGACCTGCGGGGCCGTGACACCGACGGCAACGAGACCGGCCAGGACAGCGCCGCCCAGCGCCACACCGACCCCTGGACGAAGAGCCCCTCGCAGGACACCCACCGCCCCCTCGCCCACGCCGGCGTCAAGGGACAACCGCCCCGGGCGCCGGAACCGCGGGGCGGGCTGCTCATGGGACGCCCCTTCGGGGTTCCCGTCTACGTCGCCCCCAGCTGGTTCCTCGTCGCCGCCCTCATCACCTGGGTGTTCGGCGGACAACTCGACCGCGTACTGCCCGAGCTCGGAGCCGCCCGCTATCTGGTCTCCCTCTTCTTCGCGGTCGCCTTCTACGCCTCCGTCCTCGTCCACGAACTGGCCCACACCGTCGCGGCCCTCCGCTTCAAGCTGCCCGTCCGCCGCATCCAACTGCAGTTCTTCGGCGGCGTCTCCGAGATCGAGAAGGAAGCCGAGACACCGGGACGGGAGTTCGTCCTCGCCTTCGTCGGCCCGCTCCTCTCCCTCGTGCTCGCCGGCGTCTTCTACGCCGCCCTGCAGATCGTCGAACCCGGCACCGTACCCGGCGTCCTCCTGGCCGGCCTGATGGTCTCCAACCTCATCGTGGCCGCCTTCAACCTGCTCCCCGGCCTGCCCCTCGACGGCGGCCGCATGCTCCGCGCGGTCGTCTGGAAGATCACCGGCAAGCCGATGCACGGCACCATCGCCGCCGCCTGGGTCGGCCGCGCCCTCGCCGTCTGCGTCCTCATCGGGCTCCCGCTGCTCACCCAGTCCGGCGCCCTCGGCTCCGACGCCGTCGACAACGTCGGCATGGACACCGTCATGGACGCCCTGCTCGCCGCCATCCTCGCCGCGATCATCTGGACCGGCGCCGGCAACAGCCTGCGCATGGCCCGCCTGCGCGAACACCTCCCCGAACTGCGCGCCCGCGCGCTCACCCGCCGCGCCGTCCCGGTCGAGACCGACACCCCCCTCTCCGAGGCCCTGCGCCGCGCCAACGCCGCAGGCGCCCGCGCCCTGGTCGTCGTCGACGCCGACGGCAACCCCCTCTCCCTCGTCCGTGAGGCCGCCATCGTCGGCGTACCGGAACACCGCCGCCCCTGGGTCGCCGTCAGCGGCCTCGCCCAGGACCTGACGGACGGCATGCGCGTCTCGGCCGAGCTCGCGGGGGAGGAGCTCCTCGAAACCCTCCGCGCGACCCCGGCGACCGAATACCTGGTCGTCGAGGAGACCGGCGAGATCTACGGCGTCCTGTCCGCGGCGGACGTGGAGCGTGCCTTCGTGAAGGCCATGGCCCGCCCCAGCTGAGCAGCCCGCGGCACGCGCGCGTGGTCGGCGACCCCCCGAAACGCCGGTAGGCTGTTCACATGTCCGAACCGACCGGTGCCGCCCGCAGGCGCGGGCCCTTCAAGGTCGGGGACCAGGTACAGCTGACCGACCCCAAGGGCCGCCACTACACGTTCACGCTCGAGGCCGGGAAGAACTTCCACACCCACAAGGGTTCCTTCCCGCACGACGAACTGATCGGTGCTCCCGAGGGCAGCGTTGTCCGCACCACCGGGAACGTCGCCTACCTCGCGCTGCGCCCCCTGCTCCCCGACTACGTCCTGTCCATGCCCCGCGGGGCAGCCGTCGTCTACCCCAAGGACGCGGGGCAGATCCTCGCCTTCGCCGACATCTTCCCCGGCGCACGCGTCGTCGAGGCCGGCGTCGGCTCCGGCTCGCTCAGCAGCTTCCTGCTGCGCGCCATCGGCGACCAGGGCATGCTGCACTCCTACGAGCGCCGCGAGGACTTCGCCGACATCGCCCGGCAGAACGTGGAGCGCTACTTCGGCGGCCCCCACCCCGCCTGGCAGCTCACCGTCGGCGACCTCCAGGACAACCTGAGCGACACCGACGTCGACCGCGTCATCCTCGACATGCTCGCCCCCTGGGAGTGCCTGGAGGCCGTCTCCAAGGCGCTCGTCCCCGGCGGCATCGTCTGCTGCTACGTCGCGACCACCACCCAGCTCGCCCGGACCGTCGAGTCCATCCGCGAGATCGGCTGCTTCAACGAGCCGACCGCCTGGGAGACGATGATCCGCAACTGGCACATCGAGGGCCTGGCCGTCCGCCCCGACCACCGCATGATCGGCCACACCGGCTTCCTCCTCACCGCCCGCCGCCTCGCCGACGGAGTCGAGCCGCCCATGCGCCGCCGCCGCCCCGCCAAGGGCGCCTACGGCGAGGACTACGAAGGCCCGAACGCCGACGGAGGCTCCGGCCGCTGAGGCGGCCCCGTGCCGCATTCAACGCACAAGCGCTGTGGTCGAGTTCCCGGAACGACTCCGGGAACTCGACCACAGCGCCTTTCTGTTGACGCGAGACCACCGGACGACCACTCCGACAGTCATACGACATCCCGCCGCACTCCCGTGCGCCCGACATCCGGCACCGGAACTCCACACCCCCGCCGTTCCACAGCACTGTGACGTGTGGCACGATGCTGGGCACCCCACCGGCACAGCCCTCACAGGAGACGCTCCTAGTGCAGCAATCCGCCGTCCCGGAACTGGCACACACCCACACCCGCCCGATCCACTGGCTCGCCACCGCCACAGCGGTCGCCGGGGTCGTGGCCTTCTCCTCGGTCCTGCAGCCCAACTCGGCGACAGCGGCCCAGACAGCCGGCCCGGAAGCGAGGAAGGCCCCTGCGGCCATCGCGCCCCCCAACCCCGCCGGCGTCGACTTCCCGCTCCAATGCGGGCCGGTGAAGGCGGTTGTGGTGAAGAAGGCCACCGGGGACCTGGACGGCGACGGCAGCCCCGAGACCGTGGCCGTCGTGCACTGCGACTCACCCATGGGAACCCCGCCCGACGGCGTCTACGTCCTCACCGCGTCCGCCGAAAAGGCCGCGCCGCGCGTCGTCGCGACCCTCGTCAACCCCAAGGACAGCATCACCGTCAGTGACATCGCCGTCATTGACGGAGCCATCATCGGCGACCTGCTCGGCTACTCGACCGAGGACGTACCGCGCTGCTGCCCCGACGTGAAGAACAGCGCGAAGTGGCAGTGGAAGAACGGCGCGTTCGTCCGCTCGACACCCGCCGGCGCCCACAGCGTCTGAACCACGCCATCAACGCGTGTGAGAAATCAGACAGTCGTAACAGCCCGTACAGGCAAGGTTACTCGGCGTCCGGACCGTGCACCTCGACCTTGTCCGAAACCCGACGCACATGGATGCACTCGCCCGGGCACTCCTTCGCCGAATCCACCACATCCGTGAGAAGCGGCAACGGCACGGGCGTTGTGGCCCCCTTGGCCTGCAAAAGCTCGTCCTCGGCGCTCTTCACATAGGCCAGACCGTCGATGTCCAGCTCGAACACCTCGGGCGCGTACTGGGCGCAGATACCGTCACCAGTACAGAGATCCTGGTCGATCCAGACCTCCAGCGCCTCATCCTCGACCCCGGCCGCCTGCTCCACGCTCATCTCTCCTGCCGTCTTCCTTGCCCCGAGCCGTACGGGAATCCGGCCAGCTCTGACGGGTGTTGAACGCTTTGACCCTACCTTCGCCTGGGTTCCAATCATGTCCGGTGGGTATTCCCCTGGCGTGAGGGAGAGCGCAAGGGTGAAGATCGGACACACCCCGACCGTCTTTGTGATCTAGGGGTTTCAATCGACACCCACCCAGGTAGGGTCTGGAAGCGTCCAGCTCCCCTTGGAGGAGGTGAGGACCGTGGCAGCCCACGACGACGACATGAACCGCGGCATCCGCCCGGGACGGGGGTCCGACGACCCGGCCGGGCAGATTGCCTACCTTGAGCAGGAGATCGCCGTCCTGCGACGCAAGCTCGCCGACTCTCCGCGACACACGAGGATTCTCGAAGAGCGGATCGTCGAGCTGCAGACAAACCTGGCCGGCGTGTCCGCCCAGAACGAGCGACTCGCGAACACGCTCCGTGAGGCCCGAGACCAGATCGTGGCCCTCAAGGAAGAAGTCGACCGGCTCGCACAGCCGCCGGCCGGCTTCGGAGTCTTCCTCACGGCGAACGAGGACGGCACCGCCGACATCTTCACCGGAGGCCGCAAACTCCGCGTGAACGTCAGCCCGAGCGTCGAACTCGACGACCTCCGGCGCGGCCAGGAACTGATGCTCAACGAAGCACTCAACGTGGTCGAAGCCATGGAATTCGAGCGCGTCGGGGACATCGTCACCCTCAAGGAGATCCTTGAGGACGGCGAGCGCGCCCTGGTGCTCGGGCACACCGACGAAGAACGGGTGGTACGACTCGCCGAGCCCCTGCTGGGCGTGAACATCCGCCCCGGCGACGCCCTGCTGCTCGAACCCCGTTCCGGCTATGTCTACGAGATCGTTCCCAAGAGCGAGGTCGAGGAACTCGTCCTCGAAGAGGTCCCCGACATCGGCTACGAGCAGATCGGCGGCCTCGGCGGCCAGATCGAGGCCATCCGCGACGCGGTCGAGCTGCCGTACCTCTACCCGGACCTGTTCAAGGAGCACGAACTGCGTCCGCCCAAGGGCGTCCTGCTCTACGGGCCCCCCGGATGCGGAAAGACGCTCATCGCCAAGGCCGTCGCCAACTCGCTGGCCAAAAAGGTCGCCGAGGTCACCGGGCAGGCCCAGGGCAAGAGCTTCTTCCTCAACATCAAGGGCCCCGAGCTCCTGAACAAGTACGTCGGTGAGACCGAGCGGCAGATCCGCCTCGTCTTCCAGCGGGCACGCGAGAAGGCGAGCGAGGGCACGCCCGTCATCGTCTTCTTCGACGAGATGGAGTCCCTGTTCCGCACCCGTGGCTCCGGCGTCAGCTCGGACGTGGAGAACACCATCGTCCCCCAGCTGCTCGCCGAGATCGACGGTGTCGAGGGCCTGCAGAACGTGGTCGTGATCGGTGCCTCCAACCGCGAGGACATGATCGACCCGGCCATCCTGCGCCCCGGCCGCCTGGACGTGAAGATCAAGATCGAGCGTCCCGACGCCGAGGCCGCGAAGGACATCTTCGGCAAGTACCTCACAGAGCGCCTCCCGCTGCACGCCGACGACGTCGGCGAGCACGGCGGCAGCAAGACGACCACCGTCGAGAGCATGATCCAGACGGCCGTCGAGCACATGTACGCCGAATCCGAGGAGAACCGCTTCCTGGAGGTCACCTACGCCAACGGTGACAAGGAAGTCCTCTACTTCAAGGACTTCAACTCCGGCGCCATGATCGAGAACATCGTCGGCCGCGCCAAGAAGATGGCGATCAAGGACTTCCTCGACCACAACGCCAAGGGCCTCCGCGTCTCCCACCTCCTCCAGGCCTGCGTGGACGAGTTCAAGGAGAACGAGGACCTGCCCAACACCACCAACCCGGACGACTGGGCCCGCATCTCCGGAAAGAAGGGCGAACGGATCGTCTACATCCGCACCCTCATCACCGGAAAGCAGGGCGCCGACACCGGACGCTCCATCGACACGGTGGCCAACACCGGTCAGTACCTGTAAAAGACAGGGCGGCTGCGGGTGCCCTCACCGGGTACCCGCAGCCCACTGTTTTTCCGGCCACCACCGGAACACAAGGCGTGCAAGGCAATGACGCAAATGATCTCCCCACCAGCGCAGAGGCGTTCTAGGCTCTTCCGTACCGCCAAGTCGCGCAGTGCGGGGACGGGCACCGCACACGCAACCGAGCGCCAGCGGTATCTGTGCGGCGCCCACGACCGAGGGTGCCGCCGGGCAAGGAGGGCCGCATGACCGTACGGCGAGTAATGGGCATCGAGACGGAGTACGGGATCTCCGTCCCCGGCCACCCCAACGCCAATGCCATGCTCACCTCATCCCAGATCGTCAACGCTTACGCGGCGGCGATGCACCGGGCCCGACGGGCCCGCTGGGACTTCGAGGAGGAGAACCCGCTGCGGGACGCGCGAGGCTTCGACCTCGCCCGCGAGGCCGCCGACTCCAGCCAGCTCACCGACGAGGACATCGGCCTCGCCAACGTCATCCTCACCAACGGCGCGCGACTCTACGTCGACCACGCCCACCCCGAATACAGCGCCCCCGAGGTCACCAACCCGATGGACGCCGTCCTCTGGGACAAGGCCGGCGAACGCATCATGGCCGAGGCCGCCGAACGAGCCGCACAGCTGCCCGGCGCCCAGCCCATCCACCTCTACAAGAACAACACCGACAACAAGGGTGCCTCCTACGGCACGCACGAGAACTACCTGATGAAGCGGGAAACCCCCTTCTCCGACATCGTGCGCCACCTCACGCCCTTCTTCGTCTCCCGCCAGGTCTTCGCCGGAGCAGGCCGCGTCGGCATCGGCCAGGACGGCCACGAACACGGCTTCCAGCTCAGCCAGCGCGCGGACTACTTCGAGGTCGAGGTCGGCCTGGAGACGACGCTGAAGCGCCCGATCATCAACACCCGCGACGAGCCGCACGCGGACGCGGAGAAGTACCGCCGGCTGCACGTGATCATCGGCGACGCGAACCTCTCCGAGATCTCGACCTACCTCAAGCTGGGCACCACGGCCCTGGTCCTGTCGATGATCGAGGACGGCTTCATCGCGGTCGATCTGGCCGTCGACCAGCCCGTACGCACCCTCCACCAGGTCTCCCACGACCCCTCCCTCAAGCGCCTCGTCACCCTCCGCAGCGGGCGCACACTCACCGCCGTCCAGCTCCAGATGGAGTACTACGAGCTGTCGCGCAAGTACGTGGAGGAGCGCTTCGGCGCGGACGCGGACGAACAGACCAAGGACGTCCTCTCCCGTTGGGAGGACACCCTGAACCGCCTCGAACGCGACCCCATGAGCCTCGCCGGCGAACTGGACTGGGTCGCCAAGCGGGAGCTCATGGAGGGCTACCGCCGCCGCGACAACCTCGACTGGGACGCCGCCAGGCTCCACCTCGTCGACCTCCAGTACGCCGACGTACGCCCCGAGAAGGGCCTCTACAACCGTCTCGTGGCCCGTGGCCGCATGAAGCGCCTCATGGACGAGGAAACCGTCGAACGGGCGAAGGCGAAGCCACCGGAGGACACGCGCGCGTACTTCCGCGGACGCTGCCTGGAGCAGTACGCCGACGACGTCGCCGCGGCCTCCTGGGACTCCGTGATCTTCGACCTGCCCGGTCGGGACTCTCTCCAGCGCGTTCCAACCCTCGAACCGCTTCGCGGAACGCGAAATCACGTCAAGGAGCTCCTGGATCGCTGCCGTACCGCAGAAGACCTGGTCAGGGTCCTGTCGGGCAGCTGAGGGAGACTCGGGCGATCTCGGCGGGACAGGGTGGAAACCCCGGCCGCCGGGAATCATCGAGGTGGCCCCCGTACGTTGGAGAAACTGCGGGGCCGATGTCGGACCCGGCTTGTAGGGTCTGATCATCACCGATCGGCAGGAAAGCCGACCTGTCGACCATGTCGGGCGAACTGAGCGGGGTGAGGGATATGGCAACCAAGGACACCGGCGGCGGACAGCAGAAGGCCACGCGCTCTACTGAGGAGGTCGAGGAGCAGGCGGCCGAGACCCAGGCTTCTGAGGACCTCAAGGAGCGGCAAGAGAAGCTGAGCGACGACGTTGACTCGGTTCTCGACGAAATCGATGACGTACTCGAGGAGAATGCCGAGGATTTCGTGAGGTCCTTCGTTCAGAAAGGTGGCCAGTAGGCCATTTCGCCTTCGATTCAAAGGTGAAGGCTGGGAGAAGCTCGGGGTGAACGAAGAGTCATCGAGACGCTGTTCGCGGTGCAAGCAGCACTTGCCGCGTGCGGCGTTTGCAAGCAACAAGTCGATGCCCGATGGCCTCCAGGCGTACTGCCGGGAGTGCGCCGCTGAGTACTACCGGCAGCGTCAGGAGGCCAAGGGGAAGAAGGTCCGGGAGAAGGTTTCGGTCCCGCCAGGGCACAAGCGCTGTCCGCAGTGTGAACAGGTGAAGTCGCACTCTGAATGGGAGCGCAACAGGTCCACGTCGGACGGCTGGTCGAGCTACTGCCGTGCCTGCCGGGCGGAGCGGAACCGGGTCAGCTACTTCAAGCGCAAGTACGGCCTCACAACCGCGGAGTTAGACGCGCTGGTTGCAGAACAGCAAGGCATCTGCTGTATATGCCTTGCCGCCCCGGCGGAGCATGTGGATCACTGCCACGAGACGGGTAGGGTCCGTGGCGTACTGTGCTTCAGCTGCAACGCTGCACTGGGGCAGTTCAAGGATCGGCCCGACGTGATAAGGCGGGCTGCTGCTTACGTGGAAGGAATCGCGTGGAAGCCAACACTCGTAGCACCGGGCGTCTACCAGCTGCCTTCCTGACGCCTGGGTCGTCCTCGTTCATGGACTTTCTCTCCGATCATCAGCCGGAGATGCTGCCCGGCAAGCGTCAACTCCCGCCCACGCAGGGCGTGATCGAGGCGCCGCACGGCACCACGATCGTGGCCGCGTCGTTCCCCGGGGGTGTCGTGCTCGCCGGTGACCGGCGAGCGACCATGGGGAATGTGATCGCGCAGCGCGACATCGAGAAGGTGTTCCCCGCCGACGAGTACTCGGCTGTCGGTATCGCGGGTACGGCCGGTCTGGCCGTCGAGATGGTCAAGCTCTTCCAGTTGGAGCTGGAGCACTTCGAGAAGGTCGAGGGTGCTCAGCTGTCGCTCGAGGGCAAGGCGAACCGGCTGTCGACGATGATTCGGTCGAACCTGGGCATGGCGATGCAGGGGCTGGCCGTGGTGCCGCTCTTCGCGGGGTACGACGTCGACCGGGAGAAGGGGCGGATCTTCTCGTACGACGTGACCGGTGGTCGTTCCGAGGAGCAGGGCTACGCCGCCACCGGCTCGGGGTCGATCTTCGCGCGTGGCGCCATGAAGAAGCTCTTCCGTGCCGACCTGAGCGAGGCCGAGGCCACGACACTCGTGGTGCAGGCCCTGTACGACGCGGCTGACGACGACTCGGCGACCGGTGGTCCCGATGTCGCCCGCCGGATCTACCCGATCGTCACCGTGATCACCGAGGACGGCTTCCGCCGGCTCAGCGATGACGAGTCCTCCGAGATCGCCCGTTCCATCCTGGAGCGGCGTCTGGAGCAGCCCGACGGCCCGCGTGCCGCACTGCTGTAGGCGGCGGCTCGGTCTTATCAAGGTGATCCTGTGACTTCGACAGAAAGGGACGGATAACCGGTGTCGACGCCGTTCTATGTCTCACCTCAGCAGGCCATGGCCGACCGGGCGGAGTACGCCCGCAAGGGCATCGCGCGTGGTCGCAGCCTGGTCGTGCTGCAGTATGCCGACGGCATCGTGTTCGTCGGCGAGAACCCGTCCCGCGCGCTGCACAAGTTCAGCGAGATCTATGACCGGATCGGCTTCGCGGCGGCCGGTAAGTACAACGAGTACGAGAATCTGCGGATCGGCGGTGTGCGCTATGCCGATCTTCGCGGTTACACCTATGACCGTGATGACGTGACGGCCCGTGGTCTTGCCAACGTCTATGCCCAGACGCTGGGCACGATCTTCTCCTCCGCGGCCGAGAAGCCGTACGAGGTGGAGTTGGTCGTCGCCGAGGTGGGTGCGACGCCCGAGGGTGACCAGATCTATCGGTTGCCGCACGACGGGTCGATCGTGGACGAGCACGGCTCGGTCGCTGTCGGTGGTAATGCCGAGCTGATCAGCAACTATCTGGACCAGCGTCATCAGGACGGCATGACCCTCGCGGAGGCCCTCAAGCTGGCGGTGCAGGCGCTGTCCCGCGAGTCGAACGGCACGCAGCGGGAGATCCCGGCCGAGCGGCTGGAGGTCGCGGTGCTGGACCGTACGCGTCCGCAGTCGCGCAAGTTCAAGCGCATCGTCGGTCGTCAGCTCGACCGGCTGTTGGAGGTCGGCGGCGCGGCCACGGAGGCCGAGAGTGCCGACGGCGCGGAGGATTCCGAGGATTCCGGCAGTTCCGAGGAGTAGTCCGCGTAACCCTTTCACTCGCCCGTTCTGTGCCCTGGCCGCCCGCTCGGCCGGGGCACAGGGCTTTCCTGGCGGGGACCAGGGCTGTGCGGGGCCCGGGGCTATGGGGCTCAGTGTGCGCTGGGCGGCGCTGTGGAGCCTCGTACGACGAGTTCGACCCGGATATCGCCCCCATCGGGCTCGCGGCCTTCCAGGACGGCCAGGAGGGCCTGCATGCCCCGTTCACCGAAGAGCTCGGCGTCGAGTCGGACGGTGGTCAGTTCGGGGTCGAGGGCGGTGGCGAGGGCGAGGTCGTCCAGGCCGGTGACGGAGATGTCGTCGGGGATGCGCAGGCCGAGCCGGCGTACGGCCTTGTAGGCGCCGGCGGCGAGTTTGTCGTCGTCGCAGACGATGGCCGTGGGGCGGGGTCCCTCGGCGGTGAGTGCGGTGGCGGTGGCGGCGAGGGCGCCGTCGATGGAGATGGGGGCGTGGACCGTGCGCAGCGAGGTGCCGGGCACCTTGCCGACGTGTGCGGCCAGCTCACGCGCGCGTACGTCGAAGGTCCAGGACGCGATGTCGGCCGCGAGGTGCAGGATGCGGCGGTGGCCGAGGCCCAGCAGGTGTGCGGCGACCTGGCGGACACCGTCCGCGATGTCGAGGTTGACGGTCGCTGCGCCGAGGCTGCCCTCCGGGTCGCTGTCGAGCATGACCAGGGGCAGTTGGTCGCCGCGGATGGCGGTGAGGGCGTCGGCGGCCATGGAGGAGGCGATGACGCCGTCGAGGGCGGCCTGGGCGGAGGCGAAGGGGTCGCGGGCGGGGCCGATGCCTTCGGGGGAGGGGTACAGGACGACGCCGAAGCCGTGCTGGGCTGCGACGCGGGCGGCGCCGGTGTAGACGCCCGCGAAGAATTCGGTGGTGAGGGCGGGGACCACCAGCAGTACGGTTCGGGTGTGGCCGAGGCGGAGGTTGCGGGCCGCGAGGTTGGGTCGGTAGCCGAGTTCGCGGGCTGCCTGGCGTACGCGTTCCGCCGTGGCCTCGGAGACGCGGCCGCGCCATTTGTCGCCCAGGACGAGGGAGACCGCGGCCTGGGACACGCCCGCTGCCTGGGCGACGTCCCGGCTGGTGGGGCGGGTGCTGCCGTGTGCCACCGTGCACCTGCTCCTTCGTCTGGACTACTGAACAGCGCACATGGTACGTATGACGAAGGACGTTATACGTAAAACTTGAGCGGAGGGCGGCGCGGCCGATGACCGGCGCATACGTGGAGATCCTCAGGGCGAGGCATGCCGCGCGGCTGCTCGTCGGCACGCTTGTGGGCCGGTTGCCGAACGCCGTCGCGGCGCTCGCCATCATGCTGTTCGTGCGTGCGGAGGGTGGTTCCTACAGCCTGGCCGGGGGGCTGGCGGCCGTGTACGGCGTCGCCAACGCCGTCGGGCAGCCGTCGCTGGGGCGGCTGGTGGACCTGTACGGCCAGCCGCGGGTGCAGCTGCCCGCCGCGGTCGCCTCGGCGCTCGCGATGGGCGCGTTCGCCTTCGTGGGCATCGGCACGCTGCCGCTCGCCTATGCGGCCGTAGCGGCCTCCGGGCTGTTCACGCCGCCGCTGGAGGGCGGCCTGCGGGCGCTGTGGTCGTCGGTGCTGCACAAGGAGGGCCAGGTGCACACGGCGTATGCCATGGACGCGGTGGCCCAGGAAGTCATGTTCACCATCGGACCGTTGTTGCTGACGTTGTGTACGTCGCTGTGGTCGGCGCAGGTGGCGCTGCTCGTCCTGAACGTCGTCGGGGTGCTGGGCGCGCTCTCGGTGGTCGTGTCGGCGCCCTCGCGCGCGTGGCGTTCGGCACCGCGTGAGGCGCACTGGCTGGGGGCGCTGCGCTCGGCCGGGCTGGTGGCGCTGCTATCCGCCTTCCTGTTCGTCGGGATGGCGATGGGGTCGATCGCGGTGGCGGCCGTGTCCTACGCGGACGACCATGGCGGTGACGCGGTGTACGGCTGGCTGATGGCCGGCCTGGGGCTGGGTGCGCTGATCGGTGGCCTGGCCTACGGGGCGCGGCAGTGGGGCGGGGATCCGGCGCGGCGACTGCGGGTGCTGGTGGGGCTTCTGGCGGTGTGTTACCTGCCGCTGATGCTGATGCCGGGAGTGGTCGCCATGACCCTGCTGGCCGTGCTCGCGGGCGTGTTCCTCGCGCCGTGCATCGCCTGCGCGTTCGTCCTGGTCGACCTGCACGCGCCGCGTGGGACGGTCACCGAGGCGTTCTCCTGGCTGGTGACGACGTTCACCGTGGGGGCGTCGGTCGGAACGGGTCTGGCGGGGCCGGTCGTGGAGGCCGGTGGGGCCGTGTGGGGGTTCGTCGTACCGGGTGCCGCGGGAGCGGTTTCGTTGCTGGTCCTGCTGGGCACAGGGCGGGTCCTCGCAGCTCCCGCCAGGGGTGCGGTGGTTGCGGCTTCATCGGAAAATGATCCAAACCGTGCTGTCGAACCCCGTTTCAGCACAGGGGATCGGGCGTAATGTTCAGTCATGGACCGCCGCATTTTCGGGCTGGAGAACGAGTACGGCGTCACGTGCACGTTCAGGGGACAGCGCCGCCTGTCGCCTGACGAGGTGGCGCGGTACCTCTTCCGCCGTGTCGTGTCATGGGGCCGCAGCAGCAATGTCTTTCTGCGAAACGGCGCCCGCCTCTATCTCGACGTGGGTTCACATCCGGAATACGCGACACCCGAATGTGACAACGTGACCGAACTGGTCACCCACGACAAAGCAGGCGAGCGCATTCTCGAAGGACTCCTGGTGGACGCCGAACGACGCCTGCATGAGGAAGGAATCGCGGGCGACGTCTACCTCTTCAAGAACAACACCGACTCGGCGGGCAACTCCTACGGCTGCCACGAGAACTATCTCGTCGCGCGTCACGGGGAGTTCTCCCGGCTCGCGGACATCCTCATCCCGTTCCTCGTCACGCGTCAGCTGCTGTGCGGCGCGGGCAAGGTGCTCCAGACCCCGCGCGGGGCCGTGTACTGCGTCAGCCAGCGCGCGGAGCACATCTGGGAGGGCGTCTCCTCGGCGACGACCCGTTCCCGGCCGATCATCAACACCCGCGACGAGCCGCACGCGGACGCCGAGCGCTACCGGCGTCTGCACGTCATCGTGGGCGACTCGAACATGTCCGAGACGACCATGCTGCTCAAGGTCGGCGCGACCGACCTGGTGCTGCGCATGATCGAGGCGGGCACGGTGATGCGGGACCTGACCCTGGAGAACCCGATCCGGGCGATCCGCGAGGTCAGCCACGACATCACGGGCCGCCGCAAGGTGCGCCTGGCCAGCGGCCGGGAGGCCTCGGCGCTCGAGGTGCAGCGCGAGTACTACGAGAAGGCCGTGGACTTCTGCGAGCGCCGCGGCATCCGTACGGGCACGGTCGAGCAGGTCCTGGAGCTGTGGGGCCGCACGCTGGACGCGATCGAGGCCGAGGACCTCGACCGGATCGGCACCGAGATCGACTGGGTCATGAAGTACAAGCTCATCGAGCGGTACCGGGCCAAGCACAACATGACCATGTCGCATCCGCGGGTCGCGCAGATAGACCTCGCCTATCACGACATCCACCGCCGCCGCGGCCTGTACTACCTGCTGGAGAAGAGGGGTCAAGCAGCGCGTATCTGCAACGACTTGAAGATCTTCGAAGGCAAGTCCGTTCCGCCGCAGACCACTAGGGCCCGACTGCGCGGCGACTTCATCCGCAGGGCCCAGGAACAGCGCCGGGACTTCACCGTCGACTGGGTCCACCTCAAGCTCAACGACCAGGCTCAGCGCACGGTGTTGTGCAAGGACCCGTTCCGTTCGGTGGACGACCGGGTGGAGAAACTGATCGCCGGTATGTGAGCCGTCGCATTCCGGGCCGGTCGTCCGGAACGCAACACGGGCGCCGTACGTTTCCCGTACGGCGCCCTTCTCACGCCGTAGAGTTGCGCGCACGCCATCCACAAGATCAACCGATTACGAGGCCCCCACCGTGCGCCGACGTTCAATTCTCATCGCCGTACCCGCAGGAATGGTCACGCTCGCCGCATGCGGCGACGACAAGGACGATTCGAGCAAGGCGACCGACAGCCCGTCTCCCTCGGCCTCGGGGTCGGCCGCTCCGGCGCCGAAGATCGTGGACGGTCCGCTGCCGGCGATCACCGCGGGCACGAAGTTCGGGGAGAAGCCGACGGTCGGCAAGGGCAGCGGCGATCCGTCGAAGGACCTCGCGGTGAAGACGGTCATCGCGGGCGGCGGCAAGGTGGTGGCCGAGAACGACTACATCCAGGCCCACTACCTCGGCCAGATCTGGGACACCGCGAAGGTCTTCGCCAACTCCTACGATGCCAAGACGGCGGCGCTCGTCCCGCTCGTCCAGGGCCAGATCTTCGAAGGCTGGCGGTTCGGTCTGGCCGGCAAGAAGGTCGGCAGCCGCGTGGAGATGGCGGTCCCTCCGACCTGGGGATACGGCACGGAGGGCAACGCACAGGCCGGGATCAAGGGCACCGACACGCTGGTGTTCGTGGTCGACATCGAGGACACCTTCAACGCCAAGAGCTCCGCCAAGGGCAAGGTGGTCGCGCAGGACAACGTGGACCTGCCCAAGGTCGGCACCAACACCGACGGCAAGGCGCCCTCCCTGGAGATCCCCAAGACGGACCCGCCGAAGAAGCTGGTGGCGAACTACATCATCGAGGGCGACGGCGACGAGCTCACCGCCGAGAGCACGGTGCTCGTGCAGTACAAGGGCGTGCAGTGGTCCAACGGCAAGGAGTTCGACTCGACGTACGCCAAGAAGCAGCTGGCGTCGTTCTCGCTCCAGCAGGTCGTCAAGGGCTGGACGCAGGGGCTGGCCGGCAAGAAGGTCGGCAGCCGGGTGCTGACCGTGATCCCGCCGGACCTGGGCTACGGCGACGACCCCCAGCCGGACAGTGGCATCGAGAAGGGCGCCACTCTCGTCTTCACCGTGGACATCCTGGCGAAGATGTGACGCCGCCCGAGGTGATGAAAGACTGGGGCCGTTGCCTTTCCACAACAAGCATGGAGCGTAAGACGTGAGCATCGACAAGCCCGAGATCGACTTCCCGGGTGGCGAGCCCCCGGCGGACCTCGAGATCAAGGACATCTGGGAGGGCGACGGCGCGGTTGCGCAGGCGGGCCAGACCGTCACCGTCCACTACGTGGGTGTCGCCTTCAGCACGGGCGAGGAGTTCGACGCCAGCTGGAACCGCGGCACGCCGTTCCGCTTCCCGCTGGGTGGCGGCCGCGTCATCAAGGGCTGGGACCAGGGCGTGCAGGGCATGAAGGTCGGCGGCCGCCGTCAGCTGACCATCCCGGCGCACCTCGCCTACGGCAACCAGAGCCCGACCCCGGCGATCAAGCCCGGTGAGACGCTGATCTTCGTGGTGGACCTGATCGGCGTCTGATCGTCGTATCCGGCCGTCGTATCCGATCTCGCGTCTGATCGGCGGACGACCGGACCCGACTACCTGGGGCCCATGCCTGTCCGGGCATGGGCCCTCGGCTTTTGCCGCGCCACTTCGGGGCGGTACGGTCATCCGTCGTAAGCACCATAGGGAAGGCGAAGGGCATCGATGGCCATTGCCAAGGCCGAGCGGCTCATGAACCTGGCGCTGTGTCTGCTCGGGACGCGGCGGCCACTGAGCAAGCGCGAGCTGCGTGAGTCCATCGAGGCCTATCTCGAAGCGGGCAGCGACGACTCCTTCAACCGGATGTTCGAGCGCGACAAGGACGATCTGCGCGAGCTCGGCCTGGTCATCGAGACGGTGGAGAACCTCGACGGCGAGGTCGGCTATCTCGCCCGCCGTGACAGCAACCGGCTGCCGCCCATCACCCTCGACGCCGAGGAGGCGGCCGCCCTGGGGCTTGCCGCCAAGGTGTGGCAGCAGGCCCGGCTCGCGGGCGCGGCCAGCGGAGCACTGCAGAAGCTGCGCGCGGCAGGGCTGCCCGAGGACGTCGATCCGTACGAGGCGCACGGCGCGCTGGAGCCCCGTATCCCGGTGCACGAGGCCGCGTTCGAGCCGCTGATGCTGGCCTGCCGGGACCGCCGTCCGGTCGCCTTCGACTACCGCAAGGCCACCGCCGCCCGGCCCGAACCCCGGCATGTGGAGCCGTGGGCGCTGGAGTGCTGGCGCGGCCACTGGTACCTGGCGGGCTGGGACCGGGACCGGGGTGCCGAGCGCGTCTTCCGGCTGTCCCGGATCACCGGCAAGGTACGCAGCCGCAGCGGGCGTTTCACCGCCGAGGTCCCCGATGTCGTCACCGTGCGGGAGACGGTCGCGAGCTGGGCGGGGGAGACCGCCGACCGCTCCGCGCTGATCCGGCTGCGCACGGACGCGGGATACCCCCTTCGGGCGAAGGCCACCTCGGTCAGGGAACTCGGGGACGGCTGGGACGAGTTGGAGATTCCGTACGGTCACGGGCTGGATGCCTGGCTGGTGGAGTTCGGGCCGGATGTGGTGGTCCTGGAGCCGGCGGAGCTGCGGGCCGACGTGGTGGACCGGCTGCGTGCCGTGGCCAAGGGCTGAGGGGGAGCGGAGCGAGACAGTGGCAGGTAAACCGGTCAGGCCCGCGAGTGCCATCGACCAGACCCGGCGGATGCTCTCCCTGGTGACGTATCTGAGGGAGCGGCCCGGTGCGCGCCTGGAGGATGTCGCGCGCGCCTTCGGCATCTCCGAGGACGAGCTGGTCTCCGACCTCGATGTGCTGCCCATGTGCGGCACCAGCTTCCGCGGTGGCGATCTGCTCGACATCGACACCGACGGCGAGCGCATCTGGTGGCACAACCCCGCCGCCCTCGGGGCGGACGCGGCCGAGCCGCTGCGGCTCGCCGCCGACGAGGCGACCGCGCTGCTGGTGGCCGCCCGTGCTGTGGCCACACTGCCGGGGCTGCGCGAGGGCGACCGGCAGGCGCTGCTGCGGGCGACCGCCAAGGTGGAGACCGCGGCAGGGGAGGCGGCCGGCGCCAGCTCCCGGCTTTCGGTGACGTTCGAGTCCGAGGGCGGGGTCTTCGCCGACGTCGACCGTGCGATCTCCGAGCGGCGCCGGCTGTGGATCCGCTACTACTCGCCGGCCCGCGACGAGCTGACCGAGCGCGAGATCGACCCGATCCGTCTGGTCAGCGTGGGCCACACCTATGTCGAGGCCTGGTGCCGGCGCTCCGAGGCGCGCCGCACCTTCCGGCTCGACCGGGTCGCCGAGATCAAGATCCTGGACGAGCCGTCGGCGCCGCCCGAGATCGAGCCGCGGGATCTGTCGGAGGGGCTCGTGCAGCCCGCCGCGGAGGACCCGGAGGTCGTCGTCGAGGTCGGGCCGGGTGGGCGCTGGGTCGCCGAGTACTACCCGCACGACAGCGCGGATGAGCTGGCGGACGGCGGGCTGCGTATCACTCTGCGCACCCCCGACCCGGCGTCGCTGCGACGCCTGGCGCTTCGGCTCGGCCGCGACGGCCACATCGTGTCGCCGCCCGAACTGGCGGACAGCGCCCGGCAGGCGGCCCGCGAGGCGCTGGCGGCTTACGACGGGGTCGAGGCGCAGGGCGCTCAAGGGGCGCACCCGGTTCGCGACGGACAGTAGGACAGGCAGTTCGACAGGCAGGAGCAGGGGCTTTGAGTGAGTCGGCGACGTCTGCAGTGCCGGGGATGACGGTGGCGTCCGCTTTCGCCGGGATGAGAAGCGTGGCTCCGGTGGTGTTCCGGGCGGGCTGCCCGGACTGCCGGGGCAGCTTCGAACTCGCCGCGAGCGCGCTGCGCCTCGCCATCGGCGCGACCAGCCGTACGACCTTCTACTCCTTCACCTGCCCCGAGTGCGGTGTCTCCGTTCGCAAGCCGGCCGGCGAGCGGATCGTCGAGCTGCTCACCGGCGGCGGGGTCAGCACCCTGCGGCTGCACTCCACGCTCTAGGACCGTCTAGGCTCGGCGGCATGTTCTGGCCGATGTTCGCGGTAGCCGTGGGTTTTCTGGGTCTCGTCGTGCTCGGTGTGCTCGCCGTGCGGGTCTTTCTGGAGGCGCAGCGCCTTGGCAGGCAGGTCACGGAGTCGGCGGGGCGCATCAGCAGAGCGGCCGAGGATCTGGAGCGGGCGACGGTGAGCGCGGCCAGGGCTGTGGACTCGCTGTAGGCGCCTCAAGTATTGGGTGTGAGTCCTGCGCCGCATGCGTTTTGGGCCACTTCGCCCTGTCACCCTGACGGCCCGGGCAGGTACGCTGCAGGTCGCGGCACGGAGAACGAGGCCCGGTCCGCAGACAGGGAGTACGCACGGGGATTGCCTCACGTTTACCCCCGAGCGTTACGATCGCTGGCATCACGGCTGTTCGGACACTTGTCCGACCGGTCGGACAGCACCCATCCCAGCCGCCTCGGTGAGAAGGTAAAGACTTATGTTCGGAAGGCTCGGAGCCCCCGAGATCATTCTCATCCTCGTCGTCATCATCCTGCTGTTCGGCGCGAAGAAGCTTCCGGACATGGCGCGCTCGCTGGGCAAGTCCGCGCGCATCCTGAAGAGCGAGGCGAAGGCGATGAAGGACGACGGCAAGTCCGCCGCCCCGGCCGACCCGCCGAACAACACCACCGGCGACGACCAGCAGCCCCCGGCTCAGCGCATCATCCAGTCCGCCCCCGGCGACGTGACCAGCTCGCGCCCGGTCAACGAGCCGACGGACACCACCAAGCGCTGACGCAGGGCCGGTGACCGCCGGCCCGCCGCACGAGATGGGAACGTGGGTTGCTGAAGTCTGCCCGCAATGAGGAGAAGGATCCCGAGGGGCGGATGCCCCTCGCGGAGCACCTTCGTGAGCTCCGCAACCGGCTCGCGAAAGCGCTGCTCGCGATCGTCGTCATCACCGTCGTCGCCGCCTTCTTCTATCAGGACATCATCAACTTCTTCACCAAGCCGGTCCTGGAGTCGGTCGGCTGCCCGAAGTCGTTCGAGGAACTGGCCAAGACGGCGCGCGATCAGAACCCGTGCGCGCAGATCACGATCAACGGTCTGCTCGCTCCGTTCACGCTGGCCCTGAAGGTGTCCCTGATGGCCGGTGTCGTTCTGGCCGCACCGGTCTGGTTGTACCAGCTGTGGGCCTTCGTCGCCCCCGGCCTGCACAAGCACGAGCGGAAGTACGCCTACGCGTTCGTCGCCACGGGCTTCCCGCTCTTCCTCGCCGGCGCCTACTTCGCCTACAAGGTGCTGCCCAAGACCGCCGACGTCCTGATCGAGTTCACTCCGTTCGGCGTCGACAACCTGCTGCCGCTCGACGATCTGCTCGATCTCGTCACGCGCATGGTGATCGTCTTCGGCCTCTCCTTCGAGCTGCCCCTGCTGCTGGTGATGCTCAACTTCACGGGCGCCATCACCGGCAAGCGCATGCTCGGCTGGTGGCGCGGCATGATCATGGGCATCACGGTGTTCGCGGCGATCGCGACGCCGAGCACCGACCCGCTGACGATGATGGCCCTCGCCGGACCGATCTGGGTCCTGTACTTCGGCGCGGTCGCCGTCTCCCTGGTCAACGACCGCCGCAGGAGCCGCCGCGAGGCCATGGGCCCCGCCGACGACGAGGCCTCCGACCTGGACCTGACCCCCGACGACATCGGCGGGGTCGAGACCGTCTCCGCGAGCCGGGCGCTGCCCGAGCAGGCCAGCGGCGACCGGGTCAACGGATACGACGACGTGACCTGATCGCGGCGGTTGCCGAAGAATTGCGGCCGGGGCGCCTACGGGGCGCACCCGGCCGCTTCCGTTGCGCGGCCGTGAGCTGCGGAGATCCCGGGTTTGCCGAGCGCGGATCCGGATAATGATCGTCCTGTTGTCAGTGGCGCCCGGTACGCTCGAAAGCACGATGACAGAGGACCTCTCTCCGGCCGAGCGGTACGCGGCAGCGCGCAGGCGTGCTGCCGAGCAGGCCACCGCGCTCGCCTCCTTCCGCGAGATGTACGACTTCGGCCTCGACCCCTTCCAGATCGAGGCCTGCCAGGCGCTCGAAGGGGGGAAGGGCGTGCTGGTGGCCGCGCCCACCGGCTCCGGCAAGACGATCGTCGGCGAGTTCGCCGTCCACCTCGCCCTGATGCAGGGCAAGAAGTGCTTCTACACGACACCCATCAAGGCGCTGTCGAACCAGAAGTACGCCGACCTGTGCCGCCGTTACGGCAACGGCATGGTCGGTCTGCTCACCGGTGACAACAGCGTCAACCCCGACGCCGCCGTGGTCGTGATGACCACCGAGGTGCTGCGGAACATGCTGTACGCCGGGTCGCAGACCCTCCTCGGCCTCGGCTACGTGGTCATGGACGAGGTGCACTACCTCTCCGACCGGTTCCGCGGCGCCGTATGGGAGGAAGTGATCATTCACCTTCCCGAGTCGGTCACCCTCGTCTCCCTGTCGGCGACCGTGTCCAACGCCGAGGAGTTCGGCGACTGGCTCGACACCGTCCGCGGCGACACCGAGGTGATCGTCTCCGAGCACCGGCCCGTGCCGCTGTTCCAGCACGTGCTCGCCGGGCGGCGGATGTACGACCTGTTCGAGGAGGGCGAGGGCCACAAGAAGGCCGTCAACCCCGACCTCACGCGGCTGGCCCGCATGGAGGCGACCCGGCCCTCCTACCAGGACCGCAGACGCGGCCGCGCCATGCGCGAGGCCGACCGGGAGCGCGAGCGCAGACAGCGCTCACGGGTGTGGACGCCGGGGCGGCCCGAAGTCATCGAACGGCTCGACGCCGAGGGGCTGCTGCCCGCCATCACCTTCATCTTCAGCCGCGCCGCCTGCGAGGCCGCCGTACAGCAGTGCCTGCACGCGGGACTGCGGCTGAACGACGAGGAGGCGCGGGAAAAGGTGCGTGCCCTCGTCGAGGAGCGCACCGCCTCCATCCCGACCGAGGACCTCCATGTCCTCGGCTACTACGAGTGGTTGGAGGGCCTGGAGCGCGGCATAGCCGCACACCACGCGGGCATGCTGCCGACCTTCAAGGAGGTCGTCGAGGAGTTGTTCGTCCGCGGCCTGGTGAAGGCCGTGTTCGCCACGGAGACGCTCGCGCTGGGCATCAACATGCCCGCACGCTCGGTGGTGTTGGAGAAACTCGTCAAGTGGAACGGCGAGCAGCATGCCGACATCACGCCCGGTGAGTACACCCAGTTGACGGGGCGTGCGGGACGGCGTGGCATCGACGTCGAGGGTCATGCCGTGGTGCTGTGGCAGCGCGGCATAAGCCCGGAGCACCTCGCGGGACTCGCCGGCACGCGTACGTATCCGCTGCGCTCCAGCTTCAAGCCGTCGTACAACATGGCGGTCAACCTCGTCGAGCAGTTCGGCCGGCACCGCTCGCGCGAGCTGCTGGAGACGTCCTTCGCGCAGTTCCAGGCCGACAAGTCGGTCGTCGGGATCTCGCGGCAGGTGCAGCGCAACGAGGAAGGGCTCGAAGGCTACAAGGAGTCCATGACCTGCCACCTCGGGGACTTCGAGGAGTACGCGCGACTGCGCCGTGAACTCAAGGACCGCGAGAACGAGTTGGCCCGGCAGGGTGCCGTGGAGCGGCGCGCGGAAGCCGCGGTCGCGCTGGAGAAGCTCAAGCCGGGCGACGTCATCCATGTGCCGACGGGCAAGTACGCCGGTCTCGCGCTGGTGCTGGATCCCGGACTGCCCGCCGGGCGGTCCAACGGGCATCGTGGGTTCGAGCACCACGACGGCCCGCGCCCGCTCGTCCTGACCGCCGAGCGGCAGGTCAAGCGGCTGGCGTCCATGGACTTCCCGGTGCCCGTCGAGGCGTTGGAGCGGATGCGGATCCCGAAGTCCTTCAACCCGCGCTCCCCGCAGTCCCGCCGGGACCTCGCCTCCGCGCTGCGCACCAAGGCCGGGCACATCGCGCCGGAGCGGCACCGCAAGCGGCGCTCCCAGGCGGCGGACGACCGGGAGATCGACCGGCTGCGCGCCGCGCTGCGCGCGCACCCCTGCCATGGCTGCAGCGACCGCGAGGACCACGCCCGGTGGGCCGAGCGCTACCACCGGCTGCTGCGGGACACCTCGCAGCTGGAGCGCCGTATCGAGGGTCGCACGAACACGATCGCGCGCACCTTCGACCGGATCGTCGCGCTGCTGACCGAGCTGGACTATCTGCGCGGCGACGAGGTCACCGAGCACGGCAAGCGGCTCGCGCGGCTCTACGGCGAACTCGACCTGCTGGCCAGCGAGTGCCTGCGCGAGCGGGTGTGGGAAGGGCTCGGGCCGGCCGAACTGGCCGCGTGCGTCTCGGCGTTGGTGTACGAGGCGCGGGTCGGGGACGATGCGATGGCGCCGAAGCTGCCGTCCGGCAAGGCCAAGGCCGCGCTCGGTGAGATGGTGCGGATCTGGGGGCGGCTGGATGCCCTGGAGGAGGATTTCCGGATCACCCAGAGCGAGGGGGTTGGGCAGCGTGAACCCGATCTCGGCTTTGCGTGGGCCGCGTATATGTGGGCGAGTGGGTCCGGGCTGGATGAGGTGCTTCGGGAGGCGGAGATGCCGGCCGGGGACTTCGTGCGGTGGTGCAAGCAGGTGATCGATGTGCTCGGGCAGATTTCGGCGGCTTCTCCTGTGGAGGGGTCGACTGTGGCCAAGAATGCGCGTAAGGCTGTGGACGGGTTGCTGCGGGGGGTTGTCGCCTACTCGTCGGTGGGGTGATTGTTTCGCGGGCGGGCGCGGGTGAGTTGTGGCTTGTCGCGCCCGCGCGGCGGAGCCGCATATGGATGCAGCCCCGCGCCCCTTCTCGGCGTTGCAGTCGTCCTCTCTCAAGACGTGCTGGTGAGGATCACCAACTGCTGCGTCGCCCGCGTCATCGCCACATAGCGGTCCACTGCTCCCTCGATGCCCTCGCCGAACTCCTCCGGGTCGACGAGCACCACCAGGTCGAACTCCAATCCCTTCGACAGTTCCGGCGTCAGTGACTGGACGCGGTCCGTCGGGCGGAGTGTGGGGGCGCCGATGACGCAGGCGGTGCCTTCGATGTGTGCGGTGAGCCAGTCGGTCAGGATCGAGTCGAGGTCTGAGAGCGGTCCGTGGGTGACCGGGACGCCGCTGCTGCGGATGGACGTCGGCACGTTGGCGTCCGGGAGCGCGGTGCGGATGACCGGCTCGGCCTCCGTCATGATCTCTTCCGGCGTCCGGTAGTTGATGCTCAGGGACGCCAGGTCGATCCGGTCGAGGCCGATGCGCTTGAGGCGTTCCTGCCAGGACTCGGTGAAGCCGTGCCTGGCCTGGGCGCGGTCTCCGACGATGGTGAAGCTCCGGGACGGGCAGCGGAGCAGGAGCATCTGCCACTCGGCGTCGGTGAGCTCCTGGGCCTCGTCCACGACGATGTGCGCGAACGGGCCGGCCAGCAGGTCGGGGTCGATGGTGGACAGTTCGGCCTGGTCGACCAGGCTGACCTGGGCGTCCTCGCCGCGCAGCATCGTCACCAGGCCTATGCCGTCGTCACCGTCGGCGCCGGAGTTGGACACGGCCTCGATCAGATTGTCGACGACCTGCGTCATGCGCTCGCGCTGGGCGGCGAGGATGGCCTTGTGCCGGCGCTTCTGCCGGGCCGTCTCGGGGTCGCCCAGGCGCTGCCGTGCCGCGTCCAACAGCGGCAGGTCGGACACCGTCCAGGCCTGGGGGTCCGTGCGCTGGAGGCTGTGCACCTCGTCGCGGTCGAGCCAGGGCGCGCACATCCGCAGGTACGCCGGCACCGTCCACAGGTCGCCGACCAGGTCCGACGCTTCGAGCAGCGGCCAGGCGCGGTTGAAGGCCGTGAGCAGCTCCCGGTTCTGCGCCAGCGACCTGCGCAGCAGCTGGGGCGAGACCGTGCCGTCCTCGGCCGAGGCCTCGTCGTCGTGCTTGTCGACCAGGATCGTCAGCAGCTCCTCCCAGACCTGCTCGCGCGCCTCGTTGTGCGGGGTACCGGGTTCCGCCGCCTCGAACGCCGTGGCCCAGTCGGTGGCGCTCAGCCGGATGTCGGACCAGTGGGTGGCGACCGTCATGCCCTTGGCGGGCGGCTCCTCGTAGAACCTGACGGCCTTCTCGATCGCCTTCACCAGGTCCGCGGACGACTTCAGCCGGGCCACCTCCGGATCGGCCTCGACCCCCGCCGCGGCCCCCTCGGCGACGAGGTCCCGCAGGATGCAGGTCTGCACGCCCTCCTCGCCGAGGCTGGGGAGGACATCGGCGACGTACGCCAGATACGGCCGGTGCGGACCGACGAACAGGACGCCGCCCCGACGGTGACCGAGGCGGGGGTCGGAGTGGAGCAGGTAGGCGGAGCGGTGCAGGGCGACGACCGTCTTCCCGGTGCCCGGACCGCCGTCGACGACGAGTGCGCCGCGTGATCCCGCGCGGATGATGGCGTCCTGGTCGGCCTGGATGGTGCCGAGCACGTCCCGCATCCGGGGCGATCGGTTGGTGCCCAGACTGGCGATGAAGGCGGACTGGTCGTCGAGTGCGGCGTGCCGTTCGAGTCCGTCCGGGGTGAACACCTCGTCCCAGTAGTCGCTGATCCGGCCGCCGGTCCAGCGGTACCTGCGGCGGCTCGCCAGACCCATCGGGTTGGCGTGGGTGGCTCCGAAGAACGGCTCGGCGGCGGGGGAGCGCCAGTCGACCAGCAGTCGGCGGCCCTGGCTGTCGGTGAGGCCGAGTCGTCCGATGTACGTCGGCTCGGAGTCGTCCGAGCCGACCATGTGCCCGAGGCACAGGTCCAGGCCGAAGCGGCGCAGGGTGCGCAGACGGGAGGTCAGCCGGTGGATCTCCGCGTCCCGGTCCATCGCCTCCCGGCCCAGGCCGCCGGGCGCCCTGCGCTCGGCGTCGAGTCGGTCGGACACCTCGGCGATCGACTCCTCCAGGCACTGAGCGAGAGCCGCGAAGTACCGCTCGTCGCCGGCGATCAGAGTGGGGTCGGCCTTGGCGGAGAGGCGGGCGGGCAGGTCGAACGTGCCGGTGGTCAGGGGGGTCACTGCGAAGGGCTCCGATCTGAGGTCGTCGCTGACGACCGTTCGCGGGCGGCAAGGTGTGTGGAGGGCGGTGTTCCGGGTGCCGGCTCGACGGCGCCGCGGGGTTCACGCGAACACGGGTTGCCCTACGTCATCAACAGCACACGCACTGTGTGATCCCCCATTTCCGCAGGTCCTGGTGCCTAGGCCGACGATTCTGCGGGAGGAGGGGGGCCTTGCCGCAAGCCCCCCAGTGCGCTATAAGTTGAGAGTGGCAAGGAGGGAGTGACCTCCTTGCCTTTGTCTTTTCAGCGGTCTTTTCAGCGGCGGCCGTCCCTGAGAGACGAGCGGCCGCCCCTCAGATACGCTCGCCAGCCCCCGTACGACGTGATGTCCTCAGCGTCCGTGAGGGCCCCAGGCTCGCACAGGAACCCCGGTACGCGGCTGCCATCCTCCAGTTCCACGCTCCCCAGCGCCATAGGGCGCGGCAACTCGGCGAGGAGCCGGCCGAGCCCCTCCGCCGGGAGCCGCCACACCTCGGCCTCGATGGAGGCGCCGCCCGCGCCGGCGCCGACGTGGACCAGGCCCGGCTTGGGCGGGGTCGTGGACAGGGCGTGCAGGCGGTATACCGGTGCCGTGGCGGTCGTACGGTCGAACCGGGCGCCCAGGGCCACGAGTTGAGGGTTGAGGGGCTGGTCGCAGAGGTGGGCCCCGACCACGGCGAGGCGGACCTCCGGGCGGAGCAGGGCGGCGATCCGGGCCAGCCGTTCGTCCGTGAACGCCGGGCCGATCAGCATCACGCCGAAGGGGAGGCCGCTCACCTCACCGGCCGGGACGGCGACCGCGGCCAGGTCGAACAGGTTCGTGGAGTTGGTGAAGCGGCCCAGGCGGGCGTTGGCCCCCAGCGGGTCGGCGGCCACCTCGGCGAGGGTGGGATGGCCGGGCGCTGTCGGGAGCAACAAGGCGTCCACGTCGGCGAGTTCGGCTTCCGCGCGGGAGCGCAGGGCGGCGAGCCGGTCCTGGTCGGCGAAGAGCCGGTGGGCCGGGATGTCGCGGGCGCGGGTGATGATGCCGGTGACGGTGGGGTCGAGGGTGCCGTCGCCCGCTGCCAGCGCCTTGTCGACAAAGCTCCCCACGGCCGTGTAGCGCTCGGCGACGAAGGCCCCCTCGTAGAGCATGGCGGCGGCTTCAGTGAAGGGGGCGAGGTCGACGGTGCGGATCTCGGCGCCGGCCGCGCTGAGCTGCCGTACCGCCGCCTCGTACGCCTCGGCCCAGCCTGGGTCCAGCTTGCCGAGCTGCTCCACGGGCGGGACCGCGATCCGCCAGGGCCCCGGTGCGCGCTGGGGGAGCGGGGGCAGGGCGCGGGCGGGCGGGGACGCCATGAAGGACAGCGCCTGCTCGGCCTCCGGCAGTGTCCGCGCGAACACCGTCACGCAGTCGATCGAGGCGCAGGCCGGGACGACGCCCTCCGTCGGGACGAGACCCCGGGTCGGTTTGAGGCCGACGATGCCGTTGAAGGCGGCCGGGACCCGGCCCGAGCCGGCCGTGTCCGTGCCGAGCGCGAAGTCGACGATGCCGAGTGCCACCGCGACGGCCGAGCCCGCGCTGGAGCCGCCGCTGATCCTGGCCGGGTCATGGGCGCCCCGCACCGTGCCGTAGGGGGAGCGGGTGCCGACCAGGCCCGTCGCGAACTGGTCGAGGTTCGTCGTGCCGAGGACCAGCGCGCCGGCGGCACGGAGCCGGGCGACCACGGGTGCGTCGGCCTCGGGTTCGTAGGCGTACGAAGGGCACCCCGCTGTCGTGGGCAGGCCCTGGACGTCGATGTTGCCCTTGGCGGCGAACAGGCGGCCCGCGAGCGGGAGTTGCTCGCCCGCGGCCACGCGTTCGTCGATGATCCGGGCCTCGTCCTCGACCGCTGCCCGCGGGCGCAGATCGATCCAGATCTCGGGGCGGTCCACGGCTTCGATCCGGGCGTAGGCGGCGCGGACGCGGGACAGAGCGCTCGACATTCTTTGTTCTCCTCGCGATTCAGCTCGTGGCGGGGGCGAGGACGACCAACGCCGTCCCCGCCTCCACCAGATCCCCGGGTCCGACCAGGACCTCCACGACCACGCCGGCCATCGGCGCGTGCACCCTGGACTCCATCTTCATCGCCTCCAGGGCGAGCAGCGGCTGTCCTGCCGTCACCTCGTCACCCGGCCGGACGCCGAGCTGCCACACGGACGCCGCGAACTCGGCCTCGACGAGCCGCCCGCCGGCCGGGACGGTCACCTCGACCGCGGGCGCGGCCGGCGCCGTCGCCTCGTCCACCCGCGCGAACTCTCCGGCCGCCTCCCACGCGTCCCGCTCCGCCGCGAAGGCGGCCCGCTGCCGGCCCCGGAACTCCGCGATCGACTCGGCGTTCTCGTCCAGGAAGGCCCGGTATCCGGCGAGCGAGAAGGTGCCCTCCTCGATGCGCGGCACGAACCGCCCGGACGTGATGTCCGCCCGCAGCTCCAGCAGCTCCTCGGCGCCCACCGGGTACCACCGGATCCGGTCGAAGAACCGCAGCAGCCAGGGCGACCCCGGCTCGAACGCCCCGCGCTGCTGCCAGCCCGACCACACCTGGGTCGTACGGCCCACGAACTGGTAGCCGCCGGGCCCCTCCATGCCGTAGACGCACAGGTAGGCGCCGCCGATGCCGACCGAGTTCTCGGCCGTCCAGGTGCGCGCCGGGTTGTACTTGGTGGTCACCAGGCGGTGCCGCGGATCCAGCGGGGTCGCCACCGGGGCGCCCAGGTACACATCGCCCAGCCCCAGGACCAGGTACTCCGCGTCGAAGACCGTGCGGTACACGTCCTCGACCGACTCCAGGCCGTTGACGCGGCGGATGAACTCGATGTTCCAGGGGCACCAGGGCGCGTCGTCGCGTACGCCCGCCACGTAGCGGGCGATGGCCTCGCGGGTGGCCGGGTCGTCCCAGGAGAGGGGGAGGTGGACGGTGCGGGACGGGACGACGAGCTCGTCGGTGGGCGGCAGGGACGCGGCCAACTCCCTTATGTCAGCGAGGAGTTCGTGCTGCGGCAGTCTGCTCGGGTCCGTCTGGATCTGCAGGGAGCGGATGCCCGGGGTCAGGTCGGTGATTCCATCCCGGTCGGTCGCGGTGACCGCCTCCATCAGCGCGTGGACGCGCATGCGCAAGGCCAGGTCCAACTGCATCGGCCCGAACTCGACCAGCAGGTTGTCGTCACCGCTGCGGCGGTACGTCACATCGCCGTCCCGTGCCAGGACGCCGCCGTCGACGATCGCGGGGCGTTCCCGGCCCGTCACGTCCACCGGCACGAACCGCACCGTGTCGCCCGGCCGCAGTTGCCCCAGCTTCCAGCGCTCACCGCTGATCACCGTCGCCGGGCACACGAACCCGCCGAGCGACGGGCCGTCCGGGCCGAGCAGCACCGGCATGTCACCGGTGTAGTCGACGGCGCCGACGGAGTACGGCGTGTCGTGGATGTTGGACGGGTGCAGGCCCGCCTCACCGCCGTCGGCGCGGGCCCAGCGCGGCCGGGGGCCGACGAGCCGGATGCCGGTCCGCGCCGAGTTGAAGTGGACCTTCCAGTCGGCGGCGTAGAAGTCGCGGATGTCGTCCTCGGTGAAGAACTCCGGTGCGGCGTGTGGCCCTTCGACGGCCGCGATGTGCCATACGGCCCCGAAGGACGGGCGGTCGGGCGCGGGAAGCGGCGATCCGTCCACGACCGTTCCGCCGTGCAGCACGTCGCTCGTGCGCAGCGCCCGCCCACCGTGCCCGCCGAACCGGCCCAGCGTGAAGGTGCTCGCGCTGCCCAGGAAGGCGGGGACGTCGAGACCGCCGGCGAACAGGATGTACGTCCGCAGGCCGTGCTCGGTGGGGGCTCCGATCTCCAGTACGGCCCCTGTCGGCACCGTCACCGGTTCCCACTGCGGCACCGCCGTACCGTCGACGGTGACCGGGGCCGGGGCGCCGGTCACGCACACGGTGGTGGGGTGGGTGAACCTCAACGTCGGTCCCTGGAGCGTGCATTCGAGCCCCGGTGCGCCCTCGTGGTTGCCCAGCGCCCGGTTGCCGAGCCGGAAGGACATGTCGTCCATCGGGCCGCAGGGCGGCACGCCGACCTGCCAGTGGCCGGTGCGGCCCGGCCAGTCCTGCACGGTGGTGAGGGTGCCGCCGGAGACGACCTCGATGCGGGGCGTCGGGTCGGTGACGGCCGTGAGGGTCGCCGTCGAGTGGGCGGCCCCGCGGAAGTCCCGGGCGGCGAGGGCGGCCCGCAGCAGGCCGAGGTTCGTCTCGATGCCGTCCACGCGGGTGCGGGCCAGCGCCTCGTCCAGCCGTTCCAGCGCGTGGGCGCGGTCGGGGCCGTACGCGATGATCTTCGCGAGCATCGGGTCGTACGACGTCGTCACCTCGGTGCCCGTCTCGACCCAGCCGTCGACCCGCACCCCGCTCGGGAACTCGACCCGCGTCAACAGGCCCGCGCTGGGCCGGTGTTCGCGCGAGGGGTCCTCGGCGTAGAGGCGGGCCTCGACGGCGTGGCCGCGCGGTGCGCCTGGGGCGCGGACGACGTCCCGTTCGCCGCGGGCCAGGCGCAGCATCCAGGCGACCAGGTCGACGCCGTAGATCTCCTCGGTGACCGGGTGCTCGACCTGGAGGCGGGTGTTGACCTCCAGGAACCAGGCCTCCTCGCGGGCGGCGTCGTACACGAACTCGACGGTTCCGGCGGAGCGGTAGCCGACGGAGGCGCACAAGTCGCGGGCGGAGATGGCGAGTTGCGCGCGGATGTGCGGGGGGAGTCCTGGTGCCGGGGCCTCCTCCACGACCTTCTGATTGCGCCGTTGCAGCGTGCAGTCCCGGTCGCCGAAGGTGACCACCCTGCCCTCGCCGTCGCCGAAGACCTGCACCTCGACATGGCGGGCGTGCTCGACGAGCCGCTCCAGGAAGACGCCGGCGGAGGAGAAGGAGGCGGCGGCGACCCGCTGCACCCGCTCCCAGGCCTCGGTCAGTTCGGCGACGGATCGACATGCCGACATGCCGATACCGCCCCCACCGCCGGTCGCCTTGAGCATGACGGGATAGCCGATGACCCGGGCCTCGTCGAGGGCCTCGGCGAGTGACCCCAGCAGCCCCGTCCCCGGCGCCAGCGGTACGCCCGCCGCCTCGGCCGCCGCCCGAGCGGTGTGCTTGGCGCCGAACAGCTCCAGCTGCTCGGGGGTCGGGCCCACGAACACGATCCCCGCGTCCTCGCAGCGCCGCGCGAACGCCGCGTCCTCGGACAGGAAGCCGTAGCCGGGGTGGATCGCCCCGGCCCCGCAGTCCTTGGCCGCCTTCAGCACCAGGTCGGCGTCGAGGTACGACTCCTTGGCGGGCGCCGGTCCGAGGCGTACGGCCTTGTCGGCGAGGCGGACGTGGGGCGCCGCGCGGTCCGGGTCGGAGAACACGGCGATCGTGCGCAGGCCCAGCTCGCGGGCCGTGCGGATGATGCGGACGGCTATCTCGCCCCGGTTGGCGACGAGCAGCGTGTCGAAGCTCATGCGCCGCCCGCCCCCGGTGCCTCGCCCGCGTCCGTGATCGTCATCTCCACGGCCGTCGGGTCGAAGCCGTTGCAGGGGTTGTTGATCTGGGGGCAGTTGGAGACGAGGACGAGGACGTCGCGCTCGGCGCGCAGGGTCAGGGACAGCCCCGGGGCCGAGATGCCGTCGACGATGCCGAGGGTGCCGTCCTTCTCGACCGGCACGTTCATGTACCAGTTGACGTTGGAGACCAGATCACGCTTGCCGAGGCCGTACTTCGCCCCCTCGGCGAGGAAGTTGTCCACGCACGCGTGCTGCGACCAGGTGTGGTGGCCGTAGCGCAGGGTGTTGGACTCCTTCGAGCAGGCGCCGCCGACCGTGTCGTGGCGGCCCACCTCGTCGTCGACGACCGTCATCAGCGGCGTGTGCTCGTTCGACATCAGCACGCTGCCCGTCGTCAGGAAGATGCCGCCCTGCGCGTGGATGGTGTCGGGCGCGCTGTAGCGGACCGATGTGTCGTGGGCGTCGTACACGAGGAAGTCGACGGCCTGGTTGCCGTGCAGGTCGGTGATGGTCAGCGTCCCGCCCTCGCGGACGACGGACGACCAGGCGGCGCGGGCGGGAACGACGGTCGTGCTCGTGCTCATGCGAGCCCCCTCGCGGCAAGGAATTCGGCGGTGTTGAGGAAGGCGCGGCGGCCCTCGGGGGTGGCGTCCCAGAGCGGGTCGCCCGGGGCGGTCGGTGCCGCGCGCCAGGCGAGCACCTCCAGCGAGGTGCTGACGTACTCGGGGCGCGGGTCGGCCGGATGCGGCACGTTGGCGATCAGCACGGTCAGGTCCTGCTCGGCGCGCAGGGTCACGTCGGCGCCGGGTCCGGCCGAGCCGGTGAAGTCGAGGGTGCCGTCCTCGCGGACCTCGACGCTCTGGAAGAAGGACAGCGACGGGGGCAGGTCCCGGGGCTCCAGGCCGTTCTTCGCCGCCGCCAGCTTGAACAGTTCACGGCCGGCGGGGGAGGGGGACTGCGGGGTGCCGTCGCCGTAGCGCTCGGTGTTGCGGACGAGGGTGGACGTGCCGCACAGGGCGTCGTGGCGCCCGGAGGTGTCGGCGACGACGCTCGCCAGCACGCGGCCCTGGTCGGAGAGCAGCAGGCGGCCCTCGCGGAGGTAGGCGTTCCACTGCACCTTCACCGTGTCGGCGACGTTCAGCCGCTCCCAGGGGCGGTCGGCCACGTACAGCAGCAGATGCGCGCAGGCGTCGCCGCGCAGATCGGTCAGCCGCAGCTCCGTGCCGCGGGCCAGCACCTTGTGCGTGTAGCCGCCGCCCGCCACCGTCTCGGCCCACACGAGGTGTCCCGCCTCGCAGGGCGGCGCCGGCCAGTCCCGGGCCGGCACGACGGGCATGGCCTCGGCGCGGGTCCCCTCCTGGGCGCGGGCGTGGTCACGGGCTCCGTACGTGGTCTTGGTCGCCATGCGCGGGACCTCCGGCTCGGGTGTCGGCCTGCGGGCTCTTTTCTGTCGCCCGACAGAAATTAGGGGCGGGGTGGGTCGACGGGATTGCGGGGGTGTTGCCGTGCGGTAACCGCGGCGCCCGCTGCATACCCGGACCCCACCGCCTTCACGCAAGCCGCAGAAGCGGTACGGCGGCGGACCCGCGCCGCCGACGCCCGTGCGGAGCCGGCCCGAAGTGCGCGCGGCGCTCGCCGACGCCCGCTCGGAGATCGCCTTACGCCCCGATGTGCGAGGATCGAACCCATGGGTACGTCAGGTGGGCAGGCAGGTCGGCGGGTGGGCAGGCCGCGGGCCGCTCAGCGGCCGGACAGCGGGCTTGAGCCGCGTGCCGAACTCCTCGCGGCCGCCGCCGAGTTGTTCACCACCCGGGGCTACGCCGCCACCACCACCCGCGCCGTCGCCGAGCGCGCGGGGATGCGGCAGGCGTCCATGTACCACTACGTCTCCGGCAAGGAGGAACTCCTCGCCGAGCTCCTGGAGTCCACGGTCACGCCCTCGCTCGCGTACGCCCGTGAACTCCTCGCCGACGACGCGACCCTGGCCGGGGACCGGCTGTGGCGGCTGTGCCGCGCGGACGTGGAGCTGCTCTGCGGCGGCCCGCACAACCTGGGCGGGCTGTACCTGCTGCCCGAGGTGCGCACCGAACGCTTCGCCGGCTTCCACGCCGTGCGCGCCGAACTCAAGGACGCCTACCGCCAGTTGCTCGTCGCCACGGCCGCCGGCGGCGCGCTCGCCAAGAGCGAGCTGGACCTGCGTACGGATCTGCTCTTCGGTCTGATCGAGGGCGTCATCCTCGTGCACCGCTCCGACCCGGAGCGCCCGGTGTCGGTGTTCGCCGAGGCGACGGCGGACGCCGCGCTGCGCATCGCGGGGATCTGAACATCCGGCCGAACGGGGTCTGAATCCCCTTCTGAATCCCGGCCCTTCACCCGTCACGGTGAGTGATTTTCGTACGCTCGTACGCCGTAACGTACGGTGTGCGATTGTGAGCTGAGCGTATAAATGGGGCCGAGGGTACTCCTGTCGCACGCCTCATTTCAGGTGCTTGCTGAATATGACACAGCGATGATCCGGTCGGACTAAGCTCGCCCGCAGCGCACCGAGTTGAGGCGTATTCGTGCGCTTGTTCCCAAACGCGCAGAAGATTCCGACATACCCATGACGTACCCCGCTGCAAGCTCCCCCTACACCCACCCGATTAGTTTCAGAGGGCCCACATGGTGAGCGTTCAATCCCCGCCCCGTCGCCGTGAACTCCCGTATGCGCGCGTCCTGTTGCTGCCCGCCATAGTGATGGCCGCGGCAACCGGCGCCGCCGTCGCCGTGGTGGCGGAACCGGCCCGGACGGCCGTCGGCGTGTGCGGTGCCGTGGCCCTGTTGCTCGTGCTGGCATCCGCGGCCGAAACGGTGCGCCGCGGCCGCACCCTGCGGGACGAGCGGGCCGAGCGCGCCCGTCACACCGCGTATCTGGAACGGCGTGTCGCCGCCCACGACGAGGAGATGACCCGCCTCGCCACGGAGGTCACGCCTGCCGCCATCTACCGGCTGCGGTGCGGCAATTCACCCCATGAGGTGATGCGCGACCTTGCCGAGATCGACCCGACCTACGCCCAACTCTCCCCGGCGCAGCTCGCGTTGGTGAAGTCGATGCTCGACATCCTCGACCACGAGGAAGCCCTGCGTGACTCCGCCCAGCGCTCCTTCGTCAACATCGCCCGCCGCGTCCAGGCGATCGTCCACCAACAGGCCGTGGAACTGGGCGAGATGGAGGAGGACCACGGGCGCAACCCCGAGGTTTTCGACGACCTGCTGCGCATCGACCACGGCACCATGCTGATCGGCCGCCTCGCCGACTCCATCTCCGTGCTCGGCGGCGGTCGCCCCGGCCGTCAGTGGCCCAACCCCGTCCAGCTGTACAGCGTGCTGCGCGGTGCCATGTCCCGCATCCTGGAGTACCGGCGCATCAAGCTGGACTCCATCGCCCAGGTCAACGTCCGCGGTATCTCCGTCGAGCCGGTCATCCACGCGGCGGCCGAACTCCTCGACAACGCCACGCGCTACTCGCCGCCGCAGACCGAGGTGCATGTCACCGCCACCGAGGTGCAGACCGGCATCGCGATCGAGATCGAGGACGCGGGCGTCAGCCTCAGCGAGGAGGCCCGGACCCGGGTCGAGGGCATGCTGGAGCGCGCCAAGGTCGGCGGAGACCTCCAGGAACTCGGCGAGTCCCCGCGACTGGGCCTGGCCGTCGTGGGCCGCCTGTGCACGGCGTTCAACATGCAGGTCTCCCTGCGCACCTCCGCGTACGGCGGTGTCCGCGCCGTCCTCGTGATCCCGCGCGAGATGCTCACCACCGACGCCGCGCCCGGATACGCGCACGGCATCGGTGCCGTAGCGGCGCCCAAGCTCGGCCCCGGTGCGCTCGAAGGGCCCAAGCGCACGCCCAAGAAGCGGCGCCCCACCAGCCCGAAGATTCCCGCCGCTGTCTCCATGGAGGACGACGTCCCCGTGGTCACCGAATGGACCGCGGGCGGGCTGCCCCAGCGCCGCAGCCGGGTCAAGACCCCGCTCAGCAAGCGGCTCGCCGAGCAGGCGGCCATCGAGCGGGCCGAACGGGAGGGCCGGCCGACCGTCTGGTCGACGCCGAAGCCCGAACCCGCGCCCCTGCCCGAGCCCGTGGCGGACGAGCCCGCCCCCGGTGCGTGGGTCGAGGCGTTCTGGAACGGACTCAAGAACAAGCCCGACCCCTACACACTCCAGCCGCGAACCCAACCGGCCCGCCGCGAGGCCGACGACGAGGGGGACCCCAAGTGATCCAGCAGCGCGCCAACTTCGACTGGATGCTCAAGGAGCTCCACGACGGCGTACCGGGCATCGAGATGATCGTGGTGCTCTCCGCCGACGGCCTGCGCATCGCCCGCTACGGCGGCGACCCGGACACCGCCGACCGCGTCGCCGCGGCCTGCGCCGGTCTGCAGAGCCTGGCGAGCGCGGTCGCCACGGAGATCCCGAACAGCGACGGCAAGATGAAGATGGTCCTCATCGAGATCAACGGCGGCTACTTCTATCTGATGGCCGCCGGCGCCAACGCCTATCTCGCCGTGCTCTCCGACACGTTCGCCGAGCCCGGGCTGATGAGCAACCGCATGTCCGACCTCGTCGGCCGCATCGGCGCCCATCTCACGAGCCCGTCGAGGCGCAACGGGCAGACCGTATGACTCCTCCGCAACGCCAGCGGCGATACCCCCAAGGGCAAGCGCCCCCACCACCGCCCCCGCCGAGGCAGAAGAAGAACCCGGAACGGCTCTTCGTGGTGGCCGGGAAGGACGGCGCCGAGCGCGCCGAACTCGACCTCGTCACCTTAATCGTGGCGAGCGCCGACCCACCGCCCTCCGCCGCGCCCGAGCAGACGGCGCTGCTCCGGCTCTGCACTACCCCCCTGTCCGTGGCCGAGCTCTCGGCCTATCTCAGTCTGCCGTTCAGCGCGATGACGGTCCTGCTCACCGACTTGCTGACGGCCGACCTGGTGACGGCCCGCGCCCCGCTCGTGCGTCAGGCCGTCGCCGACCGGTCCCTTCTCGAAGCGGTGATGCATGGACTTCAAAGGCTCTGACACCATCCCCGGTCCACGGACCGACGAGCAGTTGCCGCCCACGGCCGAGGCCGCGGTCAAGATCGTGATCGTGGGCGGCTTCGGGGTCGGCAAGACGACCATGGTCGGCTCGGTCAGCGAGATCAGGCCGCTGACCACCGAAGAGACCATGACGCAGGCTGGCATCGGTGTCGACGACAACTTCGGCTCGGACACCAAGACGGCCACCACCGTCGCCATGGACTTCGGCCGCATCAGCATCACCGACCAGCTCGTGCTGTACCTCTTCGGCACGCCCGGCCAGGAGCGCTTCTGGTTCCTGTGGAACGGGCTGTTCGAGGGCGCGCTGGGCGCGGTCGTGCTGATCGACACCCGTCGGCTCGAAGTCAGCTTCGACGTGATAGGGCGACTGGAGGAGCGCGGCGTACCGTTCGTGGTCGCCGTCAACTCCTTCCCCGACGCGCCCCGTTACGCCGTCGACGACCTGCGCGCGGCGCTCGACCTCGACCCGGAGATCCCGATCGTGGAGTGCGACGTCCGCCGCCGGGCCTCCAGCCGTGACGTCCTGATGACACTGATGCACTTCCTGCACTCGCTCGCCATGTCGGGCGCGCTCAGGTAAAGCGCGCTCAGGTAGGGCGCGTCCGCGTTCGTTCGCGCTGTGCACCCCCAGAAATTCGCGCTGTGACTCCCCAGAAACCGGATCCACTTCGGAGCGACCACTGTGACGCCTGAATTCCATTCCCCGACCGGTACGCACGACGCCTTTCCCGCGCCGCCGCCCGGCTGCCCGGCCCATGGGCTCGGCCCCGGAAGCCTGCACCGGCTCCACGAGGCGGAGGACCTGGGGGAGCTGTACGAGCAACTCCGCGAGCAGCATGGCCAGGTGGCGCCCGTACTGCTCCACGACGACGTGCCGATGTGGGTGGTCCTCGGCCACACCGAGAACCTGCACATGGTTCGTACGCCCTCGCAGTTCTGCCGGGACAGCCGTATCTGGAACCCGCTCCTCGAGGGCATGGTCAAGCCCGACCACCCGCTGATGCCGCACATCGCCTGGCAGCCGATCTGCTCCCACGCCGAGGGCGACGAACACCTGCGGCTGCGCGGTGCGGTCACCGGCGCCATGTCCACGATCGACCACCGCGGTATGCGCCGCTACATCAACCGCTCCACGCAGCGCCTCGTCAACCGGTTCTGCGAGGAGGGCAGCGCCGACCTGGTCGCGCAGTTCTCCGAGCATCTGCCGATGGCCGTGATGTGCGAGATCCTCGGCATGCCCGACGAGTACAACGACCGTATCGTCGAGGCCGCCCGCGACATGCTCAAGGGCACCGAGACGGCGATCGCCAGCAACGCGTACATCATGGACGCGCTGATGCGGCTCACCGCCAAGCGGCGGGCCCGGCCGGAGGAGGACTTCGCCACCCATCTGATCAACCACCCGGCCCGGCTGACCGACGACGAGATCGGCCAGCACCTGCGGGTCGTGCTCATCGCCGCCTACGAGGCCACCGCGAACCTCCTCGCCAACGTGATCCGGGTGGTCCTCACCGACCCGCGCTTCCGCGCCCAGCTCAGCGGCGGCCAGATGACGGTGCCCGAGGCGGTCGAGCAGTCCCTGTGGGACGAGCCGCCGTTCAGCACCGTGTTCGCCTACTTCGCCAAGCAGGACACGGAGTTGGGCGGTCAGCACATCCGCAAGGGGGACGGGCTGCTGTTCGCTCCCGCTCCGGGCAACGTCGATCCGCGGGTGCGTCCCGACCTCTCCGCCAACATGATGGGCAACCGTTCCCATCTCGCCTTCGGTGGCGGACCGCACGAGTGCCCCGGCGCGGACATCGGCCGTGCGATCGCCGAAGTCGGTGTCGACGCCCTGCTGATGCGGTTGCCGGACGTGGAACTCGAATGCCCCGAGGAGGAGTTGGAGTGGCGGCACTCGATCGCCTCGGCCCACCTCGTGGAACTGCCGGTCCGCTTCGCGCCGAAGCCGCCGCAGGACGTCCTGCGGAAGCCGGGCCAGGCCCCGGTCCCGCCCCAGCGCGCCACCTGGCAGGTCGGCACGCCGCAGCCCGGGCAGGCACCCGCGCCGGCTTCCCAGCCGACGTCCGCGCAGCCGCCCGCGCCGACGCAGGCACCGGATCCGGCGGCTGCTGAGCCGGTGCGGCCGAAGGGGGTCCTGCGGCGGTTCCTGCGGTGGTGGCGGGGTAACTGAGGGGCCGGTGGCGGCGTCCCGCGGTTGTCGTCGGCCTGCGGGGTCGCCGTCTGTCGGGTGGTCGGTGTGCGTTCCTGGCGGCTCGCCGCCTGCCCGGGGGTTGCGTCCGCCTGGGGGTTGCCGGGTGGTTCTGGCGGTGGTGCCTGCTCGGTGGTCGCCATCTGGTGGTCGCCGTGTCTCTGGCGGCCGCGTCCGCCTGGGGGTTGCCGGGTGGTTCTGGCGGTGGTGCCTGCTCGGTGGTCGCCATCTGGTGGTCGCCGTGTCTCCGGCGGCCGCGTCTGCCTGGGGGTTGCCGGGTGGTTCCGGCGGTCGCTGCTTACCCGGCGGTCGCCACGCGGTGGTTGCCGTGTCCCCGGTGGTCGTGCCTGCTCGGCGGTTCCAGTGTGCCCCCGGTGGTCGTGCCTGCTCGGCAGTTGCAGTGTGCTCCTGGCGGTCGAGTCTGCCTGGCGGAAGCGCCTGCCCGGTGGTCGCGCCCGCCAGGCGATCGCCGTTTGCTCCCGGCGATCGCCGCCGACCTGGCGGGCCCCGCCCCGCCATCGGTCGGCGCCGGACGCCACCCGTCACTGATTCGGTGCACCCTCGCCGTACGGCTGCTCCGCCGCCCACCCGGCATACGACGCCCAGGCCTCAAGGGCCCGCGTACTCCGGAACCGGTGTGCCACCCCCGTCACCGGATCGGTGAACTCCAGTGCCCGTGCCAGCAGTTGGAGCGGGCGCCGGAAGTCGCCGGCCGGTACGGGGGCGGTGACCTCGGGGTACAGCGGGTCGCCGAGGAGCGGGACGCCCAGCGCGTTCATGTGGACCCGTAGCTGATGGGTCTGACCGGTGGTGGGTGTGAGCCGGTAGCGGGCGAGCCCGGCCCGGTGGTCGACGACCTCGACGCGCGTGACGGCGTTCGGCTCGCCCTCGACCTGCCGGGCGGCGAGCACCCCGCGCTCCTTCAGGATGCGGCTGCGCACGGTCCGGGGCAGGGCGAGCTCAGGATCGTACGGCGCCACCGCCTCGTACTCCTTGCGCACCCGCTTGTCGCTGAACAGCGTCTGATACGCGCCGCGCTCCTCGGGCCGCAGCGTGCACAGGACCAGCCCGGCGGTGAGCCGGTCGAGCCGGTGCGCGGTGCTCAGCGCCGGGATGCCCAGCTCCCGGCGCAGCCGCGCCAGCACGGTCTCGGTGACATGGCCGCCGCGCGGGGTGGTGGCCAGGAAGTGCGGCTTGTCGGCGACGACGATGTGCTCGTCGCGGTACACGACGTCCACCGCGAACGGCACCGGCACCTCCGGGGGCAGCTCCCGGTGGAACCACACGAACATCCCCGGCACATACGCCGCGTCCGCCGCCACCGCCTTGCCGTCCGCCCCGACGACCAGCCCCGCGTCGAACATCCCGGCGACGACCCCGGGCGCCGCCCCCGAGAGCCGTTCCACCAGATACTCCCGCACGCTGGCCCACGGCCCCTCGAAGGGCAGCCGCACCCGCACCGCGTCGATCCCGTCGCGCTGCGGCAGGGGAGAGGGCGGGAGCGGGCTACGGCGTCTCATCACGATCAAGCGTACGGCTCCGGAAATGCTGAGAGTGCGGCGCCGGATGCACGCGGCCTTCCAGGACCCGGAGATACATCAGTGGCACGTCCGGGACGCGGACGCCGACGCCGGCCCCGACGCCGAGGCTGAATCCGCCCCGACCGTCGGCCTAGACAGCGGCCTCGGGCGGCGCCGTCGTCTCCGGGGTGGTGGTCGCGGGCGCCGTCCGCCTGCGGTACGCGCGGAAGCCGACGCCCGCGAGCAGTGTCACGCCGAGGAACAGGACGGTGAAGTACTGGAAGTACCAGTGCCCACCCGCCGGGTCGTACACCGCCGCCCGTGGCCAGGCGAGGTTGACGGTCATGACGAGGCCGTACAGGAGGGCGAGGGCGTTGAGCGGGACGCCCCAGCGGCCGAGGGAGAACTGGCGGGCGCCCGTCTCGTCGGTGCCGGCGGCGGGGAAGCGGCCGCGCAGGCGGGCGACCAGGAGGGGGCCGGTGACCATCGCGTAGGCCAGGTACAGCATCACGATGCAGGTCGTGCCGATGGCGAGGAACGCCTCAGGTGAGGCGAAGTTGAGCAGCAGCAGGGCCGCCGCGAGGACGCCGACGACCAGGGCGGGCGCGCCGGGCATGCCGGTGCGTGGGTTGACCTTCGCGAGGCGGCGGGAGAACGGGAATTGGCCGTCGCGGGCCATCGAGAACAGCATCCGGCAGGCGGCCGTCTGGATGGCGAGGGTCGCCACCGTGATCGCCACCACCACGTCGGCCAGCAGAACTCGGCCCACGCCGTCGCCCAGGCTGCTGGTGAGGACGTAGCTCAGGCCGTCGACCGCCAGCCGGCCGTCGGTGAGGCTGGGCGCGGCGAGCAGCCCGCCGAGCACGAGCAGTCCACCGAGCAGGCCCGCGGCGCCCAGCGCGGTGAGGATCGTGCGGGGCGCGGTGCGGCGCGGGTGGAGAGTCTCCTCGCTCATCTCGCCCGCGCTGTCGAAGCCGATCATCACGTACGCCGCCGTGAACGAGCCCACCAGCAGCGCGCCCAACAGGCCTGACTGGGCGGCGCCTTCGGTGTGGAAGGTGATGCCGGGGGAGCGCTCGGAGTGGGTCAGCAACAGCACGATGATCAGTACCGCGCCGATGATCTCGGCGGTCACGCCTACCCGGTTCACCAGCGACAGCACCCGGTTGTCCAGGAGGTTCACGACCGTGGTGAGGGCCAGCAGGAGCACGCCGAGCAGCGCCGCGTTGGCCGCGCCGTCCGCCGAGGTCGGCGCGGGGTCGGTGCCGATCAGCTGGAAGCCGGACCAGATCGCGGGCAGCACCATCTGCAGCGCCAGCGCGGCCGCCGCGACCACCACGATCTGCCCGATCACCATGATCCAGCCGGCGAACCAGCCGAAGGTGAGGTTCGACAGCCGCGAGGACCACTGGTAGATCGCGCCCGAGATCGGGTAGCGCGCGGCGAGTTCCGCGAAGCACGCGGCCACCAGCAACTGCCCGACGAGCACCGCGGGCCAGGCCCAGAAGAAGACGGGGCCGCCGAACGCGTACCCGAAGGCGAAGAACTGGAAGACGGTCGTCAGGACGGAGATGAAGGAGAAACCGGCCGCGAAGGACGCGTACCGGCCGAGGCTGCGGTGCAGTTCCTGGCGGTACCCGAACTCGGCGAGGGAGCGCTCGTCGGCGTTCAGCGGCGGGTCGGGGCGTGGGGCGGCGGGGGCGGTGCTCGTCATGGCGGCAACCTGCTTTCGCACAGCGGCGCAAGAATTCCTGTCGGGCGACAGAAATTAGGGAGGGGCTGTTTCGAACGCATGACGTGCTCATGTCCGAGCCGATCCTATGTGCTCACGGCGGACGCGGGCGGGCCCTTCGGGGTGCCGGCGCGCCCTTGCGGGGACCCTTCGGGGTGGTCCAACGCGCTGGGGATGCTCCTGAGCATCCCGGGTACGACGAAGGGGCGGCACTCTGGGAGTGCCGCCCCTTTCGAGGAGTCTCACGCGGCCGGTGCCGCCCCCTCCTGCTCCGCCTCGATCCGTGCGTTCCAGTCCCGCTTGGAGGCCTGCCAGCCGTCCTCGTTGTGGCCGAGTCGCCAGTAGCCGGAGATCGACAGGTCCTCGCGGGGCATGCCGCGCTCGACCCGCAGCAGTTGGCGCAGCTCCTTCACGAAGTGCGCCTCGCCGTGCACGAACGCGTGCACCCGGCCGTCGGGGAAGTCCAGCGCGCGCACGGCCTCGACCAGCGCCTCGCCCACGGGACGGGAGCCGCGGTGCAGCCAGATGACCTCCACATCGGAGTCGATCTTCTGCTCCTCCTCGGGGCCGGCGATCTCCACGAAGGCATACACCGTGGCGCCGTCGGGCAGCGACTCCAGGGAGCGGGCGATGGCGGGCAACGCGCTCTCGTCGCCGACGAGCAGATGCCAGTCGGCATCCGGGTCGGGTGCGTAGGCGCCGCCGGGACCCATGAGCCGCACGGTCTCGCCCGGCTGGGCGCGCATCGCCCAGGGGCCGGCCAGGCCCTCGTCGCCGTGCAGTACGAAGTCCAGCGTCAGCTCACGGTGCTCCGGGTCCCAGGCCCGCACGGTGTACGTCCGCGTCACCGGCCACTGCTCGCGCGGCAGCTCCTCGCGGATGCGCTCCAGGTCGAAGGGCTCGGGGTAGCTCACGCCCTCGGGGGCGAACAGCATCTTCACGTAATGGTCCGTGCAGGTGTCCGCCGCGAACTCGTCGAGCCCCTCGCCGCCCAGCACCACACGCTGCATGTGCGGGGTCAGCCGTTCGGTACGGATGACCTGCGCGGCGTGGGGCTTCCGCGGCTTGCGGGCAGGGCGTAGCGCCATCACTGGCCTCCCTCGTTCCAAGCTTAGGTTTACCTAAGTTAGCACCTCCCCCGGCGAATGCCGCTATGAACGTTCATGAATCGGTGCATGTCGTGCTCGCGAGAACCGAATTCCCCGCACCGCGAACCCCATGCACCCGATCGCTCCCTTCACGCCCCCAGCGTCACCAGCAGCCGCTGCAGCGACCCGCCCAGCCCCCATCGCACCGCCAGCTCGTCCAGTGCGGCCGAATCCCGGGGCGCCCGCGGCAGCGCCGTGTCGACGTCCGGCAGCGGTACGTCGTCCGCGACGCGCACGACCGTCGGCGCGACGGCGACGTACGGCCGCGACTCGTCCAGCCGCTTGCGCTGCGAGGGCGTGAGCTTCGCCTTGGGGTCGTCGACCGCGGCCATGATCCCGGCCAGGTCGCCGAACTCGGCCAGCAGCTTCGCGGCCGTCTTCTCGCCGATCCCGGGCACGCCCGGCAGGCCGTCGCTCGGGTCGCCGCGCAGCGTCGCCAGATCCGCGTACCCCCGGCCGTCGACGCCGTACTTCTCGCGCAGCCACTCCTCGTCGGTGAGCTGGAGGGTGCCGACACCCTTGAGCGGGTACAGCACCCGCACCCCACGCGCGTCGTCCACCAGCTGGTACAGGTCGCGGTCGCCCGTGACGATGTCGACCGGGCCCCGCGCCCGCGCGGTGAACGTGCCGATCACGTCGTCGGCCTCGTACCCCTCGACCCCCACGCGCGCGATGCCGAGCGCGTCGAGGACGGACTCGATGACCGGCACCTGCGGCGACAGGGTGTCGGGCACCTCCTCCTCGTCGGGCCCCGCCTCGCGCTCCTCGGCGACGCGGTGCGCCTTGTAGGACGGGATCAGGTCGACCCGCCACTGGGGCCGCCAGTCGGCGTCCATGCAGGCCACCAGCGCGTCCGGGCGGTGGTCCCTGACCAGGCGGTCGATGAAGTCGAGGAGGCCGCGCACGGCGTTCACCGGCGTGCCGTCCGGGGCCTTCACGGAGTCCGGGACGCCGAAATAGGCGCGGAAGTAGAGCGAGGCGGTGTCGAGGAGCATCAGTCGTCCGGTCACGCCCCGCATCATGCCGTAAGCCACTGACAGTCATGCCGCACGGCACCGACGGCGACCCTTCGGCGCCGCTCCGTGTCCTTCGGTGCGCAACGAGTTGCGCTGGACGCCATTTCTGTGGCCTGGACCACTTGTGCGTTTGTGCCCGGTGATCAGGGGCAGGCGCGGCCCCGGAGCGACGACACTCGCGCAGGCAACCGGTGCGCCCCCGTCGCTCCCTTCCTTTGCCGTCGAGACAAGAGGTACCTGTGTCATCCAGGCTTGAGGCCGAACATCTGTACAAGGTGTTCGGGAGACGACCGAAAGATTCCGTCGAACGGCTCCGCCAAGGGGCCGACCGCGAGGAGTTGCGCGCCGACGGCACCACCGCCGCCGTGATCGACGCCTCCTTCACCGTGGAGCCGGGCGAGATCTTCGTCGTCATGGGCCTGTCCGGATCCGGCAAGTCCACCCTGCTGCGCATGCTCAACGGGCTCCTGGAGCCGACCGCGGGTCACGTCCGCTTCGACGGCCAGGACCTGACCGCGATCGGCGACCGCGAGCTGCGCGAGGTCCGTGCGAAGAAGATCAGCATGGTCTTCCAGCACTTCGCGCTCTTCCCGCACCGCAGCGTGCTGGAGAACGCCGCCTACGGCCTGGCCGTGCAGGGCGTGCCCCGCGCCGAGCGCGAGCAGCGCGCCGGCGAGGCGCTGGCCCTGTGCGGTCTCGCCGGGTGGGAGAAGTCCTGGCCCGACGAGCTGTCCGGCGGTATGCAGCAGCGTGTGGGCCTCGCCCGCGCGCTGGCCACCGACGCCGATCTGCTCCTCATGGACGAGTCCTTCAGCGCGCTCGACCCGCTGATCCGCCGCGACATGCAGGACCAGCTGCTCGAACTGCAGCGCACCCTGAAGAAGACGATCGTCTTCATCACCCACGACCTCAACGAGGCCATGCGCCTCGGCGACCGTATCGCCGTCATGCGCGACGGCCGTATCGTCCAGAACGGCACCGCGGAGGACATCCTCCTGCGCCCGGCCGACGACTACGTCGCCTCCTTCATCCAGGACGTCGACCGCTCCCGCGTGCTGACCGCGGGCGCGCTCATGGACACCTCCGTCACCGCCGACGCCCCGGTGTGCGCCTGCGAGACCGCGACGCGCGAGACGTCGTTCGCGGACCTGTGCGCGATCAGCGCCCGGCTGTCCCACCGCGTCTCGGTCGTGGACGACGAGAACAGGGTCGTCGGCGTCGTACCGCGGCAGCGGCTGGTCGGTTTCCTCGGCGACGAGAGTGGCGATCCCACGCCCTGCGACACCCCCGACGGGAAGGTGATCGCCCATGCCTAGGCTGCGTCTCGGTGACTGGGTCGACTCCGGTGTGGACTGGCTCGTCGCCCACATGGGCTGGCTCTTCGACGCGATCAAGGCGGTCGTGGAGGGCATGTACGACGGTGTCAACGCCGTCCTGACCGCACCCGAGCCCCTGCTCCTCGCGGGCATCCTCGCCGTGCTCGCCTGGTGGCTGCGCGGGCTGGTCGCGGGCGTCATCGCCTTCGCCGGGTTCGCGCTCGTCGACTCGTTGGACCTGTGGGAGCAGGCCATGTCGACGCTGGCCCTGGTGCTCGTGGCCACCGTCATCGCGCTGGTGATGTCGATCCCGCTGGGCATCTGGGCGGCCCGCTCCAGGACGGTCAGCGCGGTCGTACGGCCCGTCCTGGACCTGCTCCAGACGATGCCGTCGATGGTGCTGCTGATCCCGGCCATCCTCTTCTTCGGCCTGGGCACCGCCGCCGGCGTCATCGCCACCCTGATCTTCGCGCTCGCCCCCGGCGTCCGCATGACCGAGCTGGGCATCCGCCAGGTCGACGCCGAGCTGGTCGAGGCCGCAGAGGCGTTCGGCACGACACCTCGCGACACCCTGCTGCGCCTCCAGCTGCCGCTCGCCCTGCCGACGATCATGGCGGGCGTCAACCAGGTCATCATGCTGAGCCTGTCGATGGTCGTCATCGCCGGCATGGTCGGCACCGGCGGCCTCGGCGGCGCGGTCAACGAGGCCATCGGCCAGCTCGACATCGGCTTCGGCTTCGAGGCGGGCGTCGGCATCGTCGTCCTCGCCATCTACCTGGACCGCATCACCGGCGCGCTCGGTGCGCAGATCTCCCCACTCGGCCGCCGTGCCGCCGCCAAGGCCCGCGCCGCAGGCGGCACCAAGGTCTGGAACCACCGCCCCCGCCCCGTCGTCGCGGTCGCCGGCGTGGCCGCCCTGGCCCTCGTCGCGGGCGGCATGGGCGTCTTCGGCCCCACCTCCGGCACCGCCGAGGCCTCCGCCACCAACGTCGGCAAGGGCAAGGAGATCAAGCTCGGCTACATCCCGTGGGACGAGGGCATCGCCTCGACGTACCTGTGGCAGGAGCTCCTGGAGCAGCGCGGCTTCGAGGTCAGCACCACCCAGTACGCCGCCGGCCCCCTCTACACCGGCGTGGCCACCGGCCAGATCGACTTCCAGACGGACTCCTGGCTGCCCACCACCCACGCCGAGTACTGGAAGAAGTACGGCAGCCGGCTCGACGACCTCGGCTCCTGGTACGGCCCCACCTCGCTGGAGCTCAGCGTCCCGTCGTACGTCAAGGGCGTCGACTCCCTGGAGGACCTCAAGGGCAACGCCGCCAAGTTCAAGGGCAAGATCATCGGCATCGAGCCGAGCGCCGGAATGATGGGCATGCTCAAGGACAAGGTCCTCAAGGAGTACGGCCTGGAGGGTGAGTACGACGTCGTGGACGGCTCGACGCCCGCGATGCTGGCCGAGCTCAAGCGCGCGTACGCCAAGAAGGAGCCGGTCGTCGTCACGCTCTGGTCGCCGCACTGGGCGTACAGCGACTACGACCTGACCAAGCTCAAGGACCCCAAGGGCGCCTGGGGCAAGGGCGACGGCGTGCACACCCTGGCGCGCAAGGGCTTCGCCGAGGACAACCCCGAGGTCGGCCAGTGGCTGAAGGACTTCTCCATGACCGAGCAGCAGCTCACCGGCCTGGAGTCGCAGATCACCAAGGCCGGCAAGGGCAAGGAGCAGGACGCCGTCCGCACCTGGCTGAAGCGGAACCCCGGCCTGGTGGACAAGTGGGCTCCGGTCGCCGGGTCGGAGCAGAAGAGCTAGGGGGTGTCTTCTGGGTCAGGTCGGCTGAGAGAGACGGCGCCTTCCAGCCGACCCGAGCGGGGTCTGGTGCGTGCAGCTGCAAGGCGGAGGAGGGAGTCGACGCGGAGCGTCGGCGACCGACGACAACGCGGCAGATGTGCGTGCCAGGGCCCGCGACGCCGGCATGATCCAGAAGACACGCCCTGGGGCGGCCGGGTGACCTGACGGGCCCGGACCGCCGCCCGAGGGGTGGGTCACGCCGTACGTTTTCCCCTCACGTACGGCGGGCCCACCCCTCGCGGCATGTCCGCATAGTCGTACGGCATGCCTACGAGAAGGATCCGGCCAACCACGCAGCGCTACCCCACCACCTGAGCCCGGCCGTGCCGACTTCCCACCGCCGACACCGCCCCAACGATCCGGCGGGTGGCCCCGGTTGACGCGATGACCAGGTGCTCCCACTGTGGGAGGCGGGGAACACGGACGGCCTCCGGAGCATTGAACAGAACAACAGCTCTTCCGCGCTGAACGGAAGTCAGGGGCCGCACGCGGGCGCCGGGAGGTTCGCGGGAGCCGATCCGCTGGCGTGAACCGATGGGTCGTACTCCCCACGACGTGCCGTCGATGTGACGGGCGCATGAAACGGTTTGCCGAACATGCGTAGGGTGCAAGGAACTCAACAGAAGGGGTGCGCCGCAAGGCGGGCGCGAGGACAGTGGACCGACGAGCGAAGGAGGGAGCCGGAGCGATGGGCGACCACAAAGAACAGCCCCTTCGGGTGGGCGCGGCCGTGCGTCGGCGACGCCGCGCGCTGGACCTCACCCTCGCCGTCGTGGCCGAGCGCAGCGGCCTGTCGGTGCCCTTCCTGAGCCAGGTCGAGAACGACCGGGCCCGCCCCAGCAGAAGCTCCCTCGAAAAGGTCGCCGACGCGTTGCGTACGACCGCCGTCGAGCTCCTCGCCGCCGCCGACCCGGCGTGCAGCGTCGACGTGGTCCGGGCCGACACCACCGAACTGGCGCCGGAACCACGGACGCGGTCCCTGGTGCGCGGTCACCACCAGATGCATGCCTCGGAGTTCACCGGCGACCATGACGCGGGCCGTGAATTCCAGTACCGCAACGACCAGTTGATGTACGTCGCCGACGGCGGCGTGGAGATCGAGGCGGAGGGCCGCGCCTATCGCCTGGGCCGGGGCGACACCCTGTACCTCACCGGCGGGGTGCGCCACCGCTGGCGGGCGACCGTGCCGGACACGCGCGTGGTCGTCGTGGCGGTGGCGGAGCACATCGAGGCGGTCCGGGACCGGCCGGGGCGCTGATGCGCGTCGTCTCCCTGGTGCCGTCCCTGACGGAGGCCGTGGCCGTCTCGGTCCCCGGCGTCCTTGCCGGCGCCACGGACTGGTGCAGCCACCCGGCCGACCTGGACGTCCCTCGCGTCGGCGGCACCAAAAGCCCCAAGGCCGACCGCATCGTCGCCCTCGCCCCCGACCTGGTGATCGCCAACGAGGAGGAGAACCGCGAGCCCGACCTCGCCGCCCTCCGCGCGGCCGGCGTCGAGGTCCTGGTGACCGAGGTCCGGGACGTGCCGGGCGCCTTCCGGGAACTGGCGCGCGTGCTGGACGCCTGCGGGGTGGCGGCACGCCCGCGCTGGCTGGACGAGGCGGAGGAGGCGTGGTCGTCCCTCCGGCCCCCGGAGTGCCGTACGACGGCCGTGGTCCCGATCTGGCGGCGCCCCTGGATGGTACTGGGCCGCGACACCTTCGCGGGCGACGTCCTGGCCCGCCTCGGCGTCGACCACCTGTACGCGACGCACGAGGACCGCTACCCGCGCATCCCGTTGGACGACCTACGAGCGGCGGCCCCGGACGTCGTCGTCCTCCCCGACGAGCCGTACCGTTTCACGGCCGACGACGGCCCGGAGGCCTTCCCCGGACTGCCCTGCGCGCTGGTCAGCGGGCGGCACCTGACGTGGTACGGCCCGTCGTTGGCCGAAGCACCACGCGTGCTGTCGGAGGCGCTGCGAGCAGCGCACCGCTGAGCGGGCCGTGCGCGGTGCACATTGGGCGAATTGCGGTTGGCGGCCGGGGACGTCGTCGTCTTCCTGGATGAGCCGTACGGTTTCACGGCCGACGACGGCCCGGAGGCCTTCCCCGGACTGCCCTGCGCGCTGGTCAGCGGGCGGCACCTGACGTGGTACGGCCCGTCGTTGGCCGAAGCACCACGCGTGCTGTCCGGGGCGCTGCGAGCAGCGCACCGCTGAGCAGACCGCGCGCGGTGCACACGGCGGCGACGGCCCATGTGCCGACCAGCACGACGTACAGCCCGACGGCGAGCCCGTCGTAGACCACGAGCCCGGTGTGCCGGCCCAGCGCCGCGGCGCCGGTCACACACGTACCCACCGGGAAGGTGAACGCCCACCAGGTCATCGCGAACCCCATGCCGTGCCGCCGGGCTCGCACGACATGCGCGGTGGCGAGCCCGAACCACAGGAGCGCGAAGCCCATGACGGGTACGCCGTAGAGAACCGCGAGCACGCCGAAACCCCCGCTGTACGGGGCCGGTACGACGCCCGGGGCGACGTCCGCGAAACTGCCGACGGCGGTGGTGGACTGCCCGAGCGGCCCCAGCACCAGGAACAGGGTCGGCGTGAGGGCCAGGGGCAGCGGACCGCCGGTGATCAGCCGGGCGAACACCAGCGGCAGCATCAGCAGGGTGCCGAGCAGGCTGAGCCCGAACATCGCGAAGCAGGCGAGGAGCAGGGTCTCCCGGGCCTGCCCGGGCGGCAGATGCGGCACGAGCAGCGGCCCGAGCGCGGCGGACACCATGGGCGCGACGAGGGGGAGCAGCCATACAGGCGTGGCCTGTGACGGCTCGATGCGATGGCGTACGGCCATGAGGTACGGGACGGCGACGGCGGCCGCCAGCGCGACGACCGTACCGGCACTGAACAGCACGGCGTCGAGCGCGACCGCCGCCCCGGTCCCGATCCAGTCCCGGCCGACGGTGACGGCACCGCCGCCGACGGCGAGCAGGGCCATCGCCAGGCAGCCGTAGAAGGGTGCCGTGGCCGGGTCGAGGAGGTGGGCGCGGGCCTGGTCGCGGTGGTGGGTCCAGTGGAGGGCGCGGGCGGTGAGCAGGGCGAGAAGCAGGACGAGCGAGAGCATCCAGACGGCTGCGCAGGTCGTGCGCAGGCCGGGAAGCTGAAGCGGCAGCGCGGCTCCGGCGGTGGCGACGGCGGCGGTGCCCATGACGGAGGCGTACCAGTTGGGTCCGAGGTGACGGACGGCGGTGACCATGGTGTCAGCGTCGCGCCGGCCTTCGCCGTCCACCAGGGAGTTTGCCTCTATGGGCACATAAACTGGCCTTATGACAGAGGCGGCGGAGGGGCAGTTTCGCGCGGGATCCCTGGCACATCGTGTCCCGGAGCTCGGCGCGCTGGAGCTGTTGTTGGCGGTGGCGCGGCTTGGCAGTCTCGGCGGGGCGGCGCGTGAGCTGGGGATCACCCAGCCGGCGGCGAGCAGCCGGATCCGGTCGATGGAACGGCTGCTCGGGGTCGCGCTGGTGGACCGGTCACCGAGGGGCTCGCGGCTCACGGACGCCGGGGCGCTGGTGACGGACTGGGCGCGGCGGATCGTGGAGGCGGCGGAGGCCTTCGACGTGGGGGCGCAGGCGTTGCGGGACCGGCGGGACTCGCGGCTGCGGGTGGCGGCGAGCATGACGATCGCGGAGTATCTGCTGCCGGGCTGGCTGCTCGCGCTGCGCGCCCAGCGGCCGGACACGGCGGTGTCGCTGCTCGCGGGCAACTCGGCTGCCGTGGCGGAGCGGCTGCTGGCGGACGAGGCGGACCTGGGGTTCGTGGAGGGGCTGACGGTGCCGACGGGGCTGGATTCGGTCGTCATCGCCCACGACAACCTCATCGTGGTCACGGCGCCGGGGCACGTCTGGTCGCGTCGGCGGCGGGCGCTGGAGGCGTCGGAGTTGGCGGCCACGCCGTTGATTCTGCGGGAGGAGGGGTCGGGGACGCGGCAGGTTCTCGACGCGGCGCTGGGTGGGCTGGCCCGGCCTCTGATCGAGCTGTCGTCCACTACGGCGGTGAAGGCGGCCGCGGTGAGTGGGGCGGGGCCGGCGGTGCTGAGCGAGCTGGCCGTCGGGGAGGAACTGTCGATGCGGCGTCTGGTGAGCATTCCGCTGGCCGACGTGTCCCTGGCCCGGGACCTTCGGGCGGTCTGGCCGGTGGGCCATCGGCCGGTGGGCCCGGCGCGGGACCTGCTGTCGCTGACGCGAGGATAGTTTCTCGCCCCCGCCGCCCCTACCCGTCCCGTCCTTCTGGGGCTCCGCCCCAGACCCCGCTCCTCAAACGCCGGAGGGGCTGGATTCAGCCCGTCCGGCGTTTGAGGACGAGGCCCCTTAAGGGCCGAAGCGGGGGTCTGGGGGCGGCAGCCCCCAGGTACGGGACGGGTAGGGGCGGCGGGGGCGAAATCCATCCCCGTCAACCACCCGCCGCCCCCACCAACCCCCGCACAACCCGCAGATCCTCCCCCATCTCCGGATGCCACTGCACCCCCAGCACCCACCCCGCAGCCGACGGCAGTTCCACCGCCTCCACCGTCCCGTCCGCCGCGTACGCCGACGCGACAAGCCCCTCGCCCAGCCGGTCCACGGCCTGATGGTGATACGTCGGCACCGACGTCTCCTCCGGCACGACACCGCCGTACAGACTCCCCGGCACCGGCTTGACGGTGTGGCTGCCGAAGACGCCCACGACCTCCGCGTGACCGTCGATGTGCTGCACGAGCGTCCCGCCGAGGGCGACGTTCAGCAGCTGCATGCCCCGGCAGATCCCCAGCAGCGGAACGCCGGACGCCAGCGCCGCGTCGATCAGGGCCAGCTCCCACGCGTCCCGCTCCCGCGCGGGCGGCCCGGTACGCGGCTCGCGCTCCGCCCCGTACCGGACCGGCTCCACGTCAGGACCGCCCGCGATGACCAGCCCGTCCAGCCGGGCCACGGCGGCCTCCGCGAGCGACGGGTCGTCCGGCGGGAGCATCGCGGCCAGGCCACCCGCCCGCTGCACCAGCCGCGGATAGCCGGCCGGCAGCAGCGCCGCCTCCAGCTCCCACACGCCCCAGCGCGCACCGGACTCCAGATAGGTGCTGACCCCGATCAGCGGCCTGGCCACAGCGACTCCCTCACACTCACAGGCGACGGTTCAGTCCCGTGCCAACTCTGCCTCGGCCGCGGCCAGCGCCGCGAACTCCTCCTCCGGCGCCTTCGCCACCAGGCGCTTACGGCTGTACAGGCCGAAGTAGGCGACGGCCACGACGTACACCAGGAGTGCGATGACCGCCGCCGTCACGTCCACCAGGAACGTCGCCACCAGCGCCGCGCACGCCAGCACCAGCGCGACCGACGACGTCACCACTCCGCCCGGCGTGCGATACGGCCGCGCGAGCTCCGGCTCCCTGCGGCGCAGCACGATGTGCGACAAGGACATCAGCGCGTAGGAGATCGTCGCGCCGAAGACCGCGATGTTCAGCATCCGGGCGCCGTCGCCCGTCAGCGCCGCCAGCAGGAAGCCGATCGTGCCAGGGACCAGAAGGCCGAGGTACGGCGCCTTGCGGCTGCTGGTCAGGGACAGGAAGCGGGGCAGGTAGCCCGCGCGGGACAGGGCGAACAGCTGGCGCGAGCCCGCGTAGATCAGCGAGAAGAACGACGCCACCAGGCCCGCCAGGCCCGCGTAGTTCACGATCCGGCTCAGCGTCGTCGCCTCGCCGTCCGGCTGAAGGGCCTCCACCAGCGGGTTGCCCGCCTCCTGGATCGCCGCCGAGCCCCGCGCACCCGCCGCCGCGAAGAAGGTCACCACGGCCAGCACCACGAGGATGGCCATCGACCAGCGGATCGCCTTCGGCAGCGTACGGGCGGGCTCTTTCGTCTCCTCCGCGGCCAGCGGCACCCCCTCGACGCCCAGGAAGAACCACATCCCGAACGGGAACGCCGCCCAGATGCCGAGCAGACCGAAGGGCAGCCAGGAGCTCGACCCCGCCGCCGACGCATCGACAGGGATGTCGTCCAGCGACCCGAAGGAGAAGTCCGGCAGCGCCGCCAGCGCGAACACGACCAGGGCCACCACCGCGATGCCGGTGACGACGAAGCTGAAGCGCAGTGCCTCGCCCACACCCCAGAGGTGGATGCCGAGGAAGATCGCGAAGCAGACCAGGTACATCGGCCAGCCGGACTCCAGGCCGAACAGGCCCAGCGACTCGACGTAGTCGCCGATGAAGATGACGATGGCGGCGGGCGCGAGGACGTACTCGATGAGGATCGCCGTACCGGTGAGGAACCCGCCCCACGGGCCCAGGGCCCGGCGTGCGAAGCCGTAGCCGCCGCCCGCCGTCGGCAGGATCGACGACAGCTCGGCGAGGGCGAAGACCATGCAGGCGTACATCGCGCCCATCAGGACCATGGCGATCGCCAGGCCGCCGAAGCCGCCCTCGGCCAGGCCGAAGTTCCAGCCCGAGTAGTCGCCGGAGACGACGTACGCGACTCCGAGTCCGGTCAGCAGCACCCAGCCGGCGCTGCCGCGGCGCAGCGTTCTGCGCTCCAGATAGTCGTCCGCCTCCGCGGCGGGTGTGCTTGTGGATTCCGTGGATTCCGTGGACATCGGGCCAACTCCCCACGTGCGGTGGACACCGGGCAATTTCCGGGCACGGTGGGGTCGACCGAGCTCCGGCTCAATGGAATGGATCCACACCTTTGCGGTGTCCACCAGGGGAAGGCAATACCCGTGCGTTAATCGCCCGTAAATCCTTGGCTCACCCGGAGGTGATCCGGCTCAGCCCAGGAAGCCCCGCAACAGCGCCGCCGTACCCCCGCAGTGCTCGCGCATGATCTCCCGCGCGCACTCGGCGTTGCCCTCGATCACGGCCTCCACCAGGGCGGCGTGCTGGCGCTGGGAGTGCTCCAGGTTGCGCACGAGGAGCGGGATGCAGTCGAGGAGGTCGTTGACGGTGGCCCGGACGGCCGCGTACTGGGCCGTGAGCGTGGGGGAGCCGGACAGCTCGGCCAGCGTCAGGTGCAGCAGGGTGTCCAGGCGCCGGTACTCGGCGAGCGGGGCGTCGTGCGTGCGGGCCAGGGCCTCGCGCAGCCGGTCGGCCTGCTCCTCCTCGAGACCGTGCGCCGCGCACAGCCCGGCCGCGCCCACCTCCAGCACCTCACGGAAGCGCAGCGTGTCCTCGACGTCGACGTCCTTCAGGCGGCGGCGCAGCTCCTCCTCGCCGGGCGTCACGGAGCGCGGCAGGACGAACGTTCCGCCGTAGCGCCCGCGCCGCGACTCGACCAGGCCCTGGTCCTGGAGCACCTTCAGCACCTCGCGCAGCGTCACCCGGCTGATCCCCAGCCGGTCCGCCAACTCGCGCTCGGCGGGCAGCCGTTCGCCACCCGGCACCAGACCGAGCCGGACGACCTGGAGGATCTGCTCCAGGGCCTCCTCGAAGCCGTTGCCGGCCCGCACCGGCCGCAGCACCGACGTCAGCCGGTCGTCGTCGGTCCCGGGCGCCCCGTGCTCCGTGTCCGCCTGCGACATGTGGCCGGACCCCCTTCCCAATCAATGGTCCTGCGCAATACCTTATGGCTCCCGGCTGACCGAAAGAAGCCGAATGGAGGCTCTCCCGTGGCAGACCGCACACCCCCGCTGAGCGTCGAGGAGCTGCACGCCCTCGTGGCCGGTGGTGAGATCGACACTGTCGTCCTGGCCTTCCCCGATATGCAAGGGCGTCTCCAGGGCAAGCGGTTCGCCGCCCGCTTCTTCCTCGACGAGGTCCTCCACCACGGCACCGAGGGCTGCAACTACCTCCTCGCCGTGGACACCGAGATGAACACCGTCGAGGGCTACGCCATGTCCTCCTGGGACCGCGGCTACGGCGACTTCGCCATGCACCCCGACCTGGCCACCCTCCGCCGCGTCCCGTGGAACGCCGGTACGGCCATGCTGATCGCCGACCTCGCCTGGAACGACGGCTCCCCGGTGGTGGCCGCCCCGCGCCAGATCCTGCGCCGCCAGCTGGAGCGGCTCGCCGAGCTCGGGTACACGGCGAACGTCGGCACCGAGCTGGAGTTCATCGTCTTCAAGGACACCTACGAGCAGGCCTGGGACGCGAACTACAGAGGGCTGACGCCGGCCAACCAGTACAACATCGACTACTCGGTGCTCGGCACCGGGCGGATCGAGCCGCTGCTGCGCCGCATCCGCAACGAAATGGCGGGCGCCGGCCTCACCGTCGAGTCCGCCAAGGGCGAGTGCAACCCCGGCCAGCACGAGATCGCCTTCAAGTACGACGAGGCCGTGGTCACCTGCGACCAGCACGCGATCTACAAGACCGGCGCCAAGGAGATCGCCGCCCAGGAGGGCGTCTCGATCACCTTCATGGCCAAGTTCAACGAGCGCGAGGGCAACTCCTGCCACATCCACCTCTCGCTCGCGGACGCCGCCGGCAACAACGTCATGGCGGGCTCCTCGGAAGACCCCGGCGGCATGTCGGACGTCATGCGCCACTTCCTCGCCGGACAGCTCGCCGCCCTGCGTGACTTCTCCCTCCTCTACGCCCCCAACATCAACTCCTACAAGCGGTTCCAGCCGGGCTCCTTCGCGCCGACCGCCGTCGCCTGGGGCTACGACAACCGCACCTGTTCCCTGCGCGTCGTCGGCCACGGCCGCTCGATGCGCTTCGAGAACCGGCTCCCCGGCGGTGACGTCAACCCGCACCTCGCCGTCGCCGGACTGGTCGCGGCTGGCCTGTACGGCATCGAGCAGAAGCTGGAGCTGCCCGAGCCCTGCCCCGGCAACGCCTACGCCGCCGACTTCGAGCACGTCCCCACGACGCTGCGCGAGGCCGCCGAGCTCTGGGAGAACAGCCCGATCGCCAAGGCCGCCTTCGGTGACGAGGTCGTCGCCCACTACCGCAACATGGCGCGCGTCGAGCTGGAAGCCTTCGACGCCGCGGTGACCGACTGGGAGCTGCGCCGCTCCTTCGAACGTATGTGAGGCCCTTCTTGTCCGACCAGCTCCAGGTACTCAACCCGGCCACCGAAGAGGTCGTCGCCACCGTCCCCGCCGCCACCGCGGCCGACGTGGACGCCGCCGTCGTACGCGGCGCGTTGGCGCAGTCCGCGTGGGCCGCCCTCGCACCCGGCGAACGCGCCCGGCTGCTACGCCGCTTCGCGGTCGCCGTGGACGAACACCTCGAAGAACTCGCCCAGTTGGAGGTCCGCGAGGCCGGGCACACCATCGGCAACGCCCGCTGGGAGGCGGGCAACGTCCGCGATCTGCTCGACTACGCGGCCGGGGGAGTGGAACGGCTGACCGGCCGTCAGATCCCGGTCCCCGGCGGCCTGGACGTCACGATCCTCGAACCGCTCGGCGTCGTCGGCGTCATCGCGCCCTGGAACTTCCCGATGCCGATCGCGGCCTGGGGCACGGCCCCGGCGCTCGCGGCGGGCAACGCGGTCCTCCTCAAGCCCGCCGAGACGACCCCGCTGACGGCTCTGCGACTGGCGGAGCTGGCCCTGGCGGCGGGCCTCCCGGAGGGCCTGTTCCAGGTCCTGCCCGGCCATGGCCCCGTCGCGGGCAACGCCCTGGTCGAGCACCCGGGCGTCGCGAAGATCGTCTTCACCGGGTCGACGGCCGTGGGCAAACAGGTCCTGGCCAAGGGCTCGGCGCTCCTCAAGCGCGTCACCCTCGAACTCGGCGGCAAGAGCCCCAACATCGTCTTCGCCGACGCCGACCTCGAAGCCGCCGTGGCCGCCACCCCCATGTCCTTCCTCGACAACTCCGGCCAGGACTGCTGCGCCCGCACCCGCATCCTCGTCCAGCGCTCCGTCTACGACCGCTTCCTGGAGCTGCTGAGCCCCGCCATCGAGGCGGTCACGGTCGGCGACCCGTCCGACGAGCAGACGCAGATGGGCCCGCTGATCTCCAAGGTGCAACTGGAGCGCGTGCGTTCGTACGTCGACCAGGGAGCCGACGGCATCCGCGGCAAGGCCCCCGAGGGCCCCGGCTTCTGGTTCCCGCCGACCGTCCTCACCGGCGTCGACCCGCACGCGCGCGTGGCCGTCGAGGAGGTCTTCGGCCCGGTAGCCGTAGTCCTCCCCTTCGAGGACGAGGCGGAGGCGATCCGGCTGGCCAACGCCACCGAGTACGGCCTCTCCGGCTCCATCTGGACCCGTGACGTCGGCCGCGCCCTACGCGTTTCCCAGGCGGTCCGGGCCGGCAACCTGTCCGTCAACTCCCACTCCAGCGTCCGCTACTGGACCCCCTTCGGCGGCTTCAAGCAGTCCGGCATCGGCCGCGAGCTGGGCCCGGACGCCCTGGCCGCCTTCACCGAAACCAAGAACGTCTTCATCAGCACGGAGGGCCCCGCACAGTGAGCGCAGAGAACATTTGCAGGCGACTTGTCGGCCGTACGGCCGTCATCACCGGCGCCGGCAGCGGCATCGGCCTCGCCACCGCCCGCCGGCTCGCCTCCGAGGGCGCCCACATCGTCTGCGGCGACGTCGACGAGCAGCGCGGCAAGGCGGCGGCCGAGGAGGTCGGCGGGATCTTCGTGAAGGTCGACGTGACCGACCAAGAGCAGGTCGAGGCGCTGTTCAAGACCGCGTACGACACCTACGGCAGCGTCGACATCGCCTTCAACAACGCCGGTATCTCGCCGCCCGACGACGACTCCATCCTGGAGACCGGTCTGGAGGCATGGAAGCGCGTCCAGGAGGTCAACCTCACCTCCGTCTACCTGTGCTGCAAGGCCGCCATCCCCTACATGCGGCAGCAGGGCAAGGGCTCCATCATCAACACGGCGTCCTTCGTGGCGAGGATGGGCGCCGCCACGTCCCAGATCTCGTACACGGCCTCCAAGGGCGGCGTCCTGGCCATGTCCCGCGAACTGGGCGTCCAGTTCGCCCGCGACGGCATCCGGGTCAACGCCCTGTGCCCGGGACCGGTCAACACCCCGCTCCTCCAGGAACTGTTCGCCAAGGACCCCGAGCGCGCCGCACGCCGTCTCGTCCACATCCCGGTCGGCCGCTTCGCCGAGGCCGAGGAGATCGCCGCCGCCGTCGCCTTCCTGGCCAGCGACGACTCCTCCTTCGTGAACGCCACCGACTTCCTGGTCGACGGCGGTATCTCGGGGGCGTACGTCACGCCGCTGTAGGCGACCTGCGCCAGCCCTCGTCGAGGGCGCCCGGGGCGTCGACCGAGCTACAGGAACGTATGGCCCTCCCCGCGATACGTAGGCACGGTCGCCGTCACCGAGTCGCCCTCGACGAGGTGCAGCGAATCGAACCGCTCGCACAGCTCACCGGCCTTGGCGTGCCGGAACCACACCTTGTCGCCGATCAGGAGATCGTCGGCGGGGGAGCCGAGCAGCGGTGTCTGCACCTCGCCGGGCCCCTCCTGGGGGTCGTAGCGCAGCCCCTCGGGCAGATACGGCACCGGCAGCCGGTCCGGTCCGGGCGCACCCGAGGCCGGGTAGCCGCCGCCGAGGACGGTCACCACCCCGACCCCCGGCCGGCGCACGACGGGCTGGGCGAACAGCGCGGCCGGACGCCCGCTGAAGGACGTGTAGTTGTCGAACAGCCGAGGGACGTACAGCCCCGACCCGGCGCCGATCTCGGTGACGCAGTCCTCGGCGGCGGTGTGCTGCACACTGCCGGTCCCGCCGCCGTTGACGAACTCCAGCCCCGGCACGACCGCCCGCACGGCCCGCACCACCTCGGCCCGCCGCTCGGCGAGCTCCCGGCGCGCGGCGCCCTGCATCAGCCGTATGGCACGCGACCGCAGTGGCCGCCCCGCCACCGCGTCGCCGACCCCGGCGATGTGCCCCTCGTACGCCATGATCCCGACCAGCTCGAACCCCGGCTTCCGGGCGACGGTACGGGCCATGTCGGCGACCTGGGCGGGGGAGTGCAGCGGCGACCGCCGGGCGCCGACGCGCACGCGCCCGCCGAGCAGCTTCAGCGAGGTGTCCAACTCCAGGCAGACCCGCACCACTTCCCGGCCACCGTCCCGGGCGTCGTCGATGAACCGGAGCTGTGCCGGATCGTCGATCATCACGGTGACGGCGGAGGCGAGCTTGGGATCGCCGGTCAGCTCGGCGAAGGAGGCGCGGTCGGCGGACGGGTAGGCGAGCAGGACGTCGTCGAACCCGGAACGCGCCAGCCACAGGGACTCGGCCAGCGTGAAGGACATGATCCCCGCGAACCCGTCCTTGGCGAGCACCCGCTCCAGCAGGGCCCGGCAGCGTACGGACTTGCTGGCGACGCGGATCGGTTTCCCGCCGGCGCGGCGGACCAGATCGTCCGCGTTGGCGTCGAAGGCGTCCAGGTCCACGATCGCGAGAGGGGCGTCGAGATGGGCGGTGGCCCGGTCGTAACGGGCCCGGTCGGCGGCGCGCGCAGTCATGAACGCAGCCTGCCAGACTGGATTACCGCAGGGTAGGGGGACGTTCCGGGCAGATTTACGCGGGGTCGTGGACTGGTTCCCGTTCGCCCTGCATCAACCCGTAGAGTGACGCGCACGCATGTGTGGATCGCCCACGGCTGCTCGGGCGTGCCGGGATGACGGTCCGCCCGTGCGGGTATGCGTGCCTGGTCGGACGAGTCCGCGCCGGGCAGGGCGGAACACGGAATGACGGCCCATGTGCGAGACCGGGCCCGGACATGAGGAAACGGGGGGTGCATGAGCACGGAAGCGCGCCGCGCCCCCGTCCCCCCGCGCCCCACGACGCCCCCACCGCCTGCCGTCCCGCCCCTCCCGACGACACCGCCGAGACCCGCGGCCCCGCCGACGGCGGGCGACTCACAGGGCGAGCGGCCGGCCGGCAACCCGGTCGCCCCGGGCGCGCAGCCCACACGGGCACCGGGCGAGGCTCCGCGAACGGAGGGAACGGCGCCTGGCGGTGCGGCCGGCGTGCAGGGCTCGGCCGGTCCCGCGCCTGTGCGTGGCGAAGCCTCCGCGATGCCGGGATCCCCGGCGGGCCCCGCCCACCCCATGTCCGGCACCTCCAGTGCATCCGATCCATCGAGTACGTCCGGAATGTCAGGTACGTCGCCCCAGATCCCCCACGTGCGCGCCGCGACTCCCGCAGACGCAGACGCCGACTCCATGGCCCCGCCCCCGCCCCGAGCCTCGGCCCGCTTCCCGGACGCGCCGCCCACGGCCGGACATCCGGAGAGCGGCGGATCGTTGCGCCAGGAGGGCGGCGGGCAGACCGCGCCGGGCGGCATACCGCCCCGCCGGCCCGAGCACCCCTCGCCGCCGCGCCGTACGAGCGCCCCCGCCGAGACCGCAGCGGAGACCACCTTCCGGCTCCGGCCGATCCCCGCGGCCCCGTCGCCCGAATCCGGCAACGGCCCGACCTCCCGAGCGCCCGGCGCACCCGCGCGGGGTTCCGCCGGGGTTCCTCCTCAGTCGGGCACCGCGCCCATGCAGGGCTCGGCCGGTGCGGCTTCCCGGCAGGGTGGCGGTCCGGCGCAGGGTTCGGGTGGCATGCCTTCCCGGCCGGGCGGCGCTCCCGCGCAAGGTTCGGGCGGTATGCCAGCCCAGGCGGGCACCGCGCCCGCGCAGGGCTCGGCCAGTGCGCCTTCTCGACCGGGTGGCGGTCCAGCGCAGGGCGCGACCGGCATGCCTTCCCAGCCGGGCAGCGGACCCACGCAGCGCTCCGCCGCCATGCCCCTGCCGCCGGCCACCCCTCCCGGCTCCGCACCCGCCGACCCCACACGCCGTCCCGGCTCAGCACCCGTAGCCCCTCCGCGCCACTCCGGCTCCGCACCTCCACCCCCGCAGCCCGGCGTTTCGGTCCCTCTCCCTCCCGAGCAGGCGCCGTCGGCCGGGCACATGGCGGCGGGCAACGGATACGGGGCCTCCGCACCCCCCGGACCCGCCCCCGTCGCGCCGCCCCCCACCACGGGGCACTCCGCGAACGGCCACAACTCCGCCCACTTCGCCCCGGACCCGTCCCTCTCCTGGAGCGCTCCCATGGCGCCGGGCGCGACCCCGGGCGCCGGGCGTCCCGTCGTGTCGTTCGGGGAGCCCGAGGGGTACGACGAGCAGGCGCGACCGCGGCCCCTCGGGATGCGGATCCGGCCCAGGGTCGCCGTGGCCGCCGCCTGTGTCGTGCTCGGGATCGGCCTCATCGGCGGTGCTGTGACCGGGAGTTGGCTGGTCGGGGAGCCCGGCGACGGCGGTGCGCAGGACACCTTCGCCGCGGCCGGGAGCCTGTGGCACAGCGTCCCCGTCGACCAGCTGTTCCCGCGCACGGTGATCGGCAAGGGGGCCGGACCCGGCGGCGCCGACCGGACCTGGACGCGGATCGCCGTCGCCCCGGACAGCGGCTGCGCGAACGCCTTCGACCCGCTGCTGCGCAAGGCCCTCGCCCCCGTCGGCTGCGAACGCCTCCTGCGCGCCACCTACATCGACGCCACCCAGAGCTACGTCACCACCGTCGGCCTGCTCTTCACCAAGGCGGACGCGACCGGCATGCGCTCGCTCGACAGCCGGTTCGCCAAGGAGGGCCTGGACCGCCGCACCGACCTCATGCCCCGCGCCTACGCCGTCAAGGGCACCCTGGCCGCCGGATTCGGCGACGAGCAGCGCGCCTCCTGGACCATCTCCGTCCTCACCGACGCCCCCGTCGTGGTCTACGCCGTCTCCGGCTGGGCCGACGACCGCACCGTCGACGAGCCCGAGCCCGCCGAAGAGGCCATGCAGTCCGGCACCACCACGTCCGTCGCCCAGTCCGGCCTCGGCCACGAGGCGAAGGGCCTCGCCGACCGCGTCGAACGCGCCCTGCGCAAGAACGTCGGCCCGTCCACGGAGCAGTCGTCATGAGGACCGGTACCCGCAGCGGGGTGACCACAGCGCCCCGAACCAGCGCCAGGAAGACCTCCGTGACCCGACGGACCGGCCCCCTCGCCGTCCTCCTCGCCGCCGGCCTCGCCCTCCTGCCGTCCACCACCGCGCACGCGGACTCGATCCGCGCCCGGCAGTGGGCCCTGGACGCCATGCACACCGAGCAGGCCTGGCGGACGACCAAGGGCGCGGGCGTCACCGTCGCCGTCCTCGACACCGGCGTCGAGTCCGACCACCAGGACCTGGCCGGCAACGTCCTCGAAGGCAAGGACATGGTCGGCTTCGGCGCCGGCCGCGGCGACCGCGCCTGGGCCCGGCACGGCACCGCGATGGCCGGCATCATCGCCGGTCACGGACATGGCGCCGGCAACGGCGACGGCGTCATGGGCATCGCCCCCGAGGCCAAGATCCTCCCCGTGCGCGTCATCCTGGAGGACGGCGACCCCGCCCGCTCCAAGGCCCGCAGCACCCGCGGCAACGCCCTCGCCGAAGGCATCCGCTGGGCCGCCGACCACGGCGCCGACGTCATCAACCTCTCCCTCGGCGACGACTCCAAGTCCGCCCACCCGGAGGCCGGCGAGGACGAGGCCGTCCAGTACGCCCTGAAGAAGGGCGTCGTCGTCGTCGCCTCCGCGGGCAACGGCGGCGAGAAGGGCGACCACATCTCCTACCCGGCCGCCTACCCGGGCGTCATCGCCGCCACCGCCGTCGACCGCTACGGCACCCGGGCCTCGTTCTCCACCCGCCGCTGGTACGCCACGGTCAGCGCCCCCGGCGACGACGTCGTCATCGCCGACCCCGACCACAAGTACTACGAGGGCTGGGGCACCAGCGCCGCCGCCGCCTTCGTCTCCGGAGCGGTGGCCCTGATCAAGGCCGCACACCCCGGCCTGACCCCGGCCCAGATCAAGAAGCTCCTGGAGGACACGGCCCGCGACGCCCCCGCCGACGGCCGCGACGACTCCCGCGGCTACGGCTTCATCGACCCGGCGGCCGCCATCAAGAAGGCCAAGACCCTCAAGCCGAAGGGCCTCCAGGCGGCGGCATACGGCGAGGAGTACTTCGGCCCGGGCCCCGACGCCGCCAAGTCCGACGACGACGCGACGACTTGGACCGCCGCGCTCGCGGGCAGCATCGGCGGCCTCCTGCTGATCGCGGCGGTCGCGGTGCTGCGGGGCCGCCGCGGACGCTACTACTTCTGAGACGCGCCAGAACCACGCCGGAGCGGCTACGACGACGCTGTGGCCGGCACCGACGCGGAAGCGGATGTGGACGCGGACGCGGTGGAGCCGTCCCCGGCGAACACCGCCACCGCCGCCACGGCCGCCGCCTCGACCAGCGAAATCCCCTCCGCCTGTGTCACGTTGCCGTCCGACAACACGGCCAGCAGGTAGTCGTGGCCGTCGACCGTCACCCGCCCGACGGTGTTGATGTCCCACAGCCCCGTCGCCGTACGCGGCAGCCAGCCGTTCTTCAGCGCCCACCCGGAACCGTCGGCCGCCGCCGACACCCCCCACCGCTGGCCCACGGCGATCTGCCCCATCAGCCCGCGCAGATACGTCCGCGAGGCCTCGCTCAGCTCCGAGTCCTCCCCGAACACCTGCCGCAACAGCCGGAGTTGATCGGCGGCCGTGGTCTGCGTCAGCCCCCACAGCATCCCGTCGCCGCCCTCGGTCCCGATGAGCCCGAAGCGCTCGTTCGCGGCGTCGAGCCCCTCCGCCCGCCCGATCGTCCGCCACAGCTCCGACGCGGAGGCGTTGTCGCTGCTCTCGATCATCGCGGCCGCGTACGACTTCTCCGCGGCCGTCAGCTCCCGCCCCTCGTCCTGCGCCCGCAACAGCAGCGCCGCCAGGATGTCGACCTTGACGATGCTCGCCGTGTCGAAGCCGCCGTCCCCGTACGAGGCGCTCTCACCGGACTCCAGGTCCAGCACCGCCACCGACACCTCGACCCCGTCCGGGACGTCCACCGCCTCCACGGCCGTCGCCAGCAACGCGTCGTGGTCCACCGTCGGCTGCGCCACAGGTTCCACCGAAGCCTCCCCGCTCACTGAGCCCGCTGCCGACGCCGACGCCGAGGGCGAGGCCGACGGCGATGCCGCCGACGATACGGCGCTCCCCCCGGAGTGCGCCTGCGCCTTCACGTACACGGTTCCCGCGGCGGTGGCGCCGAGGACGGTGACGGCGGCGAGGGCGCCGTACAGCAGACGGCGCCGGGAGGGGTGAGCGCGGCGGCTGCGGCGGGCTCTGGAGGACTCCATGCCCGCGATCGTGGGGGCGTCGTCTTTGCGTGCCGTTAGACGGAGGTTAGATCTGTGTCAGAGAAACGGAGATTGCGCGAAGGCGTGTCACGGCACGGTTTCCGGGGCCGCACAAGCGCAGCAGCATCCCCCCGATAGGGTCGGTGACCGTGGCGAACAAGAACATTCCCGACTCTCCCTTCTCCGACGACGACGGCACCGCCGACCCCCGGCTGAGCGCCGCGCTCGCCGCCTGGGCCGAGGACCGCACCGCCGAGGGACCCGTCCTGGCCGCGCTCAAGGACGCCCGGCTGCTCGTCCCCGTCGTGGCCGTGCTCGGCGAGGTCGAGGAGGACGAGAACGGGCTGCGCCGCGAGAAGAGCAGCGACATGGCCGTACCGACCCTGAAGGCCGGCGACCGCACCGCCCTGCCCGCCTTCACCTCCAGCGACTCCCTCGCCCGCTGGGACCCGGCGGCCCGCCCCGTCGCCGTCCCCCTCCACCAGGCCCTGCAGGCCGCCGTGCACGAGAAGGCGGACACGATCGTGCTGGACATGGCCGGTCCGGTGCCGTACGAGCTGACGGGGCGCGCGCTGCTCGCGCTCGCCGAGGGACGTACGACGACGGATCCGCTGGCCGACCCGGCCGTGCGGGAGGCGGTGCGCGCCAGTGTGGCCGCCGAGCCGGCCGTGCTCCGCGCCCACCTCGGCCCCGGACAGGCCGACGGCACCCTCGCCCTCGTCCTGGACGAGGGCGCCGAACCCGCCCAGGCCGCCCGCGCGGTCGCCGAGCGGCTCGCCGCCGACGCAACACTGAGGGCCCGCCTGGTGCGCGGTCTCGACCTGGCACTGCTGCCGGCCGGGACGACGCCTCCGGGCGAGCCCCTTTACGTACGAGGATGAGCCGGTCGTACGGCGATGAATCAGCCGTACGACGGTGAACTAGCCGTAGACCGGGCCGGTGTACTTCTCGCCCGGCCCCTGACCCGGCTCGTCCGGCACGATCGACGCCTCGCGGAACGCCAGCTGCAGCGACTTCAGGCCGTCGCGCAGCGGTGCCGCGTGGAACGAGCTGATCTCGGTCGTGCTCGCGTCCAGCAGACCGGCGAGGGCGTGTACCAGCTTGCGCGCCTCGTCCAGGTCCTTGTGCTTGTCGCCCTCCTCGGTCAGACCGAGCTTCACGGCGGCGGCGCTCATCAGGTTGACGGCCACCGTCACGATCACCTCGACCGCCGGGACCTCGGCGATGTCGCGGGTCATGGCGTCGAAGTCGGCCGGGCCGGGGGTCTCGGGGGTGCCCGAGGCGGAGGTGTCACTCATGGTTCACACGATAGGCCCCGGTGCAAGCCGGTTCGCGCCACCCCCGGGATGCTGCTAACCTTGTGTAACGACCGGCCTGACGCCTATGTGTCAAGCCCACAAGTGGAGGCTCCGATCTCCCACCTGACCGTCCCCCGGGACGGCGGGTCACCCCGGTCAGGCGGCCACCATCGTTCCGTACGGACGATGGAGTCGCCCGAAATTGCGCCCCGCGATCATTCGCGGCGGTGCTCCGGTAGTGCTTTGGAGCCCCGCCTGTGATCGTCCGGGGCATTTTTTGTGCTTCGGCGCGGTTAGGTCTTACGAACGAGACATACGCGGCTGTCCGCCAGACCGCCGTGTGGTGCTAACCGAGGAGGATCCATCAGCGCCGAGCCCCGCATCAACGACCGGATTCGCGTTCCCGAGGTGCGACTTGTCGGTCCCAGTGGCGAGCAGGTGGGCATTGTCCCGCTCGCTAAGGCACTGGAGCTTGCGCAGGAGTACGACCTGGACCTGGTCGAGGTCGCGGCGAACGCCCGTCCGCCCGTGTGCAAGCTCATGGACTACGGGAAGTTCAAGTACGAGTCGGCCATGAAGGCCCGTGAGGCGCGCAAGAACCAGGCGCACACGGTCATCAAGGAGATGAAGCTCCGGCCGAAGATCGACCCGCACGACTATGACACCAAGAAGGGTCACGTCGTCCGGTTCCTCAAGCAGGGCGACAAGGTCAAGATCACGATCATGTTCCGTGGTCGCGAGCAGTCCCGGCCCGAGCTGGGCTACCGACTGCTGCAGCGTCTCGCGACGGACGTCGAGGACCTCGGGTTCGTGGAGTCGAACCCGAAGCAGGACGGCCGAAACATGATCATGGTTCTCGGTCCGCACAAGAAGAAGACCGAGGCGATGGCCGAGGCCCGCCAGGCGCAGGAAGCCCGCAAGGCCGATGCGAAGGCCAACCCCGGCAAGTCGCAGAACGTCGCGGAGTCCGAGGGTGCCGCGGAGTCCGAGGACGCCGTGGAGACCGAGGCTCCTGCCGAGGCTTCCGCCGAGGCGTGATCCCGGGGGACGCGAGTCCCCAGGACGTAACCGATACAACAGCGACGTTCCACCGTGCCCGGTTTCACGACCGGGCACCGGAACGCCACCGACGAGGAGAGAACGGCGCTATGCCGAAGAACAAGTCGCACAGCGGTGCCAGCAAGCGCTTCAAGATCACCGGCTCCGGCAAGGTGCTCCGTGAGCGCGCCGGCAAGCGCCACCTGCTCGAGCACAAGTCGTCCCGTGTGACGCGTCGCCTCACCGGCAACGCCGAGATGGCCCCGGGCGACGCCGCGAAGATCAAGAAGCTTCTCGGCAAGTGACGTGAGCGGCGCCCCTACCGAGCGCCGTACGTCTGGACCGGGACCCAATCGATTCCGGGCCGTGTGAGTCCAACCACGGCCCCGCTACAAGGAGTAAAAAGTGGCACGCGTCAAGCGGGCAGTCAACGCCCACAAGAAGCGCCGGGCGATCCTCGAGGCCGCTTCCGGCTACCGCGGTCAGCGTTCGCGTCTGTACCGCAAGGCCAAGGAGCAGGTCACCCACTCGCTGGTCTACAACTACAACGACCGCAAGAAGCGCAAGGGTGACTTCCGCCAGCTGTGGATCCAGCGCATCAACGCCGCTGCCCGCGCGAACGGCATCACGTACAACCGCTTCATCCAGGGTCTGAAGGCCGCGAACGTCGAGGTCGACCGCAAGATCCTGGCCGAGCTGGCCGTCAACGACGCGAACGCGTTCGCCGCGCTCGTCGAGGTCGCGCAGAAGGCGCTGCCGTCGGACGTCAACGCCCCGAAGGCGGCCTGACGCTCCAGCGGCTCCTGGCCGACGTGACTGAAGGGACCCGCAGGCCGAGAAGGCTTGCGGGTCCTGTTGTGTCCGTGAACTTCGAAACACCAAGGTGAACCCCATGCCCCCCGTCAGCCCCGAGCTGATCTCCCCCCGTTCCCCCCGCGTCTCCGCCGCCCGTCGGCTCGCCAAGCGGAACTTCCGGGGCAAGGAGCAGCTGTTTCTCGCCGAGGGGCCGCAGGCCGTGCGGGAGGCGGCGGCGTACGGGTCCACGCTCGTCGAGCTGTTCACGACCGTCGAGGCCGCGGATCGGTACGCCGACATCGTCGGCGAGGCCCGCGACGCGGGCGCCCGCGTGCACCTCGCCGACGAGCAGGTGATCGCCGACATCTCGACCACCGTGACGCCGCAGGGCCTCGTCGGGATCTGCCGGTTCATCGACACCCCCTTCGAGGAGATCCTCGCCGCCCGGCCGAAACTCGTCGCCGTGCTCGCCCACGTGCGGGACCCCGGGAACGCCGGGACCGTGCTGCGGTGCGCCGACGCCGCCGGTGCCGAGGCCGTCGTACTGACCGACGCGTCCGTGGATCTCTACAACCCCAAGGCCGTACGGGCCTCGGTCGGATCGCTGTTCCACCTTCCCGTCGCGGTCGGGGTGCCCGTCGAGCGGGCCGTGGCGGGGCTCAAGGAGGCCGGCGTGCGCATCCTCGCCGCCGACGGGGCGGGGACGGACGATCTCGACGACGAGCTCGACAAGGGGACCATGGGCGGGCCGACCGCCTGGGTGTTCGGCAACGAGGCATGGGGGCTCCCGGAGGAGACCCGCGCGCTGGCCGACGCCGTCGTGCGCGTCCCGATCCACGGGAAGGCCGAGAGCCTGAACCTCGCCACCGCCGCCGCCGTATGTCTCTATGCGTCGGCCCGTGCACAGCGCGGCTCCGGAGGGTGCCGGACCGTAACCGAAGGCTAGTAGGGTGACCAGCTCGGGGGCCCCTCAGCCGTTGTGAGAGGTGGGGTACGGGGATGAGTGTCGGCACGAGCAGCGCGCCGGGGGCACGAGAGGTGCGGGGGCCGTCCACGGCCCGATCCGGTGATTCCGCCGAGCTCGGCATCGATCCCGACGACCTGCCCGACGGCCTGGTCGTCGCCGACGAGCACGGGCACGTCATCTGCTTCAACGCCGCCGCCGAGCGCATCACCGCGGTACCCGCCGCCGACGCCCTTGGGCAGCGGCTGGAGAAGGCCCTGCCGTTAGAGGACCTGGAGGGGCGCCGCTGGTGGCAGCTGACCGATCCGTACGGCGGGCTCGCCATTCGGCGCCGGCAGCCCGAGCGGAACCTCCTGCTCCCCGGCGGTCGTGAGGTGCTCGTCTCGGTGCGGTACGTCCGTGCCGAGCCGACCGGCCCCGTCCGCCGCGTCGTCGTCTCGCTCCGCGACACCGAGGCCCGCCGCCGCACCGAGCGCAGTCACGCCGAGCTGATCGCCACCGTCGCCCACGAGCTGCGCTCGCCGCTCACCTCCGTCAAGGGCTTCACCGCCACGCTCCTCGCCAAGTGGGCACGCTTCACCGACGACCAGAAGCGGCTCATGCTGGAGACCGTCGACGCCGACGCCGACCGGGTCACCCGGCTCATCGCCGAGCTGCTCGACATCTCGCGGATCGACAGCGGGAGGCTGGAGGTGCGCCGCCAGCCCGTCGACATGGGCGCGGCCGTGGGACGGCACATCCAGGCGTACGTCGCCGCCGGCCAGCCCGCCGACCGGTTCCTGCTGCGCGTCGAGCAGCCGCTGCCCGACCTGTGGGCCGACCCCGACAAGATCGACCAGGTGCTCAGCAACCTCATCGAAAATGCCGTGCGGCACGGAGACGGAACAGTCACCATTGACGTCACGGCCACGACGTCCCCGCGCGAGGGGGAAGACGGCGAAAACACAGCCACGTCGGTCACGGTGAGCGACGAGGGGCCCGGTATCCCGGAGGAGTCCATGAACCGCGTCTTCACCCGCTTCTGGCGGGGCAGCAAGCGCGGCGGCACGGGCCTCGGGCTCTACATCGTCAAGGGCATCGTCGAGGTGCACGGCGGCGCCATCGAGGTCGGCCGCGCCCCCGGCGGCGGCGCACAGTTCCGATTTACGTTGCCCGTGGCGGCACCGGCGTATCTCACCTGAGAGCCGGCCTCGGCCCCACGGGCGCATTCGCATTCCTCAACCCCGTTAGACTCGGCCTTTGGCACCTTTGTGTCCCAAAAACCGTGACGATCTGTCCACGAGTCGGTACGGGGACCTTCAGCCAGCCAATCGGAAGCACGGGAAGAGATGTCGGCACCGAATAAGTCGTACGACCCTGTAGAGGTCGAGGCCTTGAAACCGGAAGAGATCGAGCGCATGCGGGACGAGGCGCTCGCCGCCTTCGCCGCCGCGGACTCCCTCGACGCGCTCCAGGAGGCCAAGGTCGCCCACACCGGCGGGACCTCCCCGCTGGCCCTCGCCAACCGCGAGATCGGCGCGCTGCCCCCGCATGCCAAGGCCGCCGCCGGAAAGCTCGTCGGCCAGGCCCGCGGCGCGGTCAACAAGGGCCTCGCGGCCCGCCAGACCGAACTGGAGGCCGAGCGGGACCAGCGGGTGCTGGTCGAGGAGGCCGTGGACGTCACGCTGCCCTACGACCGCGTACCGTCCGGCGCCCGCCACCCGCTCACCACCCTGTCCGAGCGCATCGAGGACATCTTCGTGGCCATGGGCTACGAGGTGGCCGAGGGCCCGCAGGTCGAGGCCGAGTGGTTCAACTTCGACGCGCTGAACATCGGCCCGGACCACCCGGCCCGCGGCGAGGCCGACACCTTCTTCATCGAGGGCCCGGACGGCGGCACCGAGTCCGGCGTCGTGCTGCGCACCCACACCTCGCCCGTGCAGATCCGCTCGCTGCTCGACCGTGAGCTGCCGGTCTACGTGATCTGTCCCGGCCGCGTGTACCGCACCGACGAGCTGGACGCCACGCACACCCCGGTCTTCCACCAGGTCGAGCTGCTCGCCGTCGACGAGGGCCTGACCATGGCCGACCTCAAGGGCACCCTGGACCACATGGTCCAGTCCCTGTTCGGCGAGGGCATGAAGACCCGGCTGCGGCCCAACTTCTTCCCGTTCACCGAGCCGTCCGCCGAGATGGACATGGTGTGCTACGTCTGCCGCGGCGAGTCCGTCGGCAACCCCGACCGCCCCTGCCGTACCTGCTCCTCCGAGGGCTGGATCGAGCTGGGCGGCTGCGGGATGGTCAACCCCAAGGTGCTGACCGCCTGCGGCGTGGACCCGGAGAAGTACAGCGGCTTCGCCTTCGGGTTCGGTATCGAGCGGATGCTGATGTTCCGCCACAACGTCGAAGACATGCGAGACATGGTCGAGGGTGACGTCCGGTTCACCCGGCCGTTCGGGATGGAGATCTGATGCGGGTCCCGCTTTCTTGGCTGCGGGAGTACGTCGACCTGCCGGCGACCGAAACCGGCCGTGACGTCCAGGCCAAGCTCATTTCGGCCGGTCTCGAGGTGGAGTCCGTCGAGCAGCTCGGCGACGGCCTCAAGGGCCCGCTCGTCGTCGGCCAGGTGCTGACCATCGAGGAGCTGACGGAGTTCAAGAAGCCGATCCGCTTCTGCACCGTCGACGTCGGCCAGGCCAACGGCACGGGCGAGCCCCAGGAACTCATCTGCGGCGCCCGCAACTTCCAGGTCGGCGACAAGGTCGTCGTCGTCCTCCCCGGCGCCGTGCTGCCCGGCGGCTTCGAGATCGCCGCGCGCAAGACGTACGGCCGTGTCTCGCACGGCATGATCTGCTCCACCAGCGAGCTGGGCATGGGCGACGACGGCACCCACGGCATCATCGTGCTGCCGCCGGAGACCGAGGTCGGCAAGGACGCCATCGAGCTGCTCGAACTGGTCGACGAGGTCCTGGACATCGCCGTCACCGCCAACCGCGGCGACTGCCTGTCCATCCGCGGCGTCGCCCGCGAGACCGCCATCGGCTACGGCATCCCGCTGCGCGACCCGGCCCTGCTCGACGTGCCCGGCCCGAACGCCTTCGGCTACCCGGTGCGGGTCTCGGACCCGATCGGCTGCGACCGCTTCACCGCCCGCACGGTGACCGGCCTGAGCCCCGAGGCGCGCTCCCCGATCTGGCTCCAGCGCCGTCTGCAGAAGGTCGGCATGCGCCCGATCTCGCTCGCCGTCGACGTCACCAACTACGTGATGATGGAGCTCGGCCAGCCGCTGCACGCCTACGACCGGGGCCTGGTCCAGGGCACCATCGGTGTGCGCCGGGCCGAGGAGGGCGAGAAGCTCGTCACCCTCGACGGCGTCGAGCGCAAGCTGCACGCCGAGGACCTGGTCATCACCGATGAGCGCGGGCCCATCGGCCTCGCGGGCGTCATGGGCGGCGCCAACACGGAGATCGCCGACCACGACGACGTGGAGAACGCCTCGACCGACGTCGTCATCGAGGCCGCCCACTTCGACCAGGTCGCCATCGCGCGCACGGCCCGCCGTCACAAGCTGTCCTCGGAGGCGTCCCGCCGCTTCGAGCGCGGTGTGGACCCGGCCGCGGCCGCCGCGGCCGCCCAGCGCACGGTGGACCTGCTGGTGCTGCTCGCGGGCGGTACCGCCGAGGCGGGCGTCACCGAGGTCGTCACGCCGTCCGGGCCGCACACCATCACCAGCCCGGCCGACCACCCGGACAAGGTCGCGGGCGTCGAGTACGGCCGCGAGACCGTCGTGCGACGACTCCAGCAGATCGGCTGCGACGTGTACGGGCAGGACGAGCTGATCGTCACCGTGCCGTCCTGGCGGCCCGACCTCCTGGAGCCGAACGACCTGGCCGAAGAGGTCATCCGCCTGGAGGGCTACGAGAACCTGCCCTCCACGCTGCCCAAGCCGCCGTCCGGCCGTGGCCTGACCCACCGTCAGCGACTGCACCGCCGGGTCGGCCGCGCGCTGGCCGGGGCGGGCTTCGTCGAGGCGCCGAACTACCCCTTCGTCAGCGAGCAGGTCTTCGACCAGCTCGGCCTGGCGGCCGACGACCCGGCCCGCCGCGTCGTCAAGCTGACCAACCCGCTCAACGACGAGGAGCCCGCGCTCCGTACGTCGCTGCTGCCGGGTCTGCTCGGTGCGCTGCGGCGCAACGACGGGCGGGGCTCGCACGATCTGGCCCTGTTCGAGACGGGCCTGGTCTTCCAGCCGCGAGAGGAGCTCAGCGTCGCCGGGCACCTGTCCGTCGACCGGCGTCCGACCGACGAGGAGATCGCCGCGCTGAACGCCGTGCTGCCCGAGCAGCCGCGGCATGTGGCCGTCGTCCTCGCCGGTGCGCGGGAGCAGGCCGGCTGGTGGGGCAAGGGCCGTCCGGCCGACTGGGCCGACGCGGTGGAGGCGGCGCGGCTCGTGGCCCGTGAGGCCGGGGCCGAACTGATCGTGGGGAGCGGGCAGTACGGCCCGTGGCACCCCGGCCGGTGCGCCGCGCTGGCGATCACCGTGGAGGGCGCCGAGCGGGTCATCGGGTACGCCGGTGAGCTGCACCCGGGTGTGCTGAAGAGGCTGGGTCTGCCCGCGCGTACCTGTGCGATGGAGCTGGACCTGGACGCGCTGGAGCAGGTCGGGGACGGTACGCCGCAGGCGCCGAGCATCTCCACGTTCCCGGTGGCCACGCAGGATGTCGCCCTCGTGGTGGACAAGCCGGTGCCGGCGGCGGAGGTCGAGGCGGCGTTGCGTGCGGGGGCGGGTGAACTTCTTGAGGGGATCCGGCTGTTCGACGTGTACGTCAATGACGAGCAGCTCGGTGACGGGAAGAAGTCGCTGGCGTATGCGTTGCGCTTCCGCGCGGGGGACCGGACGCTGACGGTTGATGAGGCGTCGGCTGCGAGGGACGCGGCGGTTGCCCTCGCGGGCGAGCGTACGGGGGCTGTTCTGCGGGGTTAGTGCGCCCAAGGGGCGGGGGACTGCTGTTTGTTCGGCGGCTGCGGGTTCGTCGTGGCTGGTCGCGCAGTTCCCCGCGCCCCTGAAGGGGCGCGTTGCAGTCACCTCACTCAATAGGGTGACTTCTCCTGGTGATCTGGTACTTCCGGGCCATCTCTCGACAGAATCGGACCGGCCTTTCGGGGTCGGTCCGTCTGCGTTGTCAGGGCCTATTGGGGGGCCATAGGCATGTTCCGCATCAAGGCTCGGGTTCCCCGGAAGGTGTTGGCGATGGGGCTGCCCACCGCCTGGGGTGCGATGGCGATCACGTACAAGTTGGCCTGTCCGCTCGCTCAGGAGGACAGCCTTGAGGCTCGCGTCGTCACCAGTGCCGTCTTCTTCGCCGTGGGGACCGGACTGATCCTGCATGTCCGGCAGGCACTGCTGCGTGAGCTCAGGCAGGTCCGCAAGGTCGCCGGTGCCGCGCAGAACGCGTTGCTGCGGCCGTTGCCCGCGCGCATCGACGGGCTGAACGTCGCCGCCGCGCAGCTCTCCGCGGACCGTGACGCGTGTGTCGGCGGTGACCTGTACGAGGTCGTCGCCACGGAGCACGGCGTACGGGCGGTGATGGGCGACGTACGCGGCCATGGCATCGCCGCCATCGGCACGGTGGCCGCCCTCCTCGGCAGCTTCCGCGAGGCCGTCCACGACGAACCCGACCTGGGCGAGGTGCTGCGCAGACTGGAGCGGGCCCTGGCCCGGCACCTGCGCGAGCGGGCACGGGACGAGCACCCCGCCTCCGGCCTGGAGCCCGACACCCCGGTCGCCGAGGAGTTCGTGACCCTCCTGCTGCTGGAGATCGGAGGGGACGGCGAGATGACCACCCTCAACTGCGGTCATCCCTGGCCTTATCTGCTGACGGACGGAGGCGTAGGCCCTCTCGCCGGCGCCGATCCCCTCCCGCCCCTCGGCCCGTTCCCCCTCCCCGCCGAACTGACGCCGTTGCCCTGCGGGGCCCTTCAGCCAGGCGACTCGCTGGTCCTGTACACGGACGGCGTCGAGGACGCGAGGGACGCGAGAGGCCGGTTCTTTTCCCTGCAGGCGGCGCTCGTCGGCGTCGCACACGGCCAACCCATCACACCTCAATCGATACTGCGCACACTCTTCGCGGCCCTCCTCCGCCACACAAGAGGACGACCGGCAGACGACGTAGCGCTACTGGTACTACGGAACGACCGAGCGAGGGTCCAGTGCGACGCCCTAGGGGCGCGGGGAACTGCGCGACCAGCCACAACGAACCCGCAGCCGACAAATCACCGTTAGCGCAACGACGTTTAGTCACCCGGCGTTGCCAGCGCAGCGTCGGCGCGGCGACGCCGTCCGCCCCGCCACGGAGTGTCGGGCAGGCAGCTGGGCGGACGGCGCGGAGGCGGGCCGCCGCACTGTACGAGGGGGAGCCGGCGGCCCGGCCGGCCTCTTGCGAGGCATTTCAGTCAACTGGATGGGAACTCTCCGCAACAGCGCGCGCACCCTACGGATTCGAGCACTCGCTTCACACCCCGTGTGAAGCGGTTCGCACTACTCTGTCCGCACCGAGGCCACCCGGGGGGCATACATGCAGCCCAACACTCTGCTCGACGCGATCCTGGACGAGGCCGGGGTCTCGCACGCGGGGCTGGCAGCGCACGTGAACCAGGCGGGGCGGGCGCGCGGGATCGCGCTGAGATACGAACACACCGCCGTCGCACGGTGGTTGAAGGGCCAGCGGCCGCGCGGCCAGGTGCCCGACCTGATCTGCGAGGTGCTCGCCGCACGGCTGCACCGTCCCGTCACGCTCGACGACATCGGCCTCGGCGTACCCGGCGAACCGGCCACCGCGCACGCCACCTCGCTGTCCGGCTTCGTCGAGCGGGCCACCGCGTTGTGGCGCTCCGACGAGCAGCAGCGGCCCCACATCCTGGGTGCGCCCGCGGTCACCGGCACGCCCGCCGTGATGCCCGTGTGGGAGTGGGAGAACCCGCCCGAGGATGTCGATGTCTCGCGCGGGGGGCGGCATCGGGTCACCCCGGGCGACATCGAGATGCTGCGTGCCGCCCGCACCCACTACGAGCAGATGTACCGCAAGGCGGGCGGCATAGCGACCCGCACCCGGATCGTCGGGTTCCTGAACGCGGAGGCCGCCCCGCTGTTGCGCGGCAGCTACACCGATGCCACGGGCCGTCAACTGCACCGTGCCACCGGGGGGTTGGTGGCGGTCGCGGGTATCTGCGCGTACGACTCCGACGCGCACGGGCTCGCCCAGCGCTACTTCCATCAGGCGCTGCGGCTCGCCAAGGCCAGTGGGGACCGGGGGTTGGGAGCCTATGTGATCGCGCTGCTGGTCAACCAGGCGCTGTTCATGCGGGAGTTCCGGCAGGCCGTCGCCTTCGCGGAGGCCGCGCTGCGGGCGGCCGGCAAGCACATCACCCCGGCGCTCGCCTCCGATCTGTACGCGATGCAGGCGAAGGCGTACGCCCACCTCGGCGACGGCACGAGCGCCCTGTCCTGCATCCGGCGTGCCGAGCAGGCCGCCGATCGCATCCACCGCGGGTACGAACCCGATGAGACGGGCTATGTCCAGCCCGGACTCGTCAACGTCCAGGTGGCGGAGGCGCTGCTGAGTCTCGGGGAGCTGGCGGCCGCGGGGGAGCACGCCGCGGCCGCCGTAGACAATCCCGCCCACGACCGGGGCCGGGTGCACCGGCTGGGCATGCTCAGCACCATCGAGCTGCGCCGGGGCAACGCCGACAAGGCGGTGGCCATGGCGGTGCAGATGGCCGAGCAGGCGCGGGGAATGGAGTCCCAGCGCCTGCGCGACAGACTCCGGGCGGTACGCGAACACCTGGTGCGCAGCGGCGGCGCGGGCACGGCAGAGGCCGCCGAACTCATCGACGGAGCACTGCGCGTACCGCTCTAGGCCGGTGTCAGGCCGGCACTCGAACGCCGACACCTCATAGTCCCTGCTGCGATATTGCCACTTACTCGACGGAAGGTGGCAGAACCGTGCAGTGGACGAAACAGAACGAACAAACTGTGTATGAAAACCGCTGGTTCACCGTCAACCTGGCAGACGTGGAGCTGCCCGACGGCCGGCACCTGGACCACTTCCTCATACGGATGCGGCCGGTCGCCGTGGCCACGGTGGTCAACGAGGCCAATGAAGTCCTCCTCCTGTGGCGCCACCGTTTCATCACCGACAGCTGGGGGTGGGAACTCGCGGCGGGCGTCGTCGAGGACGGCGAGGACATCGCCCGCGCGGCCGCCAGGGAGCTGGAGGAGGAGACCGGCTGGCGGCCGGGACCCCTGCACCACCTCATGAGCGTGGAGCCCTCCAACGGGCTCACCGACGCCCGGCACCACATCTACTGGGCCGACGAGGGCGAGTACGTCGGACATCCCGTGGACGACTTCGAGTCGGACCGCCGGGAATGGGTTCCGCTCAAGCTCGTCCCCGACATGGTCGCCCGTGGGGAGGTCCCGGCCGCCAACATGGCGGCCGCCTTACTGATGCTGCACCATCTCAGGCTGGGGCAGGACGTCCTGCGCTGAGCGGACGTCCCCGCGCTAGTGCCCGACGGCCTGCCAGATCGCCACGACGAGAGCACCCACGGCGGTGAGGGCGGCGACCGCGGGCAGCGGCCAGCGCGCGTGTTCCAGTGTGTGGATCCGGGTGTTCAGCTCGTCGATCTCCTTGGCGGTCTCCTCGGTGCGGTGCGACAGCAGAGCCAGCCCGCCCTCCACGCGGGCGTAGGCGACGTCGAGTCGACGTCGTAACTCTGCGAGTTCTCCAGATACGACTGGATGCTCGGGATCGGCGGTCACGTGTCCGCTCCTTTCCGTAGTCATCTGTCATCCCTTGCATGCGCAGGGAAAGTGAACTCGCCTGGTGGACGCATGGGGAGAGTGTGCGAGGGGCATATGCGAGCCCGGAGTGCACACGGTGTGTGAATGGCGCGGGCCCGGCACCTTCTCGGTGCCGGGCCCGTGTACTTGGCCGGAATCTGACCGTCTGTAATCAGCCGTAGGTGTAGAAGCCGGAGTTGGTCTTGCGGCCCAGCCGGCCCGCGTCGACCATGCGCAGCAGCAGCGGGGGAGCGGCGTACAGGGGCTCCTTGAACTCGTCGTACATGCTCTGCGCCACCGAGGCGACGGTGTCCAGGCCGATCAGGTCGGACAGCCTCAGCGGGCCCATCGGGTGGGCGCAGCCCAGCTCCATGCCGTTGTCGATGTCCTCGCGGCTGGCGATGCCCGACTCGAACATCCGGATCGCGGAGAGGAGGTAGGGGATCAGCAGTGCGTTGACCACGAAGCCGGAGCGGTCCTGGGCGCGGATCGCGTGCTTGCCGAGCAGCTTCTCGGCGAAGGACTGGGCGCGGGCGATCGTGCCCTCGGAGGTGGTGAGGGCCGGGATCAGCTCGACGAGCTTCTGCACCGGGGCCGGGTTGAAGAAGTGGATGCCGATGACCTGGTCGGGGCGCGAGGTGGCGACCGCCAGCTTCACCAGCGGGATCGAGGAGGTGTTGGAGGCGAGGATGGCGTCCGGGCGGGTCATGACCTGGTCGAGCACCTGGAAGATCTCGGTCTTCACCTGCTCGTTCTCGACGACGGCCTCGATCACCAGATCGCGGTCGGCGAGTTCGCCGAGGTCCGTGGTGAACGACAGCCGTGCCAGCGTGGCGTCCCGCTCCTCCTCGCTGATCTTGCCGCGCTCGGCAGCTTTGGCCAGGGAGTTGAACAGCCGGGTGCGGCCGATCTCCAGGGCCTCGCCGGTGGTCTCGGCGACCTTCACGTCCAGGCCGGCGCGGGCGCACACCTCGGCGATGCCCGCTCCCATCTGGCCACAGCCCACCACACCGACGCGTGCAATATCTCCGGAGATGCCGGTCACATCGTCCCCTTCGCTGATCCACGACTGCGACAGGTCCGCCGTTGTTCGGCGCCTGCTCCAAACCTGCACGTTACCTTCGGCGAAGTTTGATCGATCGTTCGGGTGCCTCATGAAAAGCTGGCGCGGGCGCGATCCGGAACGTACGGATCTGCTGCGGGGTGGGCCCTTGACCACGGCACACGGAGGTACGAAGAGATGCTGCACCGGAAGTCACGGCTGTCACGACGGGCGTTCACGGTGACCGCCTTGTCTGCACTCGTGGCGGGAGGCGGCGCGGTGGCGGCGAGTTCCGCCCTGGCGCGCGGGTCGGACCCGGGTCGGCGACGGGCGGTCCGGGAGATGCGCGGCGTGTGGGTGGCCACCGTGACGAACCGGGACTGGCCCTCCAAGCCGGGGCTGACCGCGGACGAGCAGCGCGACGAGTTGCTCGCCCACCTGGACACGGCGGTGGACAACGGCCTCAACACGGTGGTCCTCCAGGTGCGGCCCACGGCCGACGCCCTGTGGCCCTCGCCGTACGAGCCGTGGTCGCAGGTCCTCACCGGTACGCAGGGCAAGGACCCCGGCTGGGACCCGCTGCGCACGGCCGTCGCGGAGGCCCACGACCGTGGTCTGCAGCTGCATGCCTGGTTCAACCCGTACCGCATCGCCAACCACACGGATCCGAGCAAGCTCGCCAAGTCCCACCCCGCCCGCCAGAACCCGGAGTGGGTGGTCACGTACGGCGGCAAGCTCTACTACAACCCGGGGCTGCCCGAGGTCCGCACCTTCGTGCAGCAGGCGATGCTCGACGCGGTGGAGAAGTACCAGGTCGACGGGGTTCACTTCGACGACTACTTCTACCCCTATCCCGTGGCGGGCCAGACCTTCGACGACACCGACGCCTACGACCGCTACGGCGGCGGCTTCGCGACGCGGGCCGCCTGGCGGCGGGACAACATCGACAAGCTGGTCGTCGAGATGGCGGCCGGCATCCGGCGGATCCGGCCCACCACACAGTTCGGCATCAGCCCGTTCGGCGTGTGGCGCAACGCCGCCACCGACCCGCTCGGCTCCGACTCACGGGCGGGGGTGCAGACGTACGACGACCTGTACGCGGACACCCGCAAGTGGGTCCGCGAGGGCTGGATCGACTACATCTGCCCGCAGCTGTACTGGAACATCGGCTTCGCCGCCGCCGACTACGCCAAGCTCGTGTCCTGGTGGGCGGAGGTGGCGCGGGGCAGCAGGACGCGGCTGTACCTCGGCGAGGCGCTGTACAAGGCCGGTGATCCGGCGCAGCCCGCGGCCTGGCAGGACCCGGCCGAGCTGTCGCGGCACCTCACGCTGGCCAAGGAGCACCCGGAGGCGCACGGGCACGTCTTCTTCGCCGCGAAGGACGTGGCCACGGACCGGATCGGGGCCATGGCGCGGGTAGTCGCCGACCACTATGGGCAGCCGGCGAGGACCCCGCGCTGATCTGCTCGTCGAGCTACTTCGTCATGTCCTTGTGACGGATCTCGGTGTCGGGGCCGGGGGAGCACAGGCCCTCGTGCCCGTCCTGGAAACGGACGCGGTACGGAGGGTTGCCCTCCTGGCCCAGGATTTCGACGATCTCGCCGACCTTGTCGTGTTGCCCGACCACCCTGCCGTGCTGGACAAGCTGGTCGCCCACGGTTGCACGCATCTGTCGGTCCTCCTCACCAGGAGCGGGAGCAGCGGTCCGTGGCCTTGAGTCTACGGCGTGGAGCGGTGGTTGGCGGTGGGTCGTACGGGTCCGCTCAGCCACGCGCCCGCTGGGTCACGGCGATGCACACGAGCACCGCCGCGGCCGTCAACGGGGCGGCCACTGTCAGGTGCTCGCCCAGCAGCAGCACCGACCACACCAGTGTGAGCAGGGGCTGCGCCAACTGCAACTGGCTGGCCTTCGGGATGCCGATGGCGGCCATGCCCCGGTACCAGACGACCAGGCCGAGGAACTGCGATCCCGCCGCGACCCACAGCAGTCCGGCCACGCCGTGCCAGTTCAGGTCCACGGGCTCGTACGACAGCGCCACGGCGGCGGCCGGAACGGTGAGCGGCAGGGCCAGCACCAGGGCCCAGCCGACCACCTGCCAGCCCGGCATGACCCGGGCCAGCCGGCCGCCCTCGGTGTAGCCGGCCGCGCACACCAGCAGCGCCACGAACAGGTACAGGTCGGCCGTGGTCAGGGCGCCGCCGCTCTGCTGCACGGTGAAGGCGACCACGGCGCCCGCGCCCACGAGCGCCGCCGTCCAGAAGGTGCGCGAGGGGCGGGTGCCGACGCGCAGGGCGGAGAACAGCGCGGTGGTCAGCGGGAGCAGCCCGACCACGACGGCGGCGTGCGCCGTGGTGGACGTCTGGAGCGCGAGCGTGCTGAAGAGCGGGAAGCCGAGGACCACTCCGGCGGCGACCACCGCGAGGCCCGCCCAGTGGCGGCGGGCGGGGAGCGGCACCCTCAGGGCGAGCAGACAGCCGCCCGCGATCAGCGCGGCCAGTACGGAGCGTACGCCGACCAGGGACCAGGGTCCGAATCCCTCCAGGCCCCAGGCGGTGGCGGGAAACGTGAGGGAGAAGGCCGCGACACCGAGGGCGGCTTGGAGCGTGCCGCGGACGGTGGTCCTGGCGGGGGCGGCCTGGGCTGTCGGCGTGCTCGGGGTGGCCGGCGCTGCCGAGACGGCCGGAGTGGTGACTGCTATCGACGTCGTGGCGGTAGCGCTATTCTCTGCTCTCATGCAAGAGCGTAGCAGTGTCGGTGAACTGGCGGATCAGCTACGACGGGAACTGGACCGCTACTCTCCAGGTGGAAAGCTCCCGTCAAGTCGGGCCCTCGTCGAGCGGTTCCGGGTGAGCCCGGTGACCGTCTCCCGTGCCCTCGGGCAACTGGCCGCCGAGGGGCTGGTCGTCACCCGGCCCGGCGCCGGAGCGTTCCGCGCCGAACCCCGTCCGCAGGCCGCCCCGGTCGGGGACACCTCCTGGCAGGAGGTCACGCTCAGCGCGGACGCCGCCGCGGAGCTCGTACCGCGCTCGGTGGACGCCTCGGGGGTGCTGGCCTCGCTCACCGCCCCGCCGCCCGGCGTGATCGAGTTCAACGGCGGCTATCTGCACCAGTCGTTGCAGCCGGAGCGGGCGATGGCCGCCGCGCTGTCGCGAGCCGGACGCCGGCCCGGGGCGTGGGGGAGGCCGCCCATGGAGGGGCTGCCGGAGCTGCGGGAATGGTTCGCGCGCAGCATCGGCGGGCCGGGCGGCGCCGTCACGGCGGCCGAGGTGCTGATCACCGCCGGCGGCCAGTCGGCGCTGACGATCGCACTGCGGGCGCTCGCACCGCCGGGTGCGCCGGTGCTGGTCGAGTCGCCGACGTATCCCGGCATGCTGGCGATCGCCCGCGCGGCCGGCCTGCGCCCGATCCCGGTCCCGGTCGACCCGGACGGTGTACGGCCGTCCCTGCTCGCCGACGCCTTCCGCGCGACCGGCGCCCGCGTGTTCGTCTGCCAGCCACTGTTCCAGAACCCGACCGGCGCGATGCTCGCCCCCGAGCGCCGCGGCGAGGTGCTGCGCATCGCGCGGCAGGCCGGTGCCTTCGTCGTCGAGGACGACTTCGTACGACGGCTGGTGCACGAGGACGCCGGGCCCCTGCCGCGTCCGCTGGCCGCCGACGACCCCGACGGCGTCGTCGTCCACGTCTGCTCGCTGACCAAGGCGACCTCGCCGAGCTTCCGGGTGAGCGCGCTCGCCGCCCGGGGCCCGGTGCTGGAGCGGCTGCGCGCCATCCAGGTCGTCGACACCTTCTTCGTGCCCCGGCCCTTGCAGGAGGCCGCGCTCGAACTCGTCGGCTCGCCCGCCTGGCCGCGCCATCTGCGGGCGATCTCCGCCGAGTTGAAGACCCGCCGCGACGCGATGACAGCCGCCCTGCGCCTCGACCTCCCCGAACTCGCCCTCCCGCACATCCCGTCCGGCGGCTACCACCTGTGGCTCCGCCTTCCCGACGGCGCCGACGAATCGGCCCTGAACGCCGCCGCCCTGCGCGCGGGCGTCGCCATCACCCCGGGCCGCCCGTACTTCAGCGCGGAGCCTCCGGCCGGGCATGTGCGGTTGAGCTTCGCGGCGGTGGCGGGGGTGGGGGAGATCACGGAGGGGGTACGGCGGCTGCGGGCCGCCTGTGACGAGGTGCTCTAGCCGTGGGGTACCGGGGCGACACCGCAGCTGAACTCGGCCGACGCGAACAGCTCCGGGGTCAGGCGTATGCCGGTGATGCGGTGGGCGAGGGCGAAGGAGGCGCCGGTCAGTCCCTCGTAGTCCCGCTCGTCGTCCTCGTCGTGCTCGATCAGGTCGAAGCCCGACTCCCGCATTTCCTCCAGAAGTTCGTCGGGATGGGTGCCGTCGCGGTAGTAGGCGAAGAGCGGCTCGAAGTGCAGGCGCAGCTCGCCGTCCTCGTACCAGCAGAAGTGGTCCACCGCGTTGACGTTGAGGAAGTGGGAGACCACCGTGCGGCCGCGTGAGAGGGGGATCATGGCTTCGTTCGTGACGCCGAGGTAGCCGTTGAACTCGACCATGAGGGACCAGCCGCCGACCGGGGTCGCCCCGACGAACAGGCGGTACGCCCCGCGATCGTCGTACGAGGGCTCGCACAGGCCGTCCACGCCGGTGATCCGTGGCCCTGGCTCGGCAGCCAGTTCGCGGAGCAGTTCCTCGGGAGTCAGTCCGCGGACCAGCGTGACGCAGTACGCCTGCGTCAGGTTCTCGTACTGCTCCTCCAGCCACGCGTAGTCCGCGGCAGTCGTCGTCCCAGTCATGCCCGCAGCATCGCACCCACCACTGACAACGCCCCGCCCACCGGGGAAATCCGCTCGACGCCGGCGCCGCCGTCCTGCGAGTCTCGCCGCATGACCGACACCCCGCCCCTCGCCGAGGGCTACGAGATCTCGACCGACCCCGACCGCGTCGACGCGGAGCGTGTGCACAGGTGGCTGTCCACCGACGCGTACTGGGCGATCGGGCGGGCGCGCGACAAGCAGGACCGGGCGATCGAGGGGTCGCTGAACTTCGGGGTGTACGAGACGGTTTCGGGGGAGCAGGTGGCGTATGCCCGGGTCGTCACCGACCGGGCTACCTTCGCGTGGCTGTGCGATGTGTACGTCGCCCCGTCGGTGCGCGGCAAGGGCATCGGGACGGCGCTCGTCGGGGGCGTACGCGAGCACCTGCGGCCGTACGGCATCAAGCGCATGCTGCTCGCCACGCACGACGCGCACGGGGTCTACGAGAAGCTCGGGTTCGCGCCGCTGGAGCGGCCGGACCAATGGATGGCGCTGTACTTCTAGCGGAGTCGCCGGCGGAACTATCCTTCCGGCGGCACTGCTTGAACTTCCAACAGCTCTGTTTTCTGGCGACTTGTCCGCCTGATCCTGACCCCGCAGTAAGGATTCGTCCACCCTCGGTGACTCCTCCACAACACCTCTTGACCTGCGCACTTTCGCGTCACACCATCGCCGCATGCCACTTCGGGTCACGTTCGTCGCCGCCGCGCGCAGCTCACCGCTGCTCGCCGAGCGCTTCGAGGACGACCGGCCGCTGGACCAGGCCGGCTGGGACGAGGTGCAGGGCGTCGCGCGCGACCTGCTGCCGCTGGCCGCCGCCGAGCTGCGCTACTGCTCGCCGACCCCGCGCAGCCGCGCCACCGGCGACGCCCTCGGGTATGCCCCGCTGGTGCAACTCGCCCTGCGCGACTGTGACATGGGCCGCTGGCGCGGGCTGACCCTGGGTGAGGCGATGGCCCGGGAGCCGGAGGCGGTGGACGCCTGGCTGGCCGACCCGCGCGGCACACCGCACGGCGGGGAGTCGTTGCTGGCGTTCATCTCCCGGGTCGGCGGCTGGCTGGACACCCGGCCCGTGGAGGACGGCGGCCGGATCGTCGCCGTGGCCGAACCGTCCGTGATCCGGGCCGCCCTGGTGTACGTGCTGAAGGCGCCGCCCGCCACGTACTGGAACCTCGACGTACGCCCCCTGTCGACGACCACCGTGACCGGCCGGGCGGGCCGCTGGAACCTCCGCTTCGACGGGGCGCCGGCTCAGCCCTCGCGCGCGTAGTCGGTCGTGAGGACGAGGTCCTTGGCCGGGCCGCGCACCCGCCACACCGACCGCCAGCGGTCCTCGTCCAGGACGGTGAACTCGCCCCGGTAGAGGTCGGCCGAGCAGGGGTGGTCGGCGATGTGCCGCCCGGAGGCCAGGTCCAGGTCGTGGAAGGGCCGTCCGTCGGCGAAGCGCACGTCCGCGGTGCCCGGTGTCGCGCCCGGCAGGAAGCGCAGCGTCCGCTCGGCGGGACGTCCGACGCCCTGCCAGACGAAAGTGCCGGACTCCTCGTGCAGCAGTCCGCCTTCAGCGAGGCGGCCGAAAACCGTCGTACCGGAGAACGCCCCTTCGTCCCCGCTCGCGAGATCCCGCACCGACCGCTCGACGCGCCAGCTCCCGGCCAGATACGTCAGCACATCCGGAACCGGCCAGAACTCGCCCATCCGTCCCTCACCTCCGACCGCTTCCGACACTTTCGATACCGACCGACCTGTTGACGCTCTCGAAGCCCCCTCCCTATCTTGCCGTTCGAAGTGCTGATCATTGTCTGATATTTCGAACATCGAGCCGCGGAGTGTTCATGTCACGCACGCGCTGGAGATACGGCATCGCCGCCACCGCCTTCCTGGTGGCGGCCGGCCTCATCCCCGCCCCCGCCCACGCCGAGGACGTCGCCGACTACGCGATCACCGTCGACCCCGCCGCCAAGGGCGCGAAGATCGACGACACGATGTACGGCGTCTTCTTCGAGGACATCAACCGGGCCGCGGACGGCGGTCTGTACGCCGAGCTCGTGCAGAACCGGTCCTTCGAGTACTCGACGGACGACAACCGGTCGTACACGCCCCTCACCTCCTGGACGGTCGACGGCACCGGACAGGTGGTGAACGACGCCGGCCGGCTGGGCGAGCGCAACCGCAACTACCTGTCCCTGGGCGCCGGTTCGGCCGTCACGAACGGCGGCTACAACACCGGCATCCACGTCGAGGCGGGCAAGAAGTACGACTTCTCGGTGTGGGCGCGCGCCGAGGGCGGCACCGCCCTCACCGTCACTCTCCAGGACGCCGACGGCACCCTCGCCACCGCCCGCGAGGTGGCCGTGAAGAAGAGCGGCTGGGCCAAGTACCGCGCCACCTTCACCGCGACCCGCACCAGCAGCGACGGCCGCCTCACCGTCGCCTCCGCTGCCGCGGCGGCCCTCGACATGGTGTCCCTCTTCCCGCGCGACACCTACAAGCACCAGGCCAACGGTCTGCGCAAGGACCTCGCCGAGAAGGTCGCGGCCCTGCACCCCGGCTTCCTGCGCTTCCCCGGCGGCTGCCTGGTCAACACCGGCTCCATGGAGGACTACAGCGAGGCCTCCAACTGGCAGCGCAAGCGCTCCTACCAGTGGAAGGACACCATCGGCCCGGTCGAGGAGCGCGCGACCAACTCCAACTTCTGGGGCTACAACCAGTCCTACGGCCTCGGCTACTACGAGTACTTCCGCTTCGCCGAGGACATCGGCGCCATGCCGCTGCCCGTCGTCCCGGCCCTGGTGACCGGCTGCGGCCAGAACAAGGCCACCGACGACGACGCCCTGCTCAAGCGGCACATCCAGGACGCCCTCGACCTCATCGAGTTCGCAGGCGGACCGGTGACGTCGACCTGGGGCAAGAAGCGCGCGCAGATGGGCCACCCCAAGCCCTTCCACCTCACGCACATCGGGGTCGGCAACGAGGAGAACCTGCCGGTCGAGTTCATGGCCCGGTTCAAGCAGTTCCGCGCCGCGATCGAGGCCAAGTACCCGGACATCACCGTCGTCTCCAACTCCGGCCCGGACGACGCCGGTCAGACCTTCGACACGGCCTGGCAGCTCAACCGCCAGGAGAAGGTCGCCATGGTCGACGAGCACTACTACAACAGCCCGCAGTGGTTCCTCCAGAACAACGACCGCTACGACTCCTACGACCGCGGCGGCCCGAAGGTCTTCCTCGGTGAGTACGCCTCCCAGGGCAACGCCTTCAAGAACGGCCTCGCCGAAGCCGCGTTCATGACCGGCCTGGAGCGCAACGCGGACGTCGTCAAACTCGCCTCGTACGCCCCGCTGTTCGCCAACGAGGACTATGTGCAGTGGCGCCCGGACCTGGTGTGGTTCAACAACCACGCCTCCTGGAACTCCGCCAACTACGAGGTCCAGAAGCTGTTCATGACCAACGTCGGCGACCGGGTGGTGCCCTCGACGGCCACCGGAACTCCGTCGCTGCAGGGTCCGATCACCGGCGCGGTCGGCCTGTCGACGTGGGCGACCACGGCGGCGTACGACGATGTCTCGGTCACCGACGCGGACGGCAAGACGCTGCTCAACGACGACTTCAGCGGTGACGCCGCTCAGTGGAAGCACACGGGCGCCGGCAGCTGGAGCATCCAGGACGGGCAGTACGTGCAGAGCGACGTGGCCGCCGAGAACACCCTGGTCTCGGCCGGCGACCCGACCTGGCACGACTACGACCTGAAGGTGAAGGCCACCAAGAAGTCCGGCAAGGAGGGATTCCTCGTCGCCTTCGGCGTCAAGGACACCGGCAACTACTACTGGTGGAACCTGGGCGGCTGGAACAACACCCAGTCCGCCGTCGAACAGGCCGTGGACGGCGGCAAGGGGACGCTGATCTCCAAGGCCGGGTCGATCGAGACGGGCCGTACCTACGACATCCAGGTCAAGGTGCGGGGCCGGCAGGTCACCCTCTACCTGGACGGCCAGGAGTGGGGCAGCTTCAAGGACGACAAGCCGGCCGAGCCGTTCCGCCAGGTCGTCACCAAGGACAAGAAGACCGGTGACCTGATCGTCAAGGTCGTCAACGCCCAGTCCACGGCGGCACGTACGGCCATCGACCTCGGCGGCGCGAAGGTCGCCTCCAAGGCCCGGGTGACGACGCTGACGGCCGACCCGAACGCGGTGAACTCCGAGACGGCGACGCCGGTCGCGCCGGTGACGTCCACCTTCTCAGGGGTCGACGACTCGTTCTCGTACACGTTCCCGGCGAACTCGATCACCTTCCTGCGGATCAAGCAGCGGTAGTTCGCGCGGGGTTCCACTGAGAGACGGCTCCGGTACCGACGTACCGGAGCCGTCTCTCACGTCTTCAGGGCCGGGCGATCGCGGTGGTACCGCGGTACCACCGAGGCGCCGAAGATTCCCCTCCGGTCCCAGAGCGTCGACCTGCCGCGCTCATAGATTCGAAGTCCAGCCCCAGGCAGGAAAGGCCACTCCCATGATCGAAGCGCGTGAGCTGACGGGCGGTACGGCGACAAGACGGTCGTCGACCACCTGAGCTTCACCGTCCGGCCCGGTGAGGTCACCGGCTTTCTCGGCCCCAATGGTGCGGGCAAGTCCACGACCATGCGCATGATCCTCGGCCTGGACGCGCCCACCAAGGGCTCGGTCACCGTGGGCGGCAAGTCGTACGCCAGGCACGCGGCGCCCTTGCAGTAGATCGGCACGCTGCTGGAGGCCAAGTCCGTCCATCCGGGGCGCAGCGCGTTCAACCACCTGATGGCGCTCGCGTACACCCACGGCATCTCGCGGCGCCGGGTCGACGAGGTCATCGAGCTGGCCGGGCTGACCAGCGTGGCCGGCAAGAGGGTCGGCGCCTTCTCGCTCGGCATGGGCCAGCGGCTCGGCATCGCCTCCGCCCTGCTCGGCGACCCGGCGATCGTCATGCTCGACGAACCGGTCAACGGCCTCGACCCCGAGGGCGTGTTGTGGGTGCGCAACCTGCTGCGCTCCCTGGCCGACGAGGGGCGGGCCGTGATGCTCTCCTCGCACCTGATGAGCGAGACCGCGCTGATCGCCGACCACCTGGTGATCATCGGGCGGGGCAGTCTGCTGGCCGACACCACGGTCGACGACTTCACCCGCGAGGCCGGCGGTGGCGGCGTGAAGGTCGCCACCACCGAGGCCATGCGGCTGCGCTCGCTGCTGGCCGGCCCGGACGTCACGATCAGCTCCTCCTCCGCCGAGGAACTGCTGGTCACAGGCCGCGACGCCCGCGAGATCGGGGCGGTCGCCGCGCAGCACGGGGTGCCGCTGTACGAACTCACTCCGCAGGCCGTCTCCCTGGAGGCGGCGTTCATGGAACTCACCCGCGATGTCGTCGAGTACCAGAGTGCTCCGGCCGGCACCGAGCGAAAGGCCGCCTGATGACCGTCACCAGCCTTGCTCCCGTCCCCGCTCGCACGACGACCTACAAGGTGACCGCCCTGCGGGTCCTTCGCTCGGAGTGGGCCAAGTTCTGGTCGCTGCGCTCCAGTTGGATCACCCTGGGCGTCGCCGTGTTCCTGCTGGTCCTCTTCGGGGCGGTGGCGGCCTACACCTACAGTCCGGACGCCGCCGCGACCGGCGGGCCGCCCGGCCCAGGGGGCTCCGGCGGCGACAGTGACGCGGTCAGTCTGGCCCTGACCGGTGTGACCTTCGCGTCCCTGGCCATCGGCGTCCTCGGGGTATTGGCTTCCGCCGGCGAGTACAGCACCGGCATGATCCGCTCCACCCTCGCCGCCGTACCGCGCCGGCTGCCGGTGCTGTGGTCCACGGCCCTCGTGATCGGGCCCATCGCCCTGGTCCTCGCCACGATAGGCGCGCTCGCCGCGTTCCAGTTGGGCACCCCGGGCCTGGACGGCGAGCGGATCGCGCTCTCCCTGAGCGACGACGGCGTCCTGCGCAGTCTGGCCGGAGCCGGTGTCTACCTCGCCCTGGTGGCCGTGTTCGGCGTCGCCCTGGGAGTCCTGATCCGCTCCTCCGCCGGGGCCATCGCGGCCCTGGTCGGCGTCCTGCTGATCCTGCCCGGCCTGGCCTCGCTGCTGCCCGACTCCTGGTACGACACGCTGACCCCCTACTTCCCCAGCAACGCCGGGTCGGCCGTCTACGCCCTGCACGAGTCCTCGGACGCCCTGTCACCCGGGGCAGGGCTCGCGGTCTTCGCCGGCAGGAGATCGCCGAACGGCTCGTCCTCACCGAGTCCACCGTGAAGAAGCACGTCGGACGGGTCCTCGCCAAGATCGGGGCACGCGACCGCATCCAGGCCGTGATCATGGCGTACGACGCCGGGCTGGTCCGCGCGAAGTCCTAGACCTTTCATGACTCCGGCTGACTCCGGCTTTACAAAAGCAGCGCTAATCTGATGTACGAAACCGTTTCGTTCAGCACGGGTGGCCCCGGCTCCAGCAGGGAGAAGACAGGCATGGTCTCCGTACTCGTCGTCAACGACCAATCCCTCCAACGCCTCGCCCTGCGCATGCTCCTGGCCGCCGAGCCCGACTTGACGGTCGTCGGCGAGGCCGTCGACGGGGAGGGCGCGGTCCGTATGGCTGTCGATCTGCGCCCCGACATCGTTCTCATCGACGCCCATCTGTCCCGCCCTGACAGTCTCGACACCATCCGCCGCATCGCCCGGCCCGCACGGGTCCCCGGCGCCCCCGAACCCGCCCACACCCTGGCGCGCCCGCCCCGTGTCCTGGTGCTGACCCCGTCCGGCCAGGAGGGATACGCCTACGCCGCCCTGCGCGCCGGAGCCGGCGGCTTCCTCCTCAACGACGCCGCCCCGGACGAGCTGACCGCGGCCGTCCGCATCGTCGCCGCCGGGGACGCCGTCATCACCCCCGGGCTGACCCGCGCGCTCATCGACGCCGTCCGCCGACAGCGCACCGCCCGCACCCTCCACGGGAACGCAGGGCTCGACGTCCTCACCGGCCGCGAACGCGATGTCCTCGTCGCCGTCGCCTCGGGCTGGTCCAACGCCGAGATCGCCGAGCGGCTGTCCATCGCGCCGACCACCGTCAAGACCCACGTCAGCAACCTCCTCACCAAGATCGGCGCCCGCGCCCGCGTGCAGGCGGTGACCTTCGCCTACGAGTCGGGCCTCGTCCGGCCGGCGGCCTGACCGTCGTATCCGTCGACGTCACCCGGCCGCCGATCGGAGATTGCATAAACGTGCGCTGAAACGTATAGTCATGCCGTCTAGGAGGAGGATTCCATGGCGGTACGTGCGGCAGTGGCCGGAGCGAGCGGATACGCGGGCGGGGAACTGCTGCGTCTGCTCCTGGCGCACCCCGAGGTCGAGATAGGAGCCCTGACGGGCAACTCGAACGCGGGACAGAGGCTCGGTGCGCTGCAACCGCATCTGCTGCCGCTCGCCGACCGCGTCCTTCAGGAGACCACAGCCGAGGTGCTGGCCGGGCATGACGTCGTGTTCCTCGCCCTGCCGCACGGCCAGTCCGCCGCCGTCGCCGAACAGCTCGGCCCCGATGTGCTGGTCGTCGACATGGGCGCCGACTTCCGGCTGAAGGACGCGGGCGACTGGGAGACGTTCTACGGCTCCCCGCACGCCGGCACCTGGCCGTACGGCCTCCCCGAACTGCCGGGTGGCCGCGCCGCACTGGAGGGGGCCAGGCGCATCGCGGTACCCGGCTGCTACCCGACCGCCGCCTCGCTCGCCCTCTTCCCGGCCTACGCCGCCTCGCTCGCCGAGCCCGAGGCCGTGATCGTCGCCGCCTCCGGCACCTCCGGCGCGGGCAAGTCGCCCAAGCCCCATCTGCTGGGCAGCGAGGTCATGGGCTCCATGTCGCCGTACGGCGTCGGCGGCGGCCACCGGCACACCCCCGAGATGATCCAGAACTTCAGTGCGGCGGCGGGGGAGCGGGTCTCCGTCTCCTTCACGCCGACCCTCGCCCCGATGGCCCGCGGCATCCTCGCCACGTGCAGCGCGAAGGCGAAGGACGGTGTCACCGCCGAGTCCGTGCGCGCCGCCTACGAGAAGGCCTTCGCCGACGAGCCCTTCGTCCACCTGCTCCCCGAGGGGCAGTGGCCCGCCACGGCGTCCGTCTACGGTTCGAACGCCGTTCAGGTGCAGGTCGCTTTCGACGCCGCCGCGAACCGCATCATCGCGATCAGCGCCATCGACAACCTGACCAAGGGCACGGCCGGTGGTGCCGTCCAGAGCATGAACATCGCCCTCGGGTTCCACGAGAACACCGGGCTTTCCACGATCGGAGTCGCACCGTGAGTGTCACGGCAGCCAAGGGATTCACGGCGGCCGGCATCGCCGCCGGGATCAAGGAGAACGGCAACCCGGACCTGGCCCTCGTGGTCAACAACGGGCCCCGCCGATCCGCCGCGGGCGTCTTCACCTCCAACCGCGTCAAGGCCGCCCCGGTCCTGTGGTCCGAGCAGGTCCTGAAGAGCGGCGAGGTCTCCGCGGTCGTCCTCAACTCCGGTGGCGCCAACGCCTGTACGGGACCGAAGGGCTTCCAGGACGCCCACGCCACCGCCGAGAAGGTCGCCGAGGTGCTCGGGCGAGGTGCCATCGAGGTGGCCGTCTGCTCGACCGGTCTGATCGGTCTGCTGCTCCCCATGGACAAGCTGCTCCCCGGCGTCGAGACCGCCGCCGCGCAGCTCTCCGAGCACGGCGGCGAGAAGGCCGCCATCGCCATCAAGACCACCGACACCGTCCACAAGACGTCCGTGGTGACGAAGGGCGGCTGGACCGTCGGCGGGATGGCGAAGGGCGCCGGCATGCTCGCGCCCGGCCTCGCCACCATGCTCGTCGTCCTCACCACCGACGCCGCCCTCGACGACGACGTACTGGACCAGGCTCTCCGGGCGGCCACGCGCACCACCTTCGACCGCGTGGACTCGGACGGCTGCATGTCCACCAACGACACGGTTCTGCTGCTCGCCTCGGGCGCGTCCGAAGTCACCCCGGAACACGCGGAGTTCGCCGAAGCCGTACGGCAGGTCTGCGACGACCTCGGGCAGCAGCTCATCCGCGACGCCGAGGGCGCCAGCAAGGACATCAAGGTCGAGGTGATCAACGCAGCGACCGAGGACGACGCCGTCGAGGTGGGCCGCTCCATCGCCCGCAACAACCTCCTCAAGTGCGCGATCCACGGCGAGGACCCCAACTGGGGCCGTGTCCTGTCCGCGATCGGCACGACCAAGGCCGCCTTCGAGCCGGACCAGCTGAACGTCGCCATCAACGGCGTCTGGGTGTGCAAGAACGGCGGTGTCGGCGAGGACCGCGAGAAGGTCGACATGCGCTACCGCGAGGTGCACATCGTCGCCGACCTCGCCGCCGGCTCCGAGACCGCCACCATCTGGACCAACGACCTGACCGCCGACTACGTCCACGAGAACAGCGCCTACTCTTCATGAGCAACTCACCCGCGCGGAAGCACACCGCGCTTCCCAAGGCCCAGATCCTCATCGAGGCGCTGCCCTGGCTGGTCCGCCACAACGGCAAGACCGTCGTCATCAAGTTCGGCGGCAACGCCATGATCGACGAGGACCTGAAGGCCGCGTTCGCCCAGGACGTCGTGTTCCTGCACCACGCCGGCCTCAAGCCGGTCGTCGTGCACGGCGGCGGCCCGCAGATCAGCGCCGCCCTCGACAAGCACGGCATCGTCAGCGAGTTCAAGGCCGGGCTCCGGGTCACCACCGAGGACGCCATGGACGTCGTACGGATGGTGCTCGCCGGACAGGTGCAGCGTGAGCTGGTCGGGCTGCTCAACCAGCACGGCCCGCTGGCCGTCGGCCTCACCGGCGAGGACGCGCACACCATCACCGCCACCCGCCACCAGCCCGAGATCGACGGCGAGTTGGTCGACATCGGGCGGGTCGGCGAGATCACCGACATCGACACCGGCGCGATCGAGGCACTGCTGGCCGACGGCCGGATCCCGGTCGTCTCGTCTATCGCCCGTTCCCAGGACGACCACCATGTCTACAACGTCAATGCTGATACGGCGGCTGCGGCACTCGCTGCTGCTCTGGGCGCCGAAACCCTCATGGTCCTCACGGACGTGGAGGGCCTCTACGAGGACTGGCCCAACAGCGACGAGGTGATCAGCCGCCTCACCGCTTCCCAACTGGAGAAGCTGCTGCCGGAGTTGAGCTCCGGCATGGTGCCGAAGATGGAGGGCTGCCTGCACGCCGTCCGGGGCGGCGTGACCACCGCCCGGGTCATCGACGGCCGGGTCCAGCACTCGATCCTGCTGGAGATCTTCACCGACGAAGGAATCGGCACGATGGTCGTGCCGGACGCGCCTGAGGGGGACGCCGAATGACCGGGACCGCGACCAACGCCGAGTACGCCCAGCGGTGGCAGGGCTCGCTCATGAACAACTACGGCACCCCGCGGCTCCCTCTCGTGCGCGGTGCGGGCCTGAAGGTCTGGGACGCCGAGGGCAAGCAGTACCTCGACTTCGTCGGCGGCATCGCGACCAACGCGCTCGGTCACGCCCACCCCGCGATCGTCGAGGCCGTGAGCACGCAGATCGCGTCCCTCGGCCACATCTCCAACTTCTTCATGGCCGAGCCGACGGTCGCGCTCGCCGAACGGCTCCTCCAGCTCTTCGGGCGGGACGGCAAGGTCTTCTTCTGCAACTCCGGCGCCGAGGCCAACGAGGCCGCGTTCAAGATCGGCCGGCTGACCGGGCGGACCCGCGTCGTCGCCACCGAGGGCGGCTTCCACGGCCGCACCATGGGCGCCCTCGCGCTCACCGGCCAGCCCGCCAAGCAGCAGCCCTTCCTGCCGCTGCCGGGCGAGGTCACGCATGTGCCGTACGGCGACGCGCAGGCGCTGGCCGAGGCGGTGACGGAGGAGACCGCGCTGGTGATCATCGAGCCGGTCCAGGGCGAGAACGGCGTCGTGGTCCCGCCGGCCGGCTATCTCAAGGCGGCACGGGCGATCACCGCCGCCAACGGGGCCCTGCTGGTCCTCGACGAGGTGCAGACCGGCACGGGCCGGACCGGGCACTGGTTCGCGTACCAGGCCCACGAGGGCGTCCTGCCGGACGTCGTCACGCTCGCCAAGCAACTCGGCGGCGGGCTGCCGCTCGGCGCTACGGTCGCGTTCGGGCGGGCGGCGGAGCTGCTGCAGCCCGGTCAGCACGGGACGACCTTCGGCGGGAACCCGGTCGCGTGTGCCGCGGGACTCGCCGTGCTGGACACGATTGCGAACGAAGGATTGCTGGAGAACGTCAAGCGGCAGAGCGAGAAGTTGCGCGACGGAATCGATGCTCTTGGCCACCCGTTGATCGATTATGTCCGGGGCGCGGGCCTGCTCCTGGGTATCGTGCTCACCGAGCCGCTCGCCGCCAAGGTGCAGCAGGTGGCTCAGGACGCCGGATTCCTGGTGAACGCGCCCGCCCCCGATGTCGTACGGCTCATGCCGCCGCTGAACCTCGGGGACGACGAAGTGGAGGCGCTTCTTCAGGCCCTTCCCGGCATCCTGAACGCTGCCAACGGGGAAGGATGATCCGGGGAATGAGACGACGATGAGTCAGGCGCAGGACCACGGGCACAACGGTGCGAACGAGGCCGGGGGGCCTGCCGTGCCGCAGACCCGCACCGCACGCCACCGCCGGATCGTGGACATCCTCAACCGGCAACCCGTGCGGTCGCAGAGTCAGTTGGCCAAGCTGCTCGCCGACGACGGGCTGAGCGTCACTCAGGCGACGCTCTCCCGGGATCTGGATGAGCTGAACGCGGTCAAGATCCGCAACAACGACGGTGACCTGATCTACGCGGTGCCGAGTGAGGGCGGGTTCCGTACGCCTCGGGCGCCGCTGGGGGAGTCGGCGAAGGAAGAGCGGATGCGGCGGTTGTCGCAGGAGCTGCTGATCTCTGCGGAGGCTTCGGCGAATCTCGTGGTTCTGCGGACCCCTCCGGGGGCTGCGCAGTTCTTGGCGTCGGCGATTGATCAGGCCGAGCTGCAGGACATTCTGGGGACGATCGCCGGGGACGACACGTTGCTGTTGATCAGTCGGAATCCTACGGGTGGGCAGGCCTTGGCCGATCATCTGTTGCGGTTGGCTCAGAACGGCCACTGAGTGGGGTGGTGGCGGTTGTTCGCCGACTGCGGGTGAGTGGGGGCTGGTCGCGCCCACGCGGCGGAGCCGCACATTGATACAGCCCCGCGCCCCTGGGTGGGCTGACTCACCCGAGCCGAGCTGCCAGGCCCCCCGTGCACCGCACCTCGTCGCCCGCCGTGATCAGCAGTGCCTCCACGCCGGGCAGTGACTCCAGCCAGCGCAACCCCTGCCGCGAGCCCATCGCGAAGGCCGCCGTCGCCCAGCAGTCCGCCCAGGTCACCGATGGGGCGACCACCGTCACCGCCACCAGGTCCGTTACCGCGGAGCGGCCCGTGCGGGGGTCGACGATGTGGGCGCCGCGCTCCGCCGTGCCGGATGTGGCGACCGCCAGTTCGTCGAGGCCGGAGGCGGAGATGACCGCTGCCAGGCCGCCCGGGCGCAGAGGGTCGGACACGCCCACGCGCCAGGGGCGTTGGGGGCCCGGCACGCCCAGCAACTGCACGTCGCCGCCGCCGTTGACGCTCACGCCGCTCACCCCGGGGATGTCCGCCAGGCGGCGGGCCGCTCGCTCCACCGACCAGCCCTTCACGATGCCGGTCGGGTCGAGGCGGCCCTCGTACTTCGTACTGAACCAGCCCTCGCTGAGCCGTTCCGCCTCGGCGCCGAGGGCGAGCACCTCGGCGACCTCCGGGGCACAGTCGTCGACGGTCAGCTCGCCGCGGGCCAGCCGGGAGACCTGGCTGTCGTCGCGGTAGGTGCTGAACACCTCGTCGACCCGGTGCAGCCCGGCGACCGCCTCTTCCAGTGCCGACCGCACGGCACCGGGATCCCCGCCGCGGACGTCGAAGGAGAAGACCGTCCCCATGACCTCCTCCGCATGACGTACCGCGGCGGGAGCTTGTGTCGGTTCCGCCACCGTGTCAGCCACCGGCCTGGTCCACGGCCGACTGGAGTGATTCCTGGTAGCCCTTGCTGGTGTAGGTCGCTCCGGACACGGCGTCGATGTCAGCGCTGCTCGCCGCCACCGCCGCCTGGTTGAGCTTCGGTACGGCATTGGCGGTGATGTTGGTGCTCTGGCCGCCGCTGGGTGCCTGGACCGTCTCGGCCTTGGTGATCTTGCCGCCGCTGACCGTGATCCGGACCTGGACCGGGCCGTACTGGGTCTGGGCGACGCTGCCGGTGTAGGCACGGGCCTGGGCGGCGCCGCCCGAACCCTGCGAGCCGGAGCCCTGCGAGCCCGACCCCTGCGACGAGCCCGCGCTCGCCTTCACCTTGTCGATCGCCGACTGGAGTGATTCCTGGTAGCCCTTGCTGGTGTACGTCGCCCCGGACACCGCGTCGATGGTGGCGCTCTGCGCGGCGACGGTCGCCTGGTTCAGCTTGGGCACGGCGTTCGCGGTGATCTGGTCGCTCTGGCCGCCCTTGGGGGCCTGGACGGCCTCAGCCTGGGTGATCTTGCCGTTGTTGACGGTCAGCCGTACCTGCACGGCCCCGTACTGGGTCTGCGCCGCGTCACCGGTGATCGTGCCGGACCCGGCCGCCTGGGCGCCGCCCTGGGGCGAGGCCGCCGCGGGCGGTGCCGCACCGCCGGCCGCCTGCGCGGACGCAGGGTCGGTCGCCGGTTTCAGCGACAGCAGCAGCACGATCCCGGACACGGTGGCGGCGCCGGCCAGCACGACACGCCGGATGGGGTGACTCTTCCTCATGGCTTCTACAGCTCCTGAAGTCTTGAAGTCTCGAAGTCCCGTCGCTCACATCTCGAACGACTCGTGATGGATGCGGCGGGCGGGCACACCCGCGCCGCGCAGTGCTTCGTACACGCCCTGTGCGAAGCCGGCCGGCCCGCACATGAACACGTCGTGCTTGTCGATGTCGGGCAGCTTCTGCTGCAACCGCTCCGCCGAGATGTCGGGCCGTTCACCGTCCGGGCTGTTGACCGCGTACATCAGCCGGGCACCGCGCTCGTCGGCGATGGCCGCGAGCTCGTCCCACAGCGCCAGGTCCTGGGTGCTGTTGGCCCGGTAGAGCAGGGTGATGTCGCCGGCCGCGCCGGGCAGCGTCTCGAACAGGGCCCGCATCGGCGTGATGCCGACGCCGCCCGCCACCAGCAGCACCTTGCCGCGGCTGCGGCGCTGGGCGGTCATGGCGCCGTACGGGCCCTCGGCCCACACCTTGGTGCCGGGCGTGAGATCGCGCAGCCGGGACGTGTGGTCGCCGATCGCCTTGACCGTGATCCGCAGCATGTCCGGGCGGGGCGCCGCCGACAGCGAGTAGGGGTGCGAGCTGAACCGCATGCCCGGCGCCTTGAACCGCCAGCGGAAGAAGTGCCCCGCCTCCGCGCCCATCCGGTGCAGCTTGCGCCCGCCGATCAGCACCGACACGACGCCCGGCGTTTCCTCGATGACCGCCTCGACGTACATCCGGTGCCGCAGGTTGAGGCGGATCGGAGTGACGATCCGGTACCAGACCACCAGCGCGGTGACCACGCCGTACAGCCCGTACCAGAAGGTCTTCGCGGTCGGCTCGACGGCGAACTCGTTGCCGGTGGAGATCTGGTGCCAGAACGTCAGGAACACCGCCGCGTACGTCAGCAGGTGCACGTGGTACCAGGTGTCGTACGGGATCCGGCGGCGGATCCCCCCGATCGAGATGAACGCGATGAAGAACAGCAGCCCGGTGCCGATGGCCGCCTTGCCCATGTCCGGCAGCGTGTTGACCGAGTCGATCGTCTGCTGGACGACGTCACCGAGCGTCTTGCCGGCCTGGAGCGCGTACCCCCACATGATGAGGAAGACGTGCGCGATGACCAGGCAGATCGTGTACCGGCCGCTCATGGCGTGCCAGCGCGCGACCCGGTCCGAGCCCACCCGCCGCTCCAGCGCGGGCACCCGGGCCATCTGGAGCACGACGAGCGCCATCAGATAGCCGGCGAGCAGACCGGTGATCCGGCCCGCGGCGATGATCTTGGCGGTGTTGTCCGCGAGGGACGGCGTGTTGTCCCACCACAACCACAGCACCGCCGCCGCGCCCGCCCATAGGGCGATCACCAGCGGAACGGCCGGGGAGCGGCGCGGGCGGATGCGGCGCATCGTCTGGCGTCGGGCGGCACGGCCGCCCGCGAGCGTGGTGGTCACGGTTCGGTTCCTCCGGGGACGGGAGCAAGGGGAGTGCGTGATTGACGTGGTCCCTTGGCCCAGAGATACGTGCGGGGAGGTCCGTGTGTTCAGTCGTGCTCGGTCGGTACGTGCTCAGTACGTGCTCAGTACCGGGTGATCGCCGTCGGCCCGTTCGCCGTGCCGATCGCCATGTGCGGCCTGTGCCGCGGATCGGCCCACTTGAGGATCCGCCGCATCGCGTCCTCGGACACCGACACACAACCGGCGGTCGCCCCACGCCCCTTCACATGGAGGAAGATCCCGGCCCCTCGGTTCCGCACCGGGCGCGCGTAGTTGAAGTCGATGACGAGCGCGTACGCGTACAGCGCGCCGTAGGAGACCAGGTGCTCGGACTCGGCGGCCCGGCAGTCGCGCGCGAGCGGCTCGGTCCAGCGGTTGTACGCACGGGAGTCGTTGTCCTGACACCACCAGGAGTCCCGGTGAACACGGCGGTACTTGTACGCCGTACCGCGCGGCGCGGCCTTGATGCCGAAGGCGTACGGCAGCCCGAACAGCCCCGTCGGCGTCGTGTTCGTGCCCTGCTTCCGCTCGGCCCCCTCGACGAGCCCCTTCGCCCCGAACCGGGCCGACGCCGAACCGGTCTTCACCCACTGCCCGTCCACCCGGTCCCACCAGGTGACCGTCCCCGACGTCGAGCCGGCCTTCGGCGCCACCGCGGTGATCAGCTGGCTGCCGCCCCCGGTGTCGGCCATCCGCGCGGGCAGCGGCTGCGGCGGCGCGCCGCCGGGCGCGGCACCGAGGACGAGCAAGGACGCGGACGCGAGGGCGACGACACCGGGGCGCATGGCTCAGACGCTAGAGGGAGGCAGCGGCAACGGCAGCCCGGGTAGGCCATCCAGGCTGGTCGCGATGTGCTCCTTCTTGGTGAAGTAGGCGCTGAGCGAGTCGTCGTCCTCGCGCGCGAACCGCTTGCCGTGCAGGTCGCGGTCCTCGTCGTACGTCATGAAGGGCACCGCGTACCCGCAGGAGTCGCGGATGAGTTCGGCCCGTACCACGATGATCGCGCGCAGGCCGTGCAGGCTCGGGTCGATGTCGGGGAAGTGGCCGAGCAGTTCCTTGAACCGAGGGTCGTCGCGGAAGACGGCCTCACCCTGGCCGTGCACGCGGACGATGTTCGGCGGGCCCTGGAAGGCGCACCACATGAGGGTGATCCGGCCGTTCTCCCGCAGATGCGCGATGGTCTCGGCGGTGGACCCGGCGAAGTCGAGGTAGGCCAGGGTGACTTCGTCGAGGATCGCGAAGGAGCCCTTGAGGCCCTTGGGGGAGAGGTTGACCGTCCCGTCGGCGGCCAGCGGAGCCGTCGCGGTGAAGAAGAGCGGCTGCTCCTCGATGAACGTGCGGAGCCTGCCGTCTATGCGCTCATAAGTTTTTCCCACGTCAACCGAGTATGGACGTGGATCGTTCGCCTGTCTAAGGAATTGCGAGGTCCGCTTGCGGCACCATGGCCGCCCCGGCCGGCGTGCCAACGGGGCGGCCATGGCTGCCTGTCACGTCACTGGTTGAGCGTGCAGGCGGCGAACGCCTCCAGCCCCTCGGGCTTCGCGGCCGCGCGGCCGATGGCGGTCTCGATGCGGTTGAGGGCGGCGATCCGCTTGTCCTCCAGGGGGCCGAGGATGGCGTTCTGGACGAAGTTGGGGCCGCCCTGGCCGACGGTGTCGACGAGGCGCTGGTTGGCCTCCTGGATCTGGGTGTTCAGCAGAGCCAGGTTGCGGTCGACCTCGGCCTGCGCGGAGGCAGGGATCGCGGGCAGCTGGCCGGTGACGTCCGGGCAGGTGATCGTGCCGACGCCGGCGTTCCCCGCGGCGTCGCCGCCCTCCTCGCCCGCGGCGTTCCCCGCGTCGTCCGTGGCCGTCTCGCTCGGCGTGGCCTCGGCCTCCTCGCCGGCACCGGCGCCCGCCCCCGCTTCCTCACCGGCACCGGCACCGGCCTCCTCGCCCGCGCCCGCTCCCGCGCCGCCGTCGGCGTTGAGGGTGCAGGCGGCGAACGCCTCCAGCCCCTCGGGCTTCGCGGCGGCGCGGCCGATGGCGGTCTCGATGCGGTTGAGGGTGGCGATCCGCTTGTCCTCCAGGGGGCCGAGGATGGCGTTCTGGACGAAGTTGGGGCCGCCCTGGCCGACGGTGTCGACGAGGCGCTGGTTGGCCTCCTGGATCTGGGTGTTCAGCAGAGCCAGGTTGCGGTCGACCTCGGCCTGCGCGGACGCCGGGATCGCCGGCAGCTGGGAGTCGACCTCCGGGCACGAGATGGTGCCGGGGCCGGCCAGCGTCCGGGCGTTCGTGCCGCTCTTCGAAGACGATGTCGTCTCCCCGGCGAGGGCGAAGCCGGCGATCACCGTGCCGGACAGCGCCACCGCGGCGGCGCCGCCGATGAACGCGACGCGACGCTTGTTGTACTTCGGAAGAGCCCTGGACATGCGGATGCCTCACTCGGGTTCGGTGGTGTCGTCGTGTACGAACGCGGCGCCTGCGTTCGGCGAGAGGTACGAGTAAGCGGTTTCCCGCGTTCAAAGGCTCCGCAAATTGACGAATCATGCAAGGCTCTGCATAATCATGCAGGTCACTGTGTGGTGAGTCCGTTGGTGAGTTCCCTGGTGGGTTCGCACTAGCCTGACGACCGCCTCCCCGTTCACGCTACGGGGAGGCGGTGCCACACCCAGACCTCCCGAGGAGCACAGCAAGTGAGCAGCAACAGCGGTGACGTACGGCTCTGGGGCGGCCGTTTCGCCGACGGTCCCGCCGAGGCCCTGGCGAAGCTGTCCGCGTCCGTCCACTTCGACTGGCGGCTGGCGCCGTACGACATCGCCGGTTCGCGCGCCCACGCGCGCGTGCTGCACAAGGCGGGGCTGCTCACCGAGGACGAGCTGACCCGGATGATCGCGGGCCTCGACCAGCTCGAAGGGGATGTGGCCTCGGGTGACTTCGTGGGCACCATCGCCGACGAGGACGTCCACACCGCCCTGGAGCGCGGCCTGCTGGAGCGCCTCGGCCCAGACCTCGGCGGCAAGCTGCGCGCCGGCCGCTCACGCAACGACCAGGTCGCGACCCTCTTCCGGATGTACCTCCGCGACCACGCCCGTGTCATCGGCGGCCTGATCGCCGACCTCCAGGACGCGCTGATCGGCCTGGCCGAGGCCCACCCCGACGTCGCGATGCCCGGCCGCACCCACCTCCAGCACGCCCAGCCGGTGCTCTTCGCCCACCACGTCCTGGCCCACGTGCAGTCCCTGTCCCGGGACGCGGAACGCCTGCGCCAGTGGGACGAGCGCACGGCCGTGTCGCCGTACGGCTCGGGCGCCCTGGCGGGCTCCTCCCTCGGCCTGGACCCGGAGGCCGTCGCGAAGGACCTCGGCTTCGAGCACGGGTCGGCCGCCAACTCGATCGACGGCACGGCGTCCCGCGACTTCGTCGCCGAGTTCGCCTTCATCACCGCGATGATCGGCGTGAACCTCTCCCGGATCGCCGAGGAGGTCATCATCTGGAACACGAAGGAGTTCTCCTTCGTGACCCTGCACGACGCGTTCTCCACCGGCTCGTCGATCATGCCGCAGAAGAAGAACCCGGACATCGCCGAGCTGGCCCGAGGCAAGAGCGGCCGCCTGATCGGCAACCTGACGGGCCTGCTGGCCACGCTCAAGGCCCTGCCCCTCGCCTACAACCGCGACCTCCAGGAGGACAAGGAGCCGGTCTTCGACTCCTGCGACCAGCTGGAGGTCCTGCTCCCCGCCTTCACCGGCATGATGGCGACCCTCACCGTCAACCGCGAGCGCATGGAGGAACTGGCCCCGGCCGGCTTCTCCCTGGCCACGGACATCGCCGAGTGGCTGGTCAAGCAGGGCGTGCCGTTCCGCGTCGCCCACGAGGTCGCCGGTGAGTGCGTCAAGGTCGCCGAGTCCGAGAACAAGGAACTGGACGACCTGACGGACGAACAGTTCGCGAAGATCTCGGCCCACCTGACCCCGGAGGTCCGGTCGGTGCTGAACGTGCCGGGCGCCCTGGCCTCCCGCAACGGCCGCGGTGGCACGGCCCCGAGCGCGGTCGCGATCCAGCTGGCCGAGGTGAAGCAGGATGTGACGGTCCAGCACGAGTGGGCGACGGCAAAGAAGGGTTAAGGCCAACGCCCTCTTAGGGGCGCGGGGAACTGCGCGACAAGCCACATTGAACCCGCACCCGCCAAACCACCGCACAAACCGAGCTCGACGGCGATTACGTCAAGGTCATCGCGGGTTACGTTGGTCGGAAGCCGTACTGGAGCCGACCCAAACGGAGCCCGCGATGCCGTTCGCCCGACTGGCCACAGCAACAACCCCCACCTGCCACATCGGACTCGGCCTCGCCGCCGTCGGCCGCCCCGGCTACATCAACCTCGGCCGGGACGAAGACCTCGGAGAGAACCGCAGCGCCGAAGCGCTGCGCACCCGCACCCACGAACTCCTCGACGCCGCCTACGCCCAAGGCGTCCGCTACTTCGACGCCGCCCGCTCCTACGGCCGCTCGGAGGAGTTCCTCGCCGACTGGCTGAACGCCCGCCCCGACCTGGACGACATCGTCGTCGGCAGCAAGTGGGGCTACACCTACACCGCCGGCTGGTCGGCGGACGCCGAGACGCACGAGGTCAAGGACCACGGCATCCAGACCTACGAGCGCCAGCGCGCCGAGACCGACGCCCTCCTCGGCGACCGTCTCGACCTCTACCAGATCCACTCGGTGACCCCGGACAGCCCCGCCCTCACCGACAAGGACCTCCACGTCAGGCTCGCCGAAGCAGCGGCCGGCGGCCTCACCATCGGCTTCTCCACCAGCGGCCCCGCCCAGGCCGACGCGATCCGCGCCGCCCTCGCGGTGACCGTCGACGGCGAGCCCCTCTTCCGCACCGTCCAGTCGACGTACAACGCCCTGGAGACCTCGGCCGCCCCCGCCCTCGCCGAGGCCCACGACGCCGGGCTCACGGTGATCGTGAAGGAGGGCATGGCCAACGGCCGACTCGCGGACCCGCACGCGCCGGACGCGCTGAAGGCCGTAGCGGAAGAAACGTCCCTGGGGTGCGACGCGGTCGCCCTCGCGCTCGTCCTGCGTCAGCCCTGGGCCGGCGTGGTCCTCTCCGGCGCCGCGACGACCGTACAACTTGCGTCCAACCTGCACGCCGCCGTCGTGGACCTCGACGAGGACAAGCTGGAGCGGCTGGCCGTGCTGGTGGAGGAGCCGGGCGCGTACTGGGAGCGGCGCGGGCAACTGCCCTGGCACTGACGCACACCCGCCGACCGGCAGTCTTGAGTCACGCATGCCCTCGATGAGACATCAATGTCTCACATGCGCTACTCTCGTCTCATGGCCGTAGATCGTGACCACGTCCTGCGCACCGCCGCAGCCCTGCTGACCCGCAAATCCACCGCGACCATGGACGAGGTCGCCAAGGCGGCCGGGATCAGCCGTGCCACGCTGCACCGGCAGTTCGCCGGGCGCGATGCCCTCGTACGGGCGCTGGAGTCGCTCGGCATCGCGGAGTGCGAGGCCGCGCTGGCAGCGGCCCGCCTCGACGACGGGCCCGCGCCGGACGCCGTGCGCCGGCTGGTCCGCGAGATCGAGCCCGCGGCCGGACTGCTCGCGTTCCTCTACACGGAGAACCAGCTGTTCGAGGGCGAGGAGCAGAACGCGGGGTGGGCGCGCATCGACGAGCGCATCGCCGCGCTGTTCCGGCGCGGCCAGCAGAGCGGTGAGTTCCGCATCGACCTCACCCCGGCCTGGCTCACCGAGGCGCTCTACGGCCTGCTGGCCTCCGGGGCCTGGGCGGTCTCGGAGGGCAGGGTCGCCCGCAACGACTTCACCCACATGATCACCGAGCTGCTGCTCGGCGGCGCACTACGGCATCACGCCACTGGACAGAGAGAGGAATCATGACCAGCACCCTGCAGCCGGCGACCACGACCGAGGCGGTGAAGCGCCCGGGCCGCTGGCTCGCGCTGTCCGTCCTTGTGCTCGCCGTGCTGCTGGTGGCCGTCGACGCGACCGTCCTCGGCCTGGCGACCCCCTACATCAGCGAGGACCTGAAGCCCTCCGGCACCCAGCTCCTCTGGATAGGTGACGTCTACTCCTTCGTGATCGCGGGCCTGCTCGTCTCGATGGGCAGCCTGGGCGACCGCATCGGCCGCAAGCGGATCCTGCTCGTCGGCGCCACGGCGTTCGGCGCGATATCCGTCCTCAACGCCTACGCGACGACGCCCGAACTGATGATCCTGGCCCGGGCCTTGCTCGGTGTCGCGGGCGCCACCCTGATGCCCGCCACCCTCGCCCTGATCCGCAACCTCTTCCACGACCCGCGCGAACGCAGCCTCGCCATCGGTATCTGGGGCGCGACCGCCTCCGCCGGTACGGCCGTCGGCCCGATCGTCGGTGGCTTCCTGCTCGAACACTTCTGGTGGGGCTCGGTCTTCCTGATCAACCTGCCGGTGATGGCGGTCCTCGTCCTCGTCGGCATCAAGCTGCTGCCCGAATCCCGGAACCCCAGTCCCGGCCCGTGGGACCTGATCAGCGTGGCCCTGTCCCTCGTCGGCATGCTCGGTGTCGTCTACGCCGTCAAGGAGGCGGCCGCACACGGCTTCATGTGGACCACGCTCGCCGCGGGCCTGCTGGGCGCGGCGGCGCTGTACGGCTTCGTACGCCGCCAGCTCACGCTGCCGACCCCGCTGCTGGACATGCGGCTGTTCCGCGGTCGCGGCTTCAGCGGCGCGGTGCTGGCCGACCTGCTGACCATCCTCGGCCTGTCCGGCCTGGTGTTCTTCCTCTCCCAGTTCCTGCAACTCGTGCAGGGACGGGGCCCGTTCGAGGCGGGCCTGGCCGAACTGCCCGCCGCGATCGGCGCGGTGGTGGCCGGCCTGATCGCCGGTCGCGTCGCCCGCCGCTACTCGGTACGGGCCGTGGTCTCCGGCGGCCTCGCGGCGATCGGCCTGGCCCTGGCCGCGCTCACGGTGATCGACCGCTCGACGGGCTACCCCCTGCTCGGCGCCGCCCTGCTGGTCGTCGGCATCGGCGCCGGTTTCTCCTTCACGGTGACATCGGACGTGATCCTCTCCTCCGTACCGAAGGAGCAGGCGGGCGCGGCGTCGGCGGTGTCGGAGACGGCGTACGAACTGGGCGCGGCGATGGGAATCGCCGTACTGGGTTCGATCGTGACCGGCGTGTACAGGGACTTCGCAGGCCCGGCGGGCACTCCGGCGGAGGCGCACGAGTCGTTGGGCGGGGCGGTGGAGGCGGCGGCTGCGATGCCGTCGGACACAGCTCGGGCGATGCTGTCCTCGGCCCAGGATGCCTTCGTCGACGGCCTCACGATCGCGGCAGGCGCAGGCGCGGCAGTCCTGCTCGCGGCGGCGGTGGCAGCGTGGTTCCTCCTCCGCGGCCAACGGCTGGACAACGCCGCATCTTAGGGGGGCGGGGCTGTATCGATTGGCGGCTCCGCCGCGTGGGCGCGACCAGCCACGACGAACCCGCAGCAAACAGACCGCCCGCAGCTCCGCGAACCCCCCGGCCCAACCAGCGGAGCTACGCCGCTTCCTTTGCCTTGCTCGCGTACATGTCCACGTACTCCTGCCCGGACAGCCGCATGACCTCCGCCATCACGGAGTCGGTCACGGCCCGCAGCACATAGCGATCCCGGTCCATTCCCTCGTACCGGGAGAACTCCATAGCCTCACCGAACCGAACCGTCACCTTGCGCGGCCGCGGCATGCCCGCCCCACCCGGCTGGATCTTGTCCGTGCCGATCATGGCGAACGGGACGACCGGCGCCCCGGTCATCAGCGTCAGCCGCGCGATGCCGGTGCGCCCCCGGTACAGCCGTCCGTCGGGCGAGCGGGTGCCTTCGGGGTAGATGCCGAAGACCTGGCCCTCCTCCAGGATCCGGCGCCCGGTCATCAGCGCCGCGACACCGCCCCGGCCGCCGTCCCGGTCCACCGGGATCATGCCGACGCCGGTGAAGAACCAGGCCATCAGGCGGCCCTTGAACCCCTTGCCGGTGACGTACTCGTCCTTGCCGATGAAGAGGACCTGACGGTCGCAGACCAGCGGCAGGATCATCGAGTCGATGAAGGTGAGGTGGTTGCCGGCCAGGATGACGGGACCGTCGCCCGGGATGTGCTCCGCGCCCTCCACCTGTGGGCGGAACATCAGGCGCATGATCGGTCCGAGCACTGCCTTGATGAGCGCGAAGCGGGACAACGTGCCCTCCGGTGTCAACGGTTTCCTATATGTCTGTGCAGGTGAGGACGATACTCGCGGTCCCGGGTCTCCCGCACATCGGGTGCGCCGACTTCACCGACGTCTTACTCACTGTTGACGCGGGTTTACCTGCGGTGGCGCGCCGGAGCCCGCTTGTAACGCGCCCGCCACGATGTGACGGACATCGCCCTCGGGGCATACCGGACGCGTTCCCCGCGTCACCACGACGAATCCGACGGCACGTCACCACTGCGTTCACGTACGACATCCAGCGTCACCCACGCGTTCCGGCGGTGGTCTCCCCACCGTCATGTACACGCACCTAGGATCGGCCCGCGCCCCGGAGGCGGAGCGCCGAGCACAGAGGTCGAACGGACGGGCAGGAAGGGCGCTCATGGGAACGCAGGAGAACGGGCAGACGGTCGGAACCGGACGGCGGGCGCTGCTCGGAGCGGCCGTGCTCGGCGCGGGCGGAGCGGTCCTCGGGCTGTCCGGTACGGCGACGGCCGCCGAGGCCCGGCACGGTGGCGGCGGTCTGAAGTCCCTGCCCAAGCCGACGATCATCGGCCATCGCGGCGCCAGCGGCTACCGGCCCGAGCACACCCTCGGCTCTTACCAGCTGGCCCTCGACATAGGCGCCGACATCGTCGAGGCGGGCGACCTGGTGCCCACCAAGGACGGCCACCTGGTCTGCCGGCACGAGCCGGAGATCGGCGGCACGACCGATGTCGCGGACCACCCCGAGTTCGCCGACCGCAAGAAGACCACGCTGCTCGACGGCGTCTCCACGACCGGCTGGTTCACCGAGGACTTCACGCTCGCCGAGCTGAAGACCCTGCGCGCGATCGAGCGCATCCCGGCCAACCGTCCGCACAACACCCTGTACAACGGCCGCTTCGAGATCCCCACCTTCGAAGAGGTCCTGCGGTGGCAGGACGAGCAGACCCGTAAGCGCGGCAAGCAGGTCTGGATCTACCCCGAGCTCAAGCACCCCACCTACTTCCGCAAGCTGGGCCTCGCCCTGGAGGAGCGGGTCGCCAAGGTGCTGCACAAGCACGGCAAGGACCGCCGGAACTCGCCGGTCGTCATCCAGTCCTTCGAGCCGACCAGCATCCAGCGCCTGAACAAGCTGGTCGACAACCCGCTGGTGGTCCTGCTCTCCGGCCCGACCACCCGCCCCTGGGACTTCGTCGAGACCGGCGACCCGCGCACCGTCGCCGACCTGGTCAAGCCGGCCGGCCTCAGGGAGATCGCCTCCTACGCCCAGGGCATCGGCCCCACCCTGGACCTGGTCATCCCGAAGGACGCGAACGGCAACCTGACCACGCCCACCACGCTGGTGAGCGACGCGCACAGGGTCGGCCTGCTCCTGCACCCCTGGACCATGCGCAACGAGAACCCCTTCCTCCCCGCGAACTTCCGCAAGGGCACCGACGCGGACGCCTACGGCGACGTCTTCGGCGCCTACAAGGTGTACTTCGCGACCGGCATCGACGGCGTCTTCACCGACAACCCCGACACGGGCGTGCTGGCCCGCGAGGACTTCGTCAACGGCTGAGACCCACGCCCCGGTTGGGGTGAGCGTCGGCCGTCCGGGCAACCCCGCGCCCGGGCGGCCGCGTCGTGCCGCATATGACGGACGACCCGAGCGACGACCTGGTTGCCGCGCTGCGCCCCCTCCTCACCGCCGAGGCCTCGGCAGAGGCACCCGCCTGCGGAGCGGAAGCCGGCGACCTGGAACAGGCGGTCTGGCTTCGCCTCCTCGAACGCCTCGACTCGGACGGCCCGCCCCCGGACCCACCGGGTTGGCTGCGCCGGGCGGTCCGCTCGGAGGCGCGCCGCAGCCGCCGTACGACGCGGCTCGAACGACCGTATGAGCACGAGCCGGCGGACGAGAGCGCCGACGACCCGGAACACCTCGCCCTCACGGCCGCCCGCCACCGGGCCCTGCGGGAAGCGGTCCGCCGGCTCCCCGGCCGCTGCCCGCGTCTGATGGAGGCCCTCCTCTCCCCGAAGGACCTGACATACCGGGAAATCGCGGGGGAGTTGGGTATCTCACAGGGCAGTCTCGGCCCGGAACGTTCCAGATGCCTGGGATGTCTGCGTCGTTTGCTCGCGCCGGAGGTTGCGGCCCGCAGAGCGCGGGGATAGGAGTGAGGAACAACAGGCGATCAGGTGAGCGGGAGGCGTGCGCACATGGGCATGAGCGTGACCATCTCGGTGGCGACCGAGCAGGACGCGGAGCAGATCTTCAGGCTGCAGTACCTGTGCTTCCAGAGCGAGGCGGCGCTGTACGGCAACTACCGCATCGACCCGCTGGTCCAAACGCTGGACTCGGTCCGCGCGGAGGTCGCCGCTGACTGCGTCTTCGTGGCGCGACTCGGCGACGAGGTCGTCGGCTCGGTCCGCGGCAGCGTCACCGCGGAGGGCGCCGCCGCCATCGGCAAGCTCTGCGTCCACCCCCGCCTCCAGGGCCACGGCATCGGCGCGAGGCTGCTGCGCGCGGCGGAAGCCGCCCTGACCGAACAGCGCGGCGCCAAGAGGTTCCGCCTGGAGGCAGGCCACCGCAGCGAGGGCAACCTCCGCCTGTACCGCAAGGTCGGCTACGAGGCGGTGGGCACGTCGAAGGGCGCCGACGGGGTGCCGATGATCGTCCTGGAGAAACTGGCGGGGACGTACGCCACTACGGCTTGACGGTTCGTGCCTTGCGGAGCCAGTACAGGGCCGACAGGGGCAGCAGTACGGGGATGAACAGATATCCCATGCCGTAGTCGGACCAGACGGTCGCGTCGGGGAACGCCGATGGTTCCACCAGCGTCCAGGTGCCGATGACCAGAACGCCCGCGAGCTCGGCGGCGCAGCACACCAGCGCCGCCTTGCGGGCTCTTTCGCCGCCCCTGACGAGGGTGTACGTGATGAACCCGTACACGAGCCCCGCCACCGCCGACAACGAGTAGGCGAGCGGCGCCCGGTCGAACTCCGTCGCGATCTGGTACGCCGATCGCGACACCGCCCCGACGACCATCACGCCGTACAGCCACACCAGCAGAATCCCGGGCCCACTGATCAGCCGCGTCCTGGTCGGCTTCTCCTCGGTCACGGCCACCTCAGCCTCCCCAGATGTCATAGAGCCGCACCTCCAGCACGGCGAGCACCACACCGCCCGCGGCGACCGTCACCGAACCCCACTTGGTGCGCTCGGCCAGCGACATGAAGCCCGCGGCCGGAACGCACGCGAACGAACCCAGCAGATACGCCACGAAGATCGTCGTGCCCTGCTCCGGCTTCTCGCCCCGCGCCAGCAGCACGATCCCGACCACCAGCTGCACCAGGGCCAGCACCGTCACCACGGCCATCCCGATGAAGTGCCAGTCCTTGGTCGGCTGATCACGGTACGCCGCCCATCCGCACCACGCGGCGAGCAGCAGCGCGGCGACCCCGGTCACCAGCGTCAGGGCATCAAACATGCGGCGAGCCTATTACGGGCCAAAAGGCCTGATGCGGCCGCCCCCGGCGGGCATCGTAGGGTCGAGGGCATGAAGATCCGTGCACAAGCCCTCCTGTTCGACAACGACGGCACCCTCGTCTCCTCCCTGGCCTCCGTGGACCGCTGCTGGGCGCGCTGGGCCGAGGAGTACGGCATCACGGAGGAGTTCGGCAGGGTCGAGCTGCACGGACGCCCGGCCGTCGAGATAGTCGCCGACCTGCTGCCCGCCGACGTCGTGCCGGAGGCCCTCGCCCGGATCGAGACCCTGGAGGTGGAGGACGTCCCGAACGGCGGCGCGCACCTGCTGCCCGGCACCAAGGACCTCCTCGACTCGCTGCCCGCCGACCGCTGGGCCGTCGTCACCTCCGCCACCCGACGCCTCGCCGAGGCCCGGCTCGAGGCCGTCGGGATCCTCCCCAAGACCATGGTCACCGCCGACGACATCACGCGCGGCAAGCCCGACCCCGAGCCCTACCTCCTCGCCGCCCGCGAACTGGGCGTCGACCCGGCCCACTGCGTCGTCTTCGAGGACGCCCCCGCGGGTCTCGCGGCCGGTCGCGCCGCCGGCATGACCACCGTGGCGTTGGCCACAACCCACGAGGCCCACGAACTCGAAGCCGACCTCGTCGTGCGGGACCTGTCCGCCCTGTCCGCGCTGGTCATCGACGGGGCCGTGGAGATCTCCGTCCGCGACTGACGGCTGTCCGCCGTTGTCCAGGATGCGGACGGCGGCGGTTGGTAAGGACCGTACGTCTGGTTTACTGATCGCATGACCACGACGAGCTGCCGCACCGCTGCGACCGAGGCGACCATGACGCCCGGTGCTCGTTGTATGTGTCGAATGTGCGCCTTCTAGAGGGCCCCTGCACCACCTGAGCCTCGCGCCCCGAAGCGAGAGCCCGCTCATGTCCGCGTCCGCGCCTCGCGTACGGGACTGAGCCGCGCCCCGCGCACACGATTCTCCCCTCCGGTTCGACCGCGTCCCCGAGAACCGTGCTGCGTCCTGGCTGCCTTCGACCCTGCCATGCCACGTGCCCGGCGCCCACGACGTGCCGCGCACTCGACAGTGACGGAAACCCCAGTGATCACCACATCGGGCCTGACCAAGGTCTACCGCTCACGCGGCCGAGAGGTCACCGCCCTCGACGGCGTCGATCTCCATGTCCGCGAAGGCGAGGTGTACGGCGTCATCGGCCAGTCCGGCGCCGGCAAGTCCTCGCTCATCCGCTGCGTCAACCTGCTGGAGCGCCCCACCGCCGGCACCGTGACCGTCGCCGGACAGGACCTCACCGCCCTCGCGGGGCGCGGACCCCGGGCCGGCAAGGAACTCCGGCAGGCCCGCAGCCGTATCGGCATGGTCTTCCAGCACTTCAACCTGCTGTCCTCCCGCACCGTCCAGGACAACGTCGAGCTTCCGCTGGAGATCCTCGGCCAGTCGGGCAAGGAACGCTCCCGCAAGGCGCTCGAACTGCTCGACCTCGTCGGTCTTGCCGACAAGGCCAAGGCCTACCCCGCCCAGCTCTCCGGCGGCCAGAAGCAGCGCGTCGGCATCGCCCGCGCCCTGGCCGGCGACCCCAAGGTGCTGCTCTCCGACGAGGCCACCAGTGCCCTCGACCCGGAGACCACCCGCTCCATCCTCCAGCTGCTGCGCGACCTGAACCGGCAGCTGGGCCTGACCGTCCTGCTCATCACGCACGAGATGGACGTCGTGAAGTCGATCTGCGACTCGGCCGCGCTCATGGAGCAGGGCCGCATCGTCGAGTCCGGCACCGTGAGCGAGCTGCTCGCCACGCCCGGCTCCGAACTGGCCGCCGCCCTCTTCCCGGTGGGCGGCGAGGCCTCAGGCGACGACCGCACCGTCGTCGACGTGACCTTCCAGGGCGAGGCGGCCACCCAGCCGGTCATCTCCCAGCTCTCGCGCACCTACAACATCGACATCTCGATCCTCGGCGCCGCCATCGACACCGTCGGCGGCCTCCAGGTCGGCCGGATGCGCATCGAACTGCCCGGCCGCTACGAGGACAACGTCGTGCCCATCGGCTTCCTGCGCGAACAGGGCCTGCAGATCGACGTCATCGATGAACCCCTGTTGGTGAAGGAAGGTGCCAAGTGACCTGGTCCGAGATGCAGCCCCTGCTGGAGCAGGCGTGTTGGGACACCCTCTACATGGTCGGCTGGTCCACCCTCATCGCCGTCGTCGGCGGCCTTCCGCTCGGCATCCTCCTCGTCCTCACCGACCGGGGCGGTCTGCTCCAGAACGTCCTCGCCAACAGGGTCATCGGTCAGATCGTGAACGTCGCCCGGTCGATGCCGTTCATCATCCTGATGGTCGCGCTGATGAGCTTCACGCGCTGGATCACCGGCACGACCATCGGCCGCGAGGCCGCCATCGTGCCGCTCGCGATCGGCGCGATCCCCTTCTTCGCCCGCCTGGTCGAGACGGCTGTCCGCGAAGTGGACGGCGGTCTCGTTGAGGCCGTGCAGTCGATGGGCGGCAACACCTGGACGATCGTGCGCAAGGTCCTCGTACCCGAGTCCCTGCCGTCCCTCATCGCCAGCACCACCACCACGATCGTCGCCCTCATCGGCTACTCGGCCATGGCCGGCACGGTCGGCGCCGGCGGCCTGGGCGACATCGCCATCCGCTACGGCTACCAGCGCTTCGAGACCGAGCTGATGTGGTTCACCGTCGCGATCCTCGCGGTCGTCATCTCCCTCATCCAGTTCGCCGGCGACTACGCGGCCCGCTCCCTGCACCGCCGCGGCGGCCACTCGGGCGCGGCGCCGAAGCTGCGGCTGCTGAAGGCGTCCACGGCCACGAGCAAGACCGTCTGAGCGCAGGCAATCCCTCCTGATCCCCCTTATCTCCCCCGCCCACCCGTCGCGGGGCCGCACCACCCATAAGGAAAGGCACTTTTCGTGCGTAACACCGCCAAGATCACCACTGCCGTCCTCGCCGCCGGAGCCCTCACCCTCGGGCTCTCCGCGTGCGGCTCGGACAAGGACTCCGGTTCCGACGCGAGCGCCCCGCTGAAGGTCGCGGCCACGCCGACCCCGCAGGGCGAGATCCTCACCTACATCAAGGACAAGCTCGCCAAGAAGGCCGGCCTCGAACTCGAGGTCAAGGAGTTCACCGACTACGTGACGCCGAACACGGCCGTCCAGCAGGGTGAGGTCGACGCCAACTACTTCCAGCACCAGCCGTACCTGGACGACTTCAACAAGAAGAACGGCACCGACATCGTCGCCGTGCCGAACGCCACGGTGCACCTGGAGCCGCTCGGCGTGTACTCCCAGGGCGTCAAGAAGCTCACGGACCTGAAGAAGGGCGCCACGATCGCCCTGCCGAACGACACCACCAACGAGGCCCGCGCGCTGAAGCTGCTGGAGGCCAACGGTGTGATCAAGCTCAAGGCGGGCGCCGACTACACGGCGACCCCCAAGGACATCGCCACCAACCCCAAGAACCTCCAGTTCAAGGAGCTTGAGGCGGCCCAGCTGCCGCGCTCCCTCGGCGACGTCGACGCCGCGGTCATCAACGGCAACTACGCGCTGGAGGCCGACCTCAGCCCGGCCAAGGACGCCATCGCCGCCGAGTCGCCCAAGGACAACCCGTACGGCAACTTCCTCGCCGTGAAGAAGGGCAACGAGGACGACCCGCGCGTGCAGAAGCTGGCGAAGCTGCTCACGTCGCCCGAGGTGAAGAAGTTCATCGAGGACAAGTACGACGGCGCCGTCGTCGCGGCCTTCTGACCGACATGAAGCGCCTCTCCGTACCGCTGACGGCCACGCTGGCTCTCGGCCTGACGCTCACCGCCTGCGGCTCGGGCTCCTCCGGTGGCACCGACGACGACACGTTGGTCGTCGGCGCCACCGCGGTCCCGGCCGGCGAGGTACTGACGTACATCAAGGACAACCTCGCCCAGAAGGCGGGCCTCGACCTGGAGATCAGGGAGTTCACGGACTACGTCCTGCCGAACACCGCGCTCCAGGAGGGCTCGCTCGACGCGAACCTGTACCAGAACAAGCCCTACCTGGACGACTTCAACGAGTCCAAGGGCACCGACCTGGTCCCGGTCGTCGACGCCTATCTGCCGCCCATGGGCGTCTACTCGAACAAGGTCACCGACGTCACGAAGCTCGCCGACGGAGCCACCGTCGCCGTGCCGAACGACACCACCAACGAGGGCCGCGCCCTGAAACTCCTCGCCTCCAAGGGCGTCATCACGCTCAAGGAGGGCGCGGGCACGGACGCGTCCCCGGCGGACATCGCCGCCAACCCCAAGCACCTGAAGTTCAAGGAGCTGGAGCCCGCCCAGCTGCCGCGCTCGCTCGACGACGTGGCCGCGGCGGTCATCAACAACAACTACGCCCAGGACGCGGATCTCAGCCCCACCGAGGACGCCATCCTGCTGGAGTCGGTGAAGGACAACCCCTACGCCAACCTCCTCGCCGTGAAGAAGGGCAACGAGGACGACCCGCGCGTGAGGAAGCTCGCGAAGCTGCTCACGTCGTCCGCGGTGAAGAAGTTCATCGAGGACAAGTACAAGGGCTCGGTCCTGCCGGTCGCTTCCGGCTGACGGCGCGTATACGGCGTTTCGGTACGCACAGGGTCCACTCGCTCACCCGGGGTGGACCCTGTCGTGCGGTTCAGTGCTTTCATGCTGCATGCTGGGCAGTTCAGCAGGCCCTGTAGGTTTTCCGAAGGTTACGGAGCGGCGCATGACTAGCACCTTCCCCAACATCTCCATCAGCACGGAGCGGTTGGTGTTGCGCCCCCTCGACGAGGACGACGTGCCCGCACTGGCCGAGATGATGAACGACGAGCAGGTCGGCGCCTGGACGGACGTCCCCCAGCCCTACACCGAGGACGGCGCCCGCACCTGGATCAACGAGTACGCCCCCGCCGAGCGGGCGGCCGGGCGAGGACTCGACCTCGCCGTCACCGAGTTCCTCACCCAGCGCCTGGTCGGCGTCGTCCAGCTCGCCAAGACGAACTGGCATGTGCGCTCCACCGAGCTGTCGTACATCATCGCTCCCTGGGCCCGCGGCGAGGGCTACGCCTCCGAGGCCGCGCTGGCCACCGCCCAATGGCTGTTCAGCGACCAGAAGTTCGAACGGATCGAGCTGCGCACGGCCGCCGACAACACCGCCTCGCAGCAGGTCGCCCAGAAGATCGGCTGTATCAGCGAGGGCGTCCTGCGCAACGCGTGCATAGCGCACGTCCGCACGGACGACGGCACCTGGACCGACGTACGCACGGACTTCATCGTCTGGAGCCTCCTCCCGGAGGATCTCGACGGCGCCGGGGACCAGCTGGCCGACAGCGGCGGCTTCACCTCGTTCGGCGAGTGGAACTGACGGGAATCGAACCCACGGGCACGGGCGGTGCCGACCCGGCGACCAGGTACCCTCACGGAGCCCGCCCCTCGTAGCTGCCCACGACGACCTGCGCGAACTCTGGAGACTGACGACGATGGCCGACCGCGTCACGGTGATCGGCTGGGACGGCTCGCCGCTGACCGCCGCGGCACGCTCCGCTCTCGGTGCCGCCACGCTCGTGGCCGGCGCCGCACACCACCTGGCGCTTCCCGAGGTGCCGCCCGCCGCCGAGCGCATCCGTCTCGGCAGCACCGCCCTCGCCGCCCGCCGCATCGCCGGCCACCGCGGGACCGCGGTCGTATTCGCCGACGGCGATCCGGGCTTCTTCGGCGTCGTACGGACCCTGCGTGCACCCGAGTTCGGCCTGGAGGTCGAGGTCGTCCCCGCCGTCTCCTCGGTCGCCGCCGCCTTCGCCCGGGCCGGCATGCCGTGGGACGACGCACAGGTGGTCGTCGCACACCGTCGCACCCTGCGACGCGCGGTGAATGTGTGCCGCGCCCACACCAAGGTCGCCGTCCTCACCTCACCCGGCGCCGGACCCGCCGAACTCGGCCTGCTCCTGGAGGGCGTGCACCGCACCTTCGTCATCTGCGAGGAACTGGGCACCGAGCGCGAGCAGGTCACCGTCGTCACCTCCGACAAGGCCGCCGACCACGCATGGCGCGACCCGAACGTCGTCATCGTCATCGGCGGCCGGGCCGGCGCGGGGGAGTCCGGTGGCTGGATCTCCGGGCGCGACCCGGGCGTCGGGCCGCGCGGCTGGACCCTGCCCGCCGAGTCCTACGGCGGACTAATGGGCGAGGGCGAGCTGGAACCGCTGCGTGCGGCCCAACTCGCCAGGCTCGGCCCGCGCGTCGGCGACCTCGTGTGGGACATCGGCTGCGGCAGCGGCGCCTTCGCCACCGAGGCCGCCCGGGCCGGCGCCGCCGTCATCGCCGTCGACCGCGACCCGCGGGCCTGTGAGCGCACCGGGGCCAACGCGCGCGGCTTCGGAGTCCAGCTCCAGATCGTCCACGGCACCGCCCCGCACATCCTGGAGAACCTCCCCGAACCGGACGTCGTACGCGTCGGCGGCGGGGGAGCCGCCGTGGTCTCCGCCGTCGCAGACCGGCGCCCGCAGCGCATCGTCACGCACGCCGCGACCCGTGACGCCGCCGAACTCGTCGGACGGGACCTGACCCAGCACGGCTACGACGTGGAGTGCGCGCTCCTGCAGTCCGTGGAGCTCGACACGCGGGCCTGGACGGAGCGCGAGCGCACGGTTGCGTTCCTGCTCAGCGGGGTGTTGCCCGACCGCACGGTATGACCGTGTACCTGTCCCCGTGATCCTGTTGTCGTACCGCGCGCGGTAGGCTGGCCGATCGTTGTACCGCACTCGGTCGCCCGGCGCTTCGTCGGTCAATGTCCGGAAAAACACGCCCCGTTTGGGGTGCGTGTGGTACGGCGGACCTGGGGGACGCGCAACGTGGCGCAGTCCACAGCGGCCTGTCGCGGATCAACCTGTCGCGACGGCCGAACGGCCAGGACAATGCCACTCAATGGCTTTGTCGCCTTTTTTGGGCGGGTCGTTCGTGCCGCTGGGCACGCACGCTCGTTCTTCACTGCGGGGGCGGTCGGTGCGCCGTTCCCGGGCGAGCTGGTCGTAAGAGGCACTAACCGATGGGCGAGGGGTACGCATGACCGACACCGGCCAGGTCCCGAGCGAGGGACTGCCGGAGAGCGCAGGCATGGTGGAGCAGCCGGGCGCCCCCGCGGCGCACGGTACGTACACCTACCTCTCCGAGACCACCGCCGAGGACGAAGACCTGCTGATGCCCGGTTCCCACGGTGCCTGGGGCAACGAGGTCGCCCCGCCCGCGCCGGAGCCGGTCCTGGAGGCCGTGCACGAGCCGGGCCCGCACGAGATCTCCGGCCGCGACAGCGGCTCGGTCGACCTCAGCGGCGTCCGCCTCCCGAACTCGACGCCCCCCTCGACGCCGATCCCGCCCATCACGCCCCGACGCCCCCTCCACCTCGGTCCGCCGATCCCCGACGCCTCCGCCAGCCCGGTCCGCTCCCTCGCCGACCGCGGCGCCGTCGGCGCCCCCGTACGCCACCCCGGCGCGACCGGCCCCGAGTACCTCGACGTCCAGCAGCACCGCGAGGCGGCGGCCCCTCAGACGGCGACACCGTGGGGCGCGCCGGCCCCGGCACCGGTGAGTGTCGAGGTGTCGGCTGCCGAAACGGTTGTCCCGACCGGGCAGCCTGTCGGCTCGGCACAGGCGGTGGTGGCCGGGGTCGCCATGGGCGCCGTGGCCCCGGGGAGTGCTCCGCAGGGCACGGCGGACGTGGCGCAGGCTGCGACCTTGGACGCGGTGCAGAGCGCGGCTTTGGACGTGGCGCCGGGTACCACGGATGCGGCGCAGGCCGCTGCGCCAGAGGTGCAGCAAGGTGCCGCGGCTGGTGTGGTGGTGCCCCAAGAGGGTGCGTACGACGGCCAGCTGCCGTCGGCCGCCGATGCCACACCGGTCGTAGATGCGGAGCAAGTCGTCGCCGGGGAACCGGGTGCGGACGGAGGTCTTGCTCCTGGAACGGCACCGGCTGCGAGTGCCGGGCAGTCGGCCGACGGCGCGCAGGTTCCGGGTGCCGAGGCGACGCATGGCCAGGACGCCGGTCAGTTGGCGGTGGCCGCGGATGACCCCACCGTCGGGGCTGCCGTCGTGCCCGGGGCCGGGGATGGCGCGGCAGCTGTGGCCGATCCCGGTGCCGGCGCGGTCGAGGCGATCCCGTCCGACGCTGACGGCGGGGAGGTCCCGGTGAGCGGGGCGGCCCAGGATGCCGGGCCGGTGCCTGGCGCGCCCGGTGTCCCCGACGCCGTACAGGACGCGGGAGCCGGCGATGTGCCCGAGCACGGGCAGGGCTTCGAGCCCGAGCAGGTTCCGGGAGTCGTGCCGGGCGCTGAGGGCGTGCCGGTTGGCGGGGACCCTTCGGTTGCCGGGGACCCTTCGGGCGACGGCGCGCGGGCTGTCGGTGCGGGCGTCGCCGAGGTCTCCGAAGCTGGCGAGGTCGCTGAGGTTCCCGGCGCTGCCGCGCCCGGGGCCGCACCGACTGGCGAGGCTGCCGCGGCTGAGCCCGGGGACGTCGCCGAGACAGCCACGCCCGAGGCGGTGCAGCCGGTGGCGGCATCCGCTGCGGAAGGCGAACTAGCCCTCGTGGAGACCGCCGCCGAGGGCGAGGGGGCCCCTGCGGCAACTGCTGTTGAAGGCGAGCAGGTCCTCGCGGCGCCTGCTCCTGAGGGCGAGCAGGTCCTCGCGGCGCCTGCTCCTGAGGGCGAGCAGGTCCTCGCGGCGCCCGCTCCTGAGGCGCAGCAAGCTCTTGTCGTGCCCGCTGCTGAAGCAGAGCAAGCTCTTGCAGCGCCCGCTGCTGACGGCGAGCAGGCCGTCGCCGCGCCCGCCGCCGAGGGCGAGCAGACTCTTGCAGCGCCCGGTCCTGACGCAGGGTCGGCCTTCGCCGCGCCCGCTGCTGAAGCAGGGCCGGCCCTCGCCGCGCCCCCCGCTGAAGCAGAGCAGGCCCCCGCAGCACCCGCCCCCGAAGCCGCCCAGATGCCCGGGACGCCTGTAGTCGAGGGCGAACAGATCCCCGGGGCTCCCTCCGCCGAGGCTGCCCAGGTTGCCGATGCCGTCGCGCCCGAGGCTCTCGCCCAGGGCGGCGAAGAGCCCGCTCCCGAGGGTGCCCCGGTTCCTGAGGCTGTCTCCGCCGCCGAGGCCGCCCAGGCCGCGGCCGAGGGTGTCATCCCGGTTCAGGTCCAGCCGGCCCCGGAAGCCGACCGCGACCCGACGGCATCGGAAGCGGCACCGGCTCCCCAGCCCGCGGACGCCGAGCAGGTCGGGCAGGTGCCCCACCCCGCCCACGACGCCTCCGCCGTCGTAACCCTCGATGCAGCCCTCGATCCGACCCCGCACTTCCCGGACGCCGAGCTCTCCGCCCCGGTGGCGGAACCCCTGGCGGACCCGAACCTCGCGCAGAGCCCGCAGCCGGCCCATGACGGCACGCCGGCGGACACCGACGCGGCCGTCGCCGCACAGGCCGTGGCCGCGAACACGCTCGGCGCCGAAGCGGAAGCACCTATCGCGGACCCCGCAGGCCAGGTGCCGGGCGCCCAGCAGACTCCGGACATGCCCGCCGAGCCGGCCGAGGCTCCTCAGCCGCTCGCCGCGTCCGCCGCCTCGAACGCCCCCGGCACCGACCCGTCGAGCCCTGACTCGCCCGACCCGCAGGCTTCCCCGACGGACATCGCACCGGCCGAAGCGCCCGAGCCCTTCGTAGCGGAACCCGCCGGACCGCAGCTGCGGTCAGTGACCCAGTCCGCGCAGGCCCTCCAGGACCCCCAGGACGGCGACGACGCCACAGCCGTCCTCCCGTCGGCCACGCCCCTGGAGCCCACGCCCGACCAGTCCCTGGGGCAGTTCGTCCCGGTCGAGGGCCTGGTTCCGACCACCCCGCACCTCGCGCCGACCCCGCCGCAGCCGATCCTCCTCCCCGTGAAGGAGGCACCGGCCGCCGTCGCCACGGTCCCGGCACCCCGCGGGGGCGACCCCGAACTCGTACAGCACGCGGAGGACCTGGACACCCGGGCCGCCGACCAGGAAGACCCTCAAGAAGAGAGCACGGCCGCAGTGGAAGAAGTACGTCAGTCCACCGGCCCCGCCGCGCCCGCCTACGACGACGCCGAGCGCGAGGCCGTCCTCAAGGTCATGCGCGAGCGCCGCGACATCCGCAACGGCTTCCGCAGCGACCCGATCCCGCACGAGGTCCTGCTGCGCGTCCTGGAGGCCGCCCACACCGCGCCCTCCGTGGGCCACTCGCAGCCGTGGGACTTCGTCGTCATCCGGTCCGCCGACACCCGGCGCACCATGCACGAACTGGCCCAGCGTCAGCGCGAGGCGTACGCCAAGTCGCTGCCCAAGGGCCGGGCCAAGCAGTTCAAGGAACTGAAGATCGAGGCCATCCTCGACACCCCGGTGAACATCGTCGTCACCGCCGACCCGACCCGCGGCGGCCGGCACACCCTCGGCCGGCACACCCAGCCGCAGATGGCGCCGTACTCCGCCGCGCTCGCCGTCGAGAACCTCTGGCTCGCCGCCCGCGCCGAGGGCCTCGGCGTCGGCTGGGTCAGCTTCTTCGACGAGCGCGAGATGGTCCGCGCCCTCGGCCTGCCCGAGCACCTGGAGGTCATCGCCTACCTGTGCGTCGGGTACGTCGACGAGTTCCCGGACGAGCCCGAGCTGATGCAGGCCGGCTGGTCCAAGCGCCGCCCGCTGTCGTGGGTCGTGCACGAGGAGACGTACGGCCGTCGCGCCCTGCCCGGTGAGGAGCCGCACGACCTGCTCGGTGAGACCGTCGCCCAGATCCGTCCGCTGGACGCCAAGGCGCTCGGCGAGGCCTGGGAGCGGCAGAAGCGCATGACCAAGCCGGCCGGCGCGCTCGGCATGCTGGAGATCATCTCGGCCCAGCTCTCCGGGCTGTCCCGGCAGTGCCCGCCGCCGATCCCGGAGCCCGCGGCCGTCGCGATCTTCGCCGGCGACCACGGCGTGCACGCCCAGGGCGTCACCCCCTGGCCGCAGGAGGTGACGGCCCAGATGGTCGCCAACTTCCTCGGCGGCGGCGCGGTCTGCAACGCCTTCGCCGGCCAGGTGGGCGCCGAGGTCTGCGTCGTGGACGTCGGTGTGGTCACCGACCTCCCGGCGACCCCGGGTCTGCTGCCCCGCAAGGTCCGCGCGGGCACCTCCGACATGACGACCGGCCCCGCGATGACCCGCGAGGAGGCCAAGCAGGCCATCGAGGTCGGCATCGAGACGGCCCGCGACCTGGTGGCGGCCGGCAACAAGGCCCTGCTCACGGGCGAGATGGGCATCGCCAACACGACCGCGTCGGCGGCCCTGATCTCCGTCTTCACGGACACCGACCCGGCCGACGTGACGGGCCGCGGCACCGGCATCAACGACGAGACCCTCGCCCGCAAGACCGAGGTCGTCCGCCGCGCCATCGAGCTCCACCAGCCCGACCCCGCCGACCCCATCGGCGTCCTGGCCGCGATCGGCGGCTTCGAACACGCCGCGATGGTCGGCCTGTTGCTCGGCGGCGCGTCCCTGCGCACCCCGGTGATCCTGGACGGCGTCAGCGCCGGCGCCGCCGCCCTGGTCGCCCGCGCGATCGCCCCCGAGGTGCTGGCCGCCTGCATCGCGGGCCACCGCAGCGCCGAGCCCGGCCACGTCGCCGCCCTCAACAAGCTGGGCCTGCGCCCCCTGGTCGACCTCGACCTGAGGCTGGGCGAGGGCACGGGCGCGCTGCTGGCCCTGCCGTTGGTGCAGAGCACGGCGAGGGCGATGCACGAGGTGGCGACGTTCGACTCGGCGGGGGTAACTGAGAAGTAGCGGTTGCCGTATCGCTGGTGAGGACTCCGGTGCGACAGCGCCGGGTCCTCGCCGATGCCGCTCGGCCATCCCACGCCCCCGCACCCGGCAACGAAGCTCAGCCACCGGACACCTGAGCGGCCTGAACCACCCGCCCCTTAAAATCTGCACGTCAGGGCCACCGCCAAGCCCAGAGGAGCCGCACCCTCATGGCCGAAAACCCCGCCTACCCCGTAGGCCTCCGCCTCACCGGCCGCAAGGTCGTCGTCCTCGGCGGCGGTCATGTGGCCCAGCGCCGCCTCCCCACCCTCATCGCGGCCGGCGCCGACATCCACCTCGTGTCCCCTTCGGTGACCCCCTCGGTCCAGGCCATGGCGGACGCGGGCGAGCTCACCTGGCACGAGCGCCCTTACGAGGAAGGCGACCTCGCGGAGGCCTGGTACGCCCTGATCGCCACCGGCGACACCGAGGCCAACACCCGGGCCTCGGCCGAAGCGGAGCGCCGCCGCGTCTGGTGCGTCCGTTCCGACGACGCCGACGAGGCCACCGCCTGGACCCCGGCGACGGGCCACAGCGAGGGCGTCACGATCGCCGTCCTCACCACCGACGCGCGGGGCCGCGACCCCCGCCACACGGCCGCCATCCGCGACGCGGTAGTCGAGGGCCTCCGCGACGGCACGCTGGTCGCCCCCCACCACCGCACCCGCACCCCCGGCGTCGCCCTGGTCGGCGGCGGCCCCGGCGACCCCGACCTGATCACCGTGCGCGGTCGCCGTCTGCTCGCCGAGGCCGACGTGGTGATCACCGACCACCTGGGCCCGCGCGATCTGCTCGCCGAGCTTCCGCCGAGCGTCGAGGTGATCGACGCGGCGAAGCTGCCGTACGGCCGCTTCATGGCCCAGGAGGCCATCAACAACGCGCTGATCGAGCACGCCAAGCAGGGCAAGTCGGTCGTACGACTCAAGGGCGGCGACCCCTTTGTGTACGGCCGTGGCATGGAGGAGGTTCAGGCGCTGGCCGAGGCCGGCATCCCGTGCACCGTCGTGCCCGGCATCTCCAGCTCCATCTCCGTCCCGGGCGCCGCCGGCATCCCGGTCACCCACCGGGGCGTCGCCCATGAGTTCACGGTGGTCAGCGGCCATATCGCCCCCGACGACGAGCGCTCCCTGGTCGACTGGCCGTCGCTGGCCAAGCTGACCGGCACCCTGGTGATCCTCATGGGCGTCGGCACGATCGGGAAGGTCGCCGAGACGCTCATCGCGCACGGCAAGTCCCCGGACACGCCCGTCGCCCTGGTCCAGGAGGGCACGACGGCCGCCCAGCGCAGGGTCGACGCGACCCTCGCCACGGCCGGCGACACGGTGCTCGCCCACGAGGTGAAGCCGCCGGCGGTCATCGTCATCGGCGAGGTCGTGAACGTAGGACCGAGCCCTTCCGCGTGACCTCTTCCGCGTGAGGCCTGTGACCCCTTCCGCGCGAACCCTTTGCGTAACCGCGGGTAACCCAACCGTGCCAAGCCGTTGGCACCGCACCCAGGACAAGGCAGTATCACCCTGTGGCCGATCTCATCACCGTCGATGACCCCGACGACCCGCGCCTGCGCGACTACACGGGCCTGACCGACGTCGACCTGCGCCGCAAGCGCGAGCCGGCCGAGGGCCTCTTCATCGCCGAGGGCGAGAAGGTCATCAGACGGGCCAAGGAAGCCGGCTACGAGATGCGGTCGATGCTGCTCTCGGCCAAGTGGGTCGACGTCATGCGCGACGTCATCGACGAGCTCCCGGCCCCGGTCTACGCGGTCAGCCCGGAACTCGCCGAGCAGGTCACCGGCTACCACGTGCACCGCGGCGCGCTCGCCTCCATGCAGCGCAAGCCGCTCCCGACCGCCACCGACCTCCTCCAGACCACCCGCCGGGTTGTGGTCATGGAGTCGGTCAACGACCACACCAACATCGGCGCCATCTTCCGCTCCGCGGCGGCCCTCGGCATGGACGCGGTCCTGCTCTCCCCGGACTGCGCCGACCCCTTGTACCGCCGGAGCGTCAAGGTCTCGATGGGCGCCGTCTTCTCGGTCCCGTACGCCCGCCTCGACACCTGGCCCAAGGGCCTGGAGTCGGTCCGCGAGGCCGGCTTCACGCTCCTCGCCCTCACCCCCGACGAGAAGGCCAAGACCCTCGACGAGGCCGCCCCGCACAAGATGGAACGGGTCGCCCTCATGCTCGGCGCCGAGGGCGACGGCCTCTCCACCCAGGCCCTCGTCGCCGCCGACGAATGGGTCCGCATCCCCATGGCCCACGGCGTCGACTCCCTCAACGTCGGCGCGGCAGCCGCGGTCGCCTTCTACGCGGTGGCCACCGGCCGCCCCCAGGTCTAGGCCGAACGGCGATGGCGCAGCGCGAGGCGATCGTCGCGGTCCTGCTCCGCGGCCCCGACCGCGTCCTCGCCGTCCGCCGCGGCCCCGCCGTCGCACGCCCCGGCTACTGGCAGCCCGTCAGCGGCAAGGTCGAGCCGGGGGAGACCCAGCGGGAGGCGGTCGTCCGGGAGGTCCGCGAGGAGGTCGGCCTCACCGTCGTACCCCTGGCGAAGGTCTGGGAGTCCGAGACAGACGACGGCCACTTCCGCCTCCACTGGTGGACGGCACGGGCCGACACCGGCGACGTGATCCCCGACCCGGACGAGGTCGGCGAGGCCCGCTGGGTCACACCGGAGGAGTTCCTGTCCCTGGACCCGGTCTTCGACGGCGACCGGGAGTTCTTCGAACGGATCCTGCCGGACCTGTGACACCCGCGAGACCCGACTGCGCGAGATTCGCTTGCGCAAGCCCAGACTGCGCAAGCCCAGACTGCGCGAGCCCCGACTACTCGTCCTACTCGTCGGAGATCTCGAACGTCGACTCGTACCGCTCGGACATCAAGTCCCCGTCCAACGGCTGGTAGCCCGGCTCCACGTGCTCCTGCCGGTCCTGTACGACATCCCCGTCGTCGCCGAGCCCTCGCTGCGGGCCCTGGCAGCCCTGCGCGGCCGCGATGCCGAGCGCCACCAGCAGCGTCACCACGACGAACACGAACAGCCGCTGCCGCAGCAGCTGCGGGTTGGCGGGCCGTCGGCCGGTCCCCGTGTTCCGTGGGGCCGGACGGCCGTTGGCGCCGCGCTGTGCGGGCCGGTTGCCGCTGCCGTTGCCGGAGCGCGGGGCGTTCCGTGCGGAGGGCACCGGCCGGGTCCCCGACCGGGACGGTGCCGTACCGCTGTGCGGGGCACCGCCACCCCTCGACGCGGGTACGTCGCGTGCGGGGCCGGGCACCCGCGGGACGCCGGTGCCACGCGGCACCCCCGTACCGCGCGGCGGAACGGCGCCGCCCTGCGTACGTCGCTGGGCGCGCTGCTGGTCCGGGTAGGTGTCGGCGAGCCGCCCGGTCGGACGGTCCGCCTCGGCGGAACGGGGCGCGGGCGGGCGTACGTCGGAGAGGCCCTGCGCCTCGCGGGCCGCGATCTCCTTGAGCCGCAACGACAGCTGCAGCGTGCTGGGCCGCTCCTCCGGGTCCTTCGCCAGACACGCCCGGACGAGCGGGGCCAGAGCGTCCGGCACGCCGTGCAGCTGCGGCTCCTCGTGGACGACGCGGTACAGCATCACCTCGGAACTGCCGTGCCCGAAGGGCGAGTCGGCCATGGAGGCGTACGCGAGCGTGGCGCCGAGGGAGAAGACGTCCGTGGCCGGGGTGACGGCGGCGCCGCGCACCTGCTCCGGGGCGAGGAAGCCGGGGGAGCCGACCGCGGTGCCGACATGGGTGAGGGTCGAGGCGCCCGTCGCCCAGGCGATGCCGAAGTCGATGATGCGGGGGCCCTTGGGGGACAGCAGGATGTTGGAGGGCTTGAGATCCCGGTGCACGACGCCGGCCTCGTGCACGGCGACCAGTCCCTCGGACAGGGCGGCGCCGATGGCGGCGACCTCGGCCGCGCCGAGCCCGCCCGCGTCGGCGACCTTGTCGTGCAGGGAGGGGCCGGGTACGTACTGCGTGGCGAACCAGGGACGCTCCGCCTCCAGGTCGGCGGCCACCAGCCGTGCCGTGCAGCCGCCGCGAATCCGCCGTGCCGCCGAGACCTCACGCGCGAACCGCGAGCGGAACTCCTGATCCTCCGCCAGGTCGGGCCGGATCACCTTCAGCGCGACCCGCTGCCCCTTCTTGTCGGAGCCCAGGTAGACGACGCCCATGCCGCCCGCGCCGAGCCGTCTGTGAAGCCTGAACGAGCCGACGACGCGCGGGTCCTCGCGCCTCAGGCGCATCATCGCCATGTTCATCCCCGCTGCCCGGTCCGTCTGACGAGCCACAGCTTACGTTTCCGCGGGCCGCCGTGCGCAGAGGCCGCGCCCTCTCGGGGCGATGGATTGTCAGTGGTGGGTGGGAGACTTGAAGGGTGGTCAGAGGGCGGACGAGCAGGGCGACTTATGCCTTGTCGGACTTCCAACCACCCGTCGCAGAAGGGGGATTGAGCCCGTGAAGGGTGATCGCGTGGAGATAGTCGTGGACGCAGGGGACACGACGCGCACCTACGAGGTGGTGGCGAGCAGGGCGGGCCGCCGGGTGGAGACGGCGGTGCGTCGAGGCGTAGTGGAAGTGAGCGAAGTCACCCGGAACGGATCGGTCGTGCGTACGGCCCGCTTCATGGCGAACCGGGTCCTGGCGCTGGTCGAACAGCCGGTGCCGCGCGAGGACAGCTCGGAGAAAAGCCCGGAGTAAGGCCCGAAGCGAAGCCCGGAGAAAGCCGGGCAGACCGGGCGCCCCCTCGGGGAAGACCCCGAGACCTAGGACCTCGTCTCCACCCAGGGGAGTACTCCGCAGGTCATTGCTCATCCTCCGGGAGGCCCGGCAATCGGTACGAGGGCATGACGTGCCGGGGGTGGTCGGAGGCCTAGATTTGAGGTCAAGCGGCGGGTGCAGCACTCGTCCCCCGAGGTCAGACACCCGCCGCTGCCAACGACAACTGACACAGGTCAGGAGAGGGACCATGGCCCAGACGGCACCGCGGACACTGATCCGCACGCAGCAGCGCCCGCTGCTGCGCCCGCGCCGCCAGGGCCGCCGCCACCCCTTGGTGGCGACGCTCATGGCCCTTCCCCTGGCGGTCCTGCTCCTGGTCGTCTTCGACGGCTGGGAGACAGTGGCCACACAGGCGTCGTCCGTGGGCGTGATGCTGGGGCGCTGAGCGGCGACCCCAGGCCCGGAAGAGCGGTCCGGGCGGGGACATCCACCCATGAAACCCCGTGGGGACGGGGGTGCGGCGGACGGCACAAATGCCGGCGCAGCTGGGGAGCTGCGCCGGCATTGCTTTTGTGCGGGGGCCTCCGGCGGTTCGGCCGGGGGCACCTGGGGCGGCCCGCAAGGGACGACCACCTCTTGACGCGGGTCCGTGCCAATCAGCCCGTGCAGGCGCAGGCGGCTCTCGCCCCATGGCCGTCGTGCTCACACCGGGCCAGTTCGGTGATGCCCCGCAGATGATCGTGGTCCTCAGCCGCATCCGCGTCCCCCGCCCGCAGGGCGGGCACCCGCGCACCCGGCCGGACCATCTCAGCGGCGACAAGGCACACAGCTCCCGCCGCAGCCGCCGCTATCTGCCGCGCCGCCCGCGAGGGCGAGCAGCGGAGCGCGTCGCCCGGCGGAGACGTGGAATTGGATGGACACAGCACGGTTCGGTGACCGATGATCTCCGGCATGATCCGTGCCGCCACCGTGAACGACGTCGCGGAGATCCGCGCGATGATCCGTGAACTCGCCGAGTACGAACGGTCTGTTGAGCAGGCCCGGGCGACCGAGGAGCAGCTCCGCGAGGCGCTGTTCGGAGAGCATCCGGCCGCCTTCGCGCTTATCGCCGAGGACGACGGGACGGGCGAGGCAGTGGGCTATGCCCTGTGGTTCCCCCACTTCTCGTCCTGGACCGGCACGCGCGGCATGCACCTGGAGGACCTCTACGTGCGGCCGCAGGCCCGAGGCGGCGGACATGGCAAGGCTCTGCTCGCCTCCCTGGCCGCGATCTGCGAGCAAAGAGGCTACGAGCGCTTCGAGTGGTGGGTCCTGGCCTGGAACGAGCCGACGATCGACTTCTACAAGTCACTCGGCGTCGACTTCCTGGACGAGTGGAGGGTATGCCGACTGAGCGGTGAGCCCCTCAGGGAACTCGCCGCCCAGGTCCCGGCCGTCGTCCCCAACCAGACCCCGGCCCGGTAGGACGGAGGGCCGTGCAACCACCCGTCGCAGCGGTCATCGAAGCCCACGGGATACTGGACGAGCTCGTGGCCGGGCTGAACGACCAGCAGGTCGCCGAGGCATCCGCCCTTCCGGGCTGGTCACGCGGCCACGTCCTGGCGCATCTCACCGACAACGCGAGAATGTTCGCCCGTCTCGCGGAGCATGCCCTGCGCGGTGAGCTCGTAGCGGGATACGACGGCGGGGTGGACGAGCGCAACGCGATCATCGAGGCCACGGCGGGCCGCAGCGCCGCCGAGCACCGCGCGGAACTCGCCGCTCACACAGCCGGGTTGGAGGCGGTCTGGGCACGCGCCGACGACGTGGACTGGAGCCGTCCCGTCACATTCCGCAACGCGGACCTCGCGGCCACGGTCTTCGCACGCTGGCGCGAGGCATGGATCCACATGGTCGACCTGGAACTCGGTGTGCGGCCGGACGACTGGCCCGAGGACCTGGCCACACATGCCATCGCCTTCCTCCTCGACCGCCTCCCGGCAGGCACACGCCTGCGCGCCGAGGACGTGGCCCGCCAATGGTCCGTCGGCTGGTCCGTGGGCGACGGGCAGCCGGGCACGGTGGTCACCGGACGCGTGCGCGACCTGGCGGCATGGCTGGCCGGACGTACGCCTGCGCTGTCACCGGTGGCGGCGGACGGACTGCCTGCCCTCGGGCCCTGGCCACCCCACCCGCCGCAGTCAAGGGACCGTGGGTGACGTCTTCGCCGGCCAGAGTGTGAGTGTGAGGCGCGCACCGCTCCCGGCCCGAGCGGCGGACATGGACGAATCCGTTTCGAAGGGAAGGAGCGCCATGCGCGCCGACATCGTTTGGTGGGACCTGTCCGCCTCCGGAGAAACCATCGAGTCCATGCGTGAGTACCTGCGTGGAATCCGTCGCCGCGTTTTCCCAGCTGCCCGGGCTTCGCTTCAAGATGTGGCTCTCGGATCCGGACACCAACCGGTGGGGAGCCGTTCTGTTGTGGGAGTCGGACGAGGCGTCCAGGCAGGAACTGCCCAGCCGGGCCCTCGAACTCATCGGCTACCCGTCGGCGGCCGCGCACAGCTTCGACGTGGAGGCCACCACCGAGGGCCGATACGAAACACAACGACTGGCCCTGCAAGGGCTGGCCTTCGCCGAAACCACGCAGAGGGAGTCCAGCCGAGGACCAGCGAGCCAGGGTGGCAGGACCTGACCCTCCGCTTGTATCGCCGCGTCCGCAGTTCACGCTTACTTCAGGTGTCGGCCCAGCCGGCCGGGTATCAGACTGTCAGGCGGCGGATCGCCACCACCGCAGCGTCGTCGTCGAGGTGTCCGTGGACGTGGGCCAACAGGTCGTCCTGAAGATGGCGCAGCAGTTCGTCAGGGTCGTCCATGGTCCAGCCGGGCGCCCGTTCGGTTAAGGGGTAGAAGAGTCCGTCGGCATTGCGGGCTTCGATGACGCCGTCGGTGTAGAGGAGCAGCAAGTCGTCGACCTCGAACGCGAACGTCTGCACGTCGTAGTCGGTGATGCCGAAGGGGCCACCGAATCCGATCGGGAGGTGGCTCGCCTCAGGCAAGAGTGGGGTGAGGTGATTCCCCCGCAGGAGGAACGCCGGTGGGTGGCCGCAGCTGATGAGGTGGGCGACCGGGTCGTGATCAGGGATGTCGAGCAGCATGGCCGTGGCGAAGTCCTCATTGGTGTCCTGCTCGGCCTGTGATCGCCACTGGCTGGTGTCCCAGCGGAATGCGGCGTCGAGGTGGACGGCGAGGCGGGGGAGGGTGGCTTGCCGATGTGCGGCCGCGCGGAAGGCGCCGAGCAGCAGGGCGGCGTTGTTGATCGCGGCCAGGCCATTGCCGCGCACATCGCCGATGAGGAGCCGCGTGCTGTGGTGAGAGGTCCGTGCGGCCGCGTACAGGTCTCCGCCCAGGTCGGCTTCTTCCTCGGCGGGCAGGTAAAGGGCGGCGATCCGCAGCGGGCCAGTGCGTGTGGGCAGTGGCTGCAACAGAACACTCTGCGCTGCCTCGGCCACGGACTGCACCCGGCGCAACTGCTGCTCACGTCGGTCCCGCACCACGCAGACGGTGACACAGACGACGGAGACGACGACCAGGGCAATGATCTGGGCCTGGATGTTGGCGGTGGGCAGCACCCCTCTGAGTACGCCGATCAGCACCTGCCCCGCTGCCGCGAGAGCGCCCATCAGCGCCGTCACGCCGGCGCCGGCGAACGCCACGGTGATCGCGGGTGCCGCCACCAGCAGCGGCCCGAGGTGGATGTGCGGCGGAGACAGCACATCGACCACACAGACCGTGACGATCAGCCCGACCGGGATCATCACCAGCGCGGGCGAGTGCCCCGGCCGCCAGGGACGCCGGAAGTCCAGCCATGGTCGAACGGCCATGCCCCAAGCCTGCCACCCACCTCCGCCTACGAGGATGCGCCGCTCCGGGGACGCGGCTGGGGCTGGGGAGGGTGTCGGAGACGCGGCGGGCGGGGGTCGTCGAACGCCTTCCTGGCGGGCTGGGCCTCCTCCAACGGGCTTCGTTCACATGCTGCCGCCTCTGGTACGGGCGTCCTTCACTGTCGAACGGGCGAGGCGCACTACGGCGCCGGACTGCGCGCCCCGTACGACCTATCCGCCACCGTCCCCCACGTACCCTCGCCCCAAAGCATCCGCACCCAAGGGACCCCCGTGACCCCCAACCCCCTCCTCCCCGACCTCACCGCACAAGCCGAGGCCGCCGCCCACCACCGCACATCCACCTGTCCCTGCGGAGCAACAGTCACACTCGCCGACCGCCCCGACGCCACCGTCGTCCGGCACGCCGACACGGTCGCCAAGGCCCACGCCCCGGACCTCACCCCCACCGACCTGGCCCCCCGCCTCACCACAGCCACACACCTCCCCGGCACCCTCCTGCCCCCACTCACCCCCACGCCGGTCGACCTCCACGGCCGACTGGTGACCTTCTGGCCGTACGGCACCCCGGTGGACCCGGAAGACCCCGACGCGGCCCCCTGGGAAGCGGCCGCCACCCTCCTCGCCCGCCTCCATCGCACCCCCGCACCCGCTCCGCTCCCTCCCATGCGCGGCCCCGTCAAGGCAGCCCTCGCGATATCCCGCCTCCGTGCTGTAGCCAACGCAGCCCCGACCACCGGCATGGAACCCACCACCGCCCCAAAACCCACCACCGGCATAAACCCGACAAACACCCCAGACCCAGCAACCCCCACCACATCCATCCTCTGCGCCTGGAACACCCTCCCCGCCTGGGCCCGCGCCGAGGCCCCCCAGCCCGACACCACCACCCTCTGCCACGGCGACCTCCACCTCGGCCAACTCGTCCGTCACCCGGCCCCGGACGGCCCTTGGCTGCTCATCGATGTCGACGATCTCGGCGTGGGCGTACCGGCCTGGGACCTCGGGCGCCCTGCCGCCTGGTACGCCTGTGGGTTGCTGTCGCCCGAGGAATGGAACCGATTCCTCACCGCCTACCGCGCCGCCGGAGGCCCGGCCGTCCCCGCCGATGGTGACCCCTGGCCCGCGCTGGACGTCCCGGCCCGCGCCCTCACCGTGCAGACCGCTGCCCGGGCGGTCACCAAGGCTCTGACCGAAGGCCGTCCCCTCGACGAGGTCGAGCAGTCCCTCGTCGACGCCTGTGACCGAATTGCCGCCTGTGACTGAATGGCCTACGCCCCCTACGTCCCCCCTGAGTTGACCCACGGACACGCAAAGTAGTGTGCAACCGACCGCAGCCGGACAGAGTCTGTCCTGGCGATACGCGAAGCAGGACCGACCGGCGAGGAGTTGAGCCGACCATGCAGTGTCCGAAGTGCCATGCGCCGATGCACACGTACAACCGCAACGGTGTTCAGATTGAGCAGTGCAGCGGCTGCCGCGGGATCTTCCTCGACTACGGCGAGTTGGAGGCCCTGGCCCGCGTGGAGTCCCAGTGGTCCCAGCCGGCACCGCCACCCCCGGCCGCGCCGCAGGCCTACCCGGCCGCCCCGCAGGCCCCGGCCTGGGGCGCCCCGCACGGTGGGCACCACGGCGGCCACCACGGTGGTCACTACGGCCACAAGCGTCACAAGAGCTTCGGCCACATGCTGTTCTCCAGCTGAGCCGCACCAAGCCGCGAAGAAGCCCCCCGGTCATCGGACCGGGGGGCTTCGGCGTGTGGACGATACTGGGATTGAACCAGTGACCTCTTCCGTGTCAGGGAAGCGCTCTCCCGCTGAGCTAATCGTCCTCGGGACCGTGATCGACGATCGATCCGAAGATCACGGGCTACTGCGTGCGCGATACTGGGATTGAACCAGTGACCTCTTCCGTGTCAGGGAAGCGCTCTCCCGCTGAGCTAATCGCGCGGGGGATCCGAAGATCCAGTGGACGATACTGGGATTGAACCAGTGACCTCTTCCGTGTCAGGGAAGCGCTCTCCCGCTGAGCTAATCGTCCTTGGAGGTGGAGACGGGATTTGAACCCGTGTAGACGGCTTTGCAGGCCGTTGCCTCGCCTCTCGGCCACTCCACCAGGAGTGTAGGGGTTCGGGAAGATCCCCTGTTCCTGCGAGCGGACGACGAGGCTCGAACTCGCGACCTCAACCTTGGCAAGGTTGCGCTCTACCAACTGAGCTACGTCCGCTTGTCGTTTCGTTCCGCTCGCGCGGCCCGGCGACGTGTTGAACTCTAGCGGATTCCGGAGCCAGTACAAAAACGCGTTTGTGCAGCGTGCTGCGCTGCACCTGCTCAGGGGCGCGATGAACCTCCCCCAAGGGACATGGCCAGGTCACCGGCCGGACACCCGCCATAGACTCGACTGCGTGCTCGACCTCCCTCCTCTCGCCCGCTTCGGCGCTCGCCTCGCCACCGGTCTCCTCGATGTCACCAGCGACCCCGCGGCCCTGGACTCCAGCGGATTCTGGGCCGTCTGCGCCGACTTCGAGGGCGGTCTGACCTGCGCCCGCTTCCGTGACGTACGCGAAGAGGCCGTGCCCGCACCGGTGCCGGGGGAGTGGTGTGGCCCGCGAGTCAGTGACTGGACGTCCTCGCTCGATCGCGCCGCGTACACGGCGGGCGTACGGCGCATCCGCGAGTACATCGCGGCCGGCGAGGTCTATCAGGCGAATCTGTGCCGGGTGCTGAGCGCACCCATCGGGCCGGATGCCGATGTGGACTCCCTCACTGCCCTGTTGGCCCGTGGCAATCCGGCACCGTACGCAGGAACGATCCGGCTGCCGGAGCACGGGGTCGAGATAGCCACCGCGTCTCCCGAGCTCTTCCTGCGGCGCGACGGGCGTGTCGTCGAGTCCGGGCCGATCAAGGGCACCGGGCGCACCGAGGCGGACCTGTTGGAGAAGGACTACGCCGAGAACGTCATGATCGTGGACCTGGTGCGCAACGACATCGGCCGGGTGTGCGCCACCGGGACCGTGGCCGTCCCCGACCTGTGCGCCGTCGAGAAGCACCCGGGGCTTGTCCATCTCGTGTCCACCGTCCGCGGTGAGCTGCGCGAGGGCGCCGGCTGGCCCGAGCTGCTCGACGCCACCTTCCCGCCCGGCTCGGTCACCGGCGCGCCCAAGTCGAGTGCCCTGCGGATCATCGACGCGCTGGAGACGGCGCCCCGCGGGCCGTACTGCGGCGGCATCGGATGGGTCGACGCCGACCGGGGCATCGGCGAGCTGGCCGTAGGGATACGTACCTTCTGGATCGACCGGGCCGAGGGGGTGCTGCGGTTCGGCACCGGTGCGGGGATCACCTGGGGGTCGGATCCGGAGGGGGAGTGGCGGGAGACCGAGCTGAAGGCGGCCCGGCTGCTCGCGGTAGCGTCGGGGGCGTATGCAGTGAGTGGAGCGGACTTGCGAGGAGACCAGTGAAGCTTTGGCTCGACGGCGGGCTGCAGGACATCGAGTCCGCCCGCGTCTCCGTCTTCGACCACGGGCTGACCGTGGGCGACGGCATCTTCGAGACGGTGAAGGCGGTGGACGGCCGTCCGTTCGCGCTGACCCGGCACATCGACCGGCTGACGCGTTCGGCGCGCGGTCTCGGCCTGCCCGAGCCCGACCACGACGAGGTCCGTCGCGCCTGCGCCGCCGTCCTGGCGGCCAACCCGATGCCGCTCGGCAGGCTGCGCATCACCTACACCGGCGGCCACGGCCCCCTCGGCTCCGACCGTGGCGAGCACGGACCGACCCTCGTCGTCGCCCTCGGCGAGACCGCCCGGCGCCCCGACTCCACGGCGGTCATCACCGTGCCCTGGACCCGCAACGAGCGTGGCGCGCTCACCGGCCTGAAGACGACCTCGTACGCCGAGAACGTCGTCGCCCTCGCCCGCGCCCACCAACACGGCGCCACCGAGGCCCTGTTCGGCAACACCGTCGGGCAGCTCTGTGAGGGCACCGGGTCGAACGTCTTCGTCGTCCTGGACGGCGAGATCCACACCCCGCCGCTCGCCTCGGGCTGCCTCGCGGGCATCACGCGCGCGTTGACGATCGAGTGGACCGGCGCCAAGGAGAGGGACCTGCCGCTGGACGTGCTCGAGCGGGCCGAGGAGGTCTTCCTCACCTCCACCCTGCGGGACGTCCAGGCCGTGCAGCGCGTCGACGACCGCGAACTGCCGGGCGCGCCGGGCCCGGTGACCGCGAAGGCCATGCGGATCTTCGCCGAGCGGTCCGGGGACGACCTGGATCCGTAAGGCGCGGAAAATGGGCTGCCGCAGGGCCGTACGGCGGGTAGAACAACCCTGATGACCACGACCCTGCGGCCGATCGAGCCGCTTCAGCGCAACGCCGACGGGACGCAGTCACGCCGCTACCAGGTGTGCGTGAACAGCCGTCCCGTGGGTGGGATCCGCCTCTGTACGGTCCCCGACGGCCCGTCCGTCGCCAGCGTCACGGACCTGCACATAGAGGAGCCGGACCGCAGGCGCGGGCGCGGCACGGTGGCCGTGCTCGCCGCCGAGGAGATCGCGCGGAGCTGGGGCTGCAAGAGCATCGACGCGCGCGTGCCCGGCGACGCCGAGGCCGCGCTGCGGCTCGCCACGGCGCTCGGGTACGTCCTGCGCGGCCGGAACATGTCCAAGCCGCTGGACCCGACCCCGCCCGAGTTGCCCGTCGGCACCACGGCCCGGCCGCTGACCGAGGCCGAGTACGGACCCTGGCTGGCGCACGCGCGCGAGGGCTTCGCTCACGACCTGATCGAACGGGGCGTCTCCGCCGCCGAGGCGTACACCAGGGCAGACCAAGGGAACGCCAAGTACCTGCCGGACGGCCTGGCGACGGAGAACACGCTGATCAGCGTGCTGGAGCACGAGGAGACGCCGGTCGGCACGCTCTGGCTGGGGCTTCGGCCGGACACGGCCTACGTGCTCGATGTCGAGGCCGATGCCCGGTACCGCGGCCGTGGTCACGGCCGGGCGCTCATGCTGCTCGCCGAGGCCCAGGCGGTCGCCGGCGGGAAGGACCGCATCGCCCTGCACGTCTTCGCGGACAACGCCCCGGCCGAGCGGCTCTACGAGTCACTCGGCTACCGGACCACCCACTACAACCTGCACAAGCAACTGCTCTGAGGATCAGACAACTGCTCTGAGGCTCAGAGCCTCAGACCCCTTCGGCCAGCAGCCGGTCCGCGATCTCCTCGATGCGCTCGCGCAGCCCCTCTTGGCTCTTGCCGCCGTCGAGGCGCTCGCCGCCGATCACATACGTCGGGGTGCCGGTCACGCCGATCGCCTTGCCCTCGGCCTGGTCGGCGTCGACGATCAGGATGTGCCGGCCGTCGACCAGCGCGGTGTCGAACTCCTCGGTGTCGAGGCCGAGTTCCCCGGCCACCTCGACCAGGAAGGGTTCTCCCTTACGGTCCAGTTCCTCGACCCGGCCCAGAACCGCCTCGGCGTACGCCCAGCCCTGCCCCTGCTCCAGTGCCTCCTCGGCGGCCTGTGCGGCGGCGAAGGCGTGCTTGTGCTTCTCCAGCGGGAAGTGCCGCAGCCGCAGCTCCAGCCGGTCGCCGTAACGGGCGCGCAGGGCACGGAGGTCGTCGAGGGCGCTGCGGCAGTCGGAACACTGCAGCTCGCACCAGACGTCGAGGACGGGGGCGGCGGGGCGGTCGGGGGAGGAGTCGCTCATGGCCCCAGTCTCCCAGTCCCGGAGCGGACGACCCAATCCGACCTCGTGCTTCGGGCCCGGCCGACTCCGGGCACGGTCGGCTGTCGGTCGTACGACTCCGACCGGCACCTGTGGAGGAGACGACCCGGAGATGTCCCTGATGTCCGGCCCAGGCATGGCCGGGCGGGGGCGCCACGGTGCAGGATGGAGGAGACGAAGTGCCCTGACCTCGACCCAGCCTGCCTGGAGGACCGGATGATTGCCGAGACCGTCTGTTCCGCCGCCGCCGTGGCCGGCCTGGGCATCGCGGCGGTCACGGCGTACCGCAAGCGGTTCCTCGCGGCCGCCCGGCTGGCCGCGTACTCGCTGGTGCCCCTTGGCCTCGTGATGACGGGTGTCGTCGACTGGCTGGCGGACACCGCGTTCAGCCCGACCGCCTGGGCGGGATTCGGTGTGCTCGGCGCGGCCTGGCTGCTGTTCGCGAGCACGCGGGCGGTGGAGCGCCGCCGTGGTGGCACCCGCAAGGAGCGCAAGGAGGCGGCCCGCGCCGCCGCACAACGCGAGGCCGTGGCGCCGCAGGCCTCGGCGCCCTCGCTGGGCCCGGGCACCCGCCAGTCGACCGGGCCCGCGACCGCGCCCCGGGCCGATGCCGGCGACGACTTCAGCGACATCGAGGCCATCCTGAAGAAGCACGGCATATGACCAGCGCACGCGGGACTGAAACGACACAGTGGGTCGCCGCCCGTCCGTAAGCGATCACGACTCGAACCGGACATCGCGGAATCCGGCGAACTCCCGCTCATTCCGGGCGTGGTGATCGCGCGGCGAGGGCCAACTAGGCCATCATCGCCGCGAGATGCTGGACACGACTCAAAGCGAGGCCGCGCCCCCTCAGGACGAGCCTCGCGGGTGCCTCTTCGCCCTTTCCCAGCCACCGCTGATGATCTTCCTTGCGGTGATCGGGTGTCTGCTACTCATGGCTGCGCTGCACGACCTGCTGCTGCTCTGAGCCGTACCCGCGGCCCCCGGCGCCACCCGCCGGGGTCCGCGTCGACGCAGATGTGGTGTCGGCACAGATGGGTCGGCCCGCGGACGATCGCCGCTCAGCCTGCCGCTTCCTTGCGGCGCGCCCGGTAGGCGGCCACATGCAGACGGTTTCCGCAGGTACGGCTGTCGCAGTACCGCCGCGAACGGTTGCGGGAGAGATCCACGAAGGCATGCCGGCAGTCCGGCGCCTCACAGCGCCGCAGTCGCTCCTGCTCCCCGGCCACCACGAAGAACGCCAGCGCCATGCCGCAGTCGGCGGCCAGGTGGTCGGCGACGGAGGCGCCGGGGGCGAAGTAGTGCACATGCCAGTCGTAGCCGTCGTGGTCCGTGAGGCGGGGGGTGGTGCCCGCGGCGGCGACCAGCTCGTTGATCAGCGCGGCCGCGCGCCGGGCCTCAGGCTCCGCGAAGATCGCGGCGAACCGCGCGCGCACCTTGCGTACCGCCGACAGATCGAACTCCGAGAGGACCCCGACATCGCTGAACTCGTGCGTTCGTACGAATTCCTCGAGAGCCGCGACGTCCGGCAGCCGGTCCGGCGTCTCGTCGTCCGGCGCGGTGTTCACCAGATCCACCACGGCATCGAGCGCACACCGGGTGTCATGGGTGATGAGCACGTTTCGCTCCCTGGCCTGGGGGTCGGGCGGACGCCCGCCGATGCTGGCCGATGGTAGTGGCATCCGCCGGGACCGTACCGGCCCTGCCCCTGCTGTGACGTCGATTACAACGCCATGGAAGCGCCGACGGTTCCCGTCCGGGCCGACGGTCCGCCTGGGTGGGCGTCGGTGCCGCCTCACCTGACCGACCCCGCCGCAGCGACACCCCGCAGGCACACCAGCGCCGCCCCCGGCGATGCGGAGACGGCGCTGGTGCGTGCCCTATGCGGTTGTCTTGGCCCGAGCCGTCTCCCCGAGTCGACGGCGCCGGGCGGCTTGCGGGGGCCTCGCCCTAGCTTTCCGCCAGGATGTGCGAGAGCTCCTGATCGAGATCGAAATGCCGATGTTCCGTGCCGGGAGGCACGGCGGCATCCGTCCGCTTCAGGAAGGACTCCAGAGCCCGTGCCGGGGCCTCGAGCAGCGCCTCGCCCTCCGGAGAGCTCAGGGCGATGCAGACGACGCCCTGGCCATGACTACGCGACGGCCAGACACGGACGTCGCCGGTTCCGGTGGGCCGGTGCAGGCCCTCCGCGAGGAGGTCGCGGGCGAACACCCACTCGACGGTCTCCTCGGCTCCGGTGTGGAAGGTGGCGTGCACGGCGTAGGGGTCGGCCGTGTCGTACCGCAGGCCTGCGGGGACAGGCAGGGAGGACTCGCTCGACACAACGAGGCGCAGGTGCAGCTCGCAGCTGACCGTGGTGTTCATAAGCGCCAGGGCCTTTCGCTCAGTGTGCGCTCGGGGATTCGCACGTCGGCGAAATCGACATGCCACCTACGGTGCCGTTGTAAACCCCTCTGAGTGTTTTGCGTGTGTTTACGTAACTCTTCCGGCCGAGAACCGGTTCGCGAGGTACGACCATTCCAGTGACTGGTTTCGGTCCGGTAGGGTTTGGCCGTATGAATACGGGGAGTAACGAGCCTGGCGAGGTTGCCGTGGCGGCGGACGAGACCAAAGTGGACGGTGTGAAGGGCGACAGCGAGCAGGGGCTCGGCTCAAGAGCGCCGGAGTTCATCAAGGCGCGCAGGGCGCTGCACGTGAGCTGGCAGGTGGGCGTCTTCATCATCGGCCTGGCGGTCGTGGTCGCCGGCATCATCATGCTGCCGCTGCCCGGGCCCGGCTGGGTCGTGATCTTCGGTGGCATGGCGATCTGGGCGACCGAGTTCGTCTGGGCCCAGCTGGTGCTGCGCTGGACCAAGCGCAAGGTCACCGAGGCGGCCCAGAAGGCCCTCGACCCGAAGGTGCGCCGCCGCAACATCATCCTGACGACGATCGGCCTCGTGATCGTGGGCGTGCTCGTCGGTATCTACGTGTGGAAGTTCGGCATCGTCATGCCCTGGAAGATCAAGGACCAGTGATCCGCGCGGGGGGTGCGGGGGTCGGTCGGGCGGGGCCCGCGCTGGTCACGCGCACCCCCTGACATGGGGTAATGTTCTTCCTGCGTCCGGGCGATTAGCTCAGTGGGAGAGCGCTTCGTTCACACCGAAGAGGTCACTGGTTCGAACCCAGTATCGCCCACCCGGATCGGCGGCCCGTCTGCGAGAGTGCAGGCGGGCCGCCGTCGCATGTGCGCTCCGGGGATGCGCTCGGCCCCGTTGGTGCCCTGGTCGGGCAGGCGAGTTCTGGTCGATCGGCAGACGGGTGCGGAGGGCTGGTCCGCGTTCGGCCCGTCGATCACACGTGCCCCACCTGCGGAGTTGGGCGATCTGATGCCCGGTTCGTTCCCGACGGGTCGTCAACTTGCCACGCCGGTCCGCAAGAAAATCCTGTCCGAATCATTGACGCACCACGAGGCCCCTCGTAGCTTGTGCCAGCAAGCGCTTACTTGAAACGATTCATGCAGGCGGCAATGACGCTGCGGGGAGGGGGCCCAACCATGGGAACCAGCAGGAATGTTGAGAGGCGTACGATCCTGAAGGTGGCCGGGGCCTCCGCGGTCACGGTCGGGCTGGGAGCGACGACCGCGTGCGGCGGTGACAGCGGTTCCGGAGACGGGACGGTGACACTCCGTTATGCGTGGTGGGGCGGCGAGCCGCGCACCATCGCCATCAAGAAGACGATCGCGCTCTTCGAGAAGAAGTACCCGAAGATCAAGATCAAGCCTGAATTCACGGACTACGAGGCGTTCTGGGAGAAGTTCCAGACCCAGGCCTCCGGCGGGAATCCGCCGGACGTTTTCCAGAATGCGGTCGGTTTCCTGCGCAAGTACGACAAGCGCGGGGTCCTGATGGATCTCAAGACGCAGGCGGACGCGGGGAATCTGGACCTGGAGAACTTCCGCAACGGCGTTCTGGCGAACGGTCAGGTCGACGGCAAGCAGATCGGCATACCTGTCGGCGCCAACACCATGGCGCTCGTCATCGACCTCAAGGCCTTCGAGAAGGCGGGCGTCGAGGCGAAGTTCGGCTGGACCTGGGACGAGTACTTCGACGCGTTGCAGACGATCCAGGACAAGCTGAAGATCGCCGGTGACACCGGCTACTTCAGCATCATGTACCTCTACGACCTTTATCTGCGTCAGAACGGCAAGGCCTTCTTCACGGACACCGATCTCGGCTTCACCGAGGACGATCTGACGCAGTGGTGGGAGGACGGCTACAAGCGCGTGCGGTCCGGGCTCGTCGCCGACCCGAAGAAGATCGAGCAGGTCAAGCCGAAGTCCGGTCTCTCGGCGGGCCTCGCCGCGTCCGAGTTCACCTGGGACAACTTCTCCATCCGCTACGAGGGCGAGGGCGAGTCGGACTACGGGCTCGCGCCGATCCCCACCACGGACGGCAAGCAGACCGGCCAGTACCTCGGCTCGCTGATGATGAGCGCCTTCTCCGGGACCAAGCACCCCAAGGAAGTCGCCCAGTTCATCTCCTTCATGGTGCACGACCCCGAGGTCGGCAAGATCATGGGCTACGACCGCGGCATCCTCGCCACCACCGAGCAGTACGACGCGTTCAAGCCCACCGACGCCAACAACAAGGGCGTCGCGGCCTACGAGGACGAGGTCGCCAAGGCCGGCGTCCTGGGGAAGATCACCCCGCACCCGTCCGGCGCCGACGTCATCGAGGCGGCGTTCCTGCGGATCGGCGGCGAGGTCGCCCAGGGCAAGACCAAGCCGGCCGACGCCGCCAAGGCCCTGTTCAGCGAGGCCAAGGCCGCGTTCGCGGGCTGAGGGGACGTACCACCATGACGCTCGTCAAGGAAGCGCCCGTGCGCCCGGCCGGGAAGCGGTCCGCCGCTCCCGCCGCCGGGCGGCGCGGGCGGCGCCGCGAGAACCTCGCCGGCTATCTCTTCATGTCGCCGTGGATCGCGGGGTTCCTGCTGCTCACGGCGGGGCCGATGATCGCCTCGCTGTACTACGCGTTCACCAGCTACAACCTGTTCACGCCGCCCCAGTGGGTGGGGCTGGACAACTTCACGACGATGTTCCAGGACCCGCGCTGGCAGAAGTCGGTCGAGGTCACCCTGAAGTACGTCGTCGTGGCCACACCGCTGAAGCTGCTGCTCGCGCTCGGTGTCGCCTTGCTGCTCGCGCAGAAGCGGCGCGGACAGGGCCTGTACCGGGCCGCGTTCTACATGCCCTCGCTCATCGGTGCCAGCGTCTCCGTCGGCTTCGTGTGGCGGGCGCTGTTCTCCGACGACGCCGTCGTGGACCGTACGCAGAAGATCTTCGGTCTCGACGTGGGCGGCTGGATCGGCAACCCGGACTACGTCATCTACGCCCTGGTCGCGCTGAGCATCTGGCAGTTCGGCGCGCCGATGGTCATCTTCCTGGCCGGTCTCAAGCAGGTGCCGCAGGAGCTGTACGAGGCCGCCGAGGTGGACGGGGCAGGACCCCTGAGGCGGTTCTGGAACATCACGCTGCCGATGATCTCCCCGGTGCTGTTCTTCAACGTGCTGCTGGAGTCCATCCACGCGTTCCAGGTGTTCGGCTCCGCCTACGTCGTCTCCGACACCCGGTGCGGGCCCGCCGACGCCACGCTCGTCTACACCTGTTACCTCTACCAGAAGGGCTTCAAGGAGGCCCAGATGGGCTTCGCCTCCGCGATGGCCTGGACGCTGGTGATCGCGGTGGCGCTCGTCACGGCGGTCCTGTTCTGGTCGCAGAAGAAGTGGGTGCACTACGAGGAGGCCGCCAAGTGACCAGTGCCACCAGCCCTGCCCTGCACACCGCGAACGAGCGGCGGCGCACCGGATCGATCGCCTGGCACGTGGGCGCGCTCGCCGTCCTCGCGGTCGTCCTCTATCCCGTGATCTGGGTGGTCGGCGCCTCGTTCAAGCCGAGCAAGGACATCATCGCCAGCCTCGACCTGCTGCCCACCAAGCCGGTCTGGGCGAACTTCTCCGGCCTCGCCGACGGCATCTCCGGCATCTCCATCAGCAGCTTCTTCTGGAACTCGCTGATGTACGCGGGCCTCGCCGTGGTCGGTGTCGTGCTGTCCAGTTCGCTGACCGCGTACGCCTTCGCCAAGATCCGGTTCGCCGGGCGGAACCTGCTCTTCACGCTGATGATCGGCACGCTGTTGCTGCCGTATCACGTGCTGCTCATCCCGCAGTACGTGCTGTTCCGCAACCTGGAGCTCACCGACACCCTGGTGCCGCTGGTCGCGGGCAAGTTCCTGGCCACGGAAGCCTTCTTCGTGTTCCTGATGGTGCAGTTCATGCGGGGACTGCCGCGCGAGCTGGACGAGGCCGCCAAGCTCGACGGCTGCGGGCACTTGCGCACCTACTGGTCGATCGTGCTGCCGCTGAGCCGGCCCGCGCTCATCACCAGCGCGATCTTCACCTTCATCAATGCCTGGAACGACTTCATGGGGCCGTTGATCTACCTCAACACCCCCGACAAGTACACCGTCTCGCTCGGCCTGATGATGTTCCGCGACCAGGAGGGCATCTCCAACTACGGCAGCATGATCGCGATGTCGCTGGTGGCGCTCGTGCCGGTCATCGCCTTCTTCATGGCCTTCCAGCGCTATCTCATCGACGGTATGGCGACCTCCGGACTGAAGGGCTGAGGCGGTCACCATGGCCGAAGCACGCGTGAAGGCCCGCGCCCGGCGCAGGGAGTCCGTGTTCGGCGAGCGCTTCGCGGTCTTCGCCGAGTGCCTGCTCACCGGCGTGTGGATCGCCGTGGCCTCGCTCGGCGTCGTCACCTACCCCGCGGCCTTCGCCGCCGGCGCACGGCATCTACGGCGTCGTACGGCTCACGAGGGCGGTGGCCTGCGGGAGTTCGTCGCGGACTTCGGTACGGCCCTGCGCGGCGGGTGGGTCGTCGGGCTCGCCGGGTGGGCGGCGGCCGGTGCGGTCTGGGTGGACGTCCTGGCCGCGCGGGCCGGGCTTCCCGGTGGGCCGCTCGTCGGGGCCGTCGGCATCCTGGCGCTGATCGGGGTGGCCGTGGCCCTGCTGCGGGCGGCCGCCGTCTGGACACCCGGTGCCGCCTGGCGGGCGTTGCTCGCGGACGCCGGGCGTCGGACCGTGCTCGATCCCGCCGGGTCCTTCCTGGTCGTCTGCGGGCTGGCTGTCGTGGCCCTGTCCGCCTGGTTCGCCCCACCGCTGGCGGTCCCCGTCCTGGGGGCCGTCGCGGCGGCGGCCGTCGCCGTGGAAGAGCGGTACCGGCACCGCTGACGGGCGGTGCCCCTCGCACAAGGTCGGCGCCCCGGCGTCGTACCTCTCTCTGTCATGCCCCTGACCGCACCCTCGTACCCCGCACGGAAGGAAAGGCCATGTCCCCCATTCCCCGCAGGTCCCTCCTCAAGGCGGCCGCCGTGGCAGGCGCCGCCGCGCAGTTCAGCTGGGCACTGGGAGCCAAGGACGCACAGGCCGCGCCCAGAGCCGCCGACGCCGATGCCGACCCCGTGACCCTCGACTGGCTGGAGGACGGCGGCCTCGGTGCCGCGCCCGGCTCCACCGTGGGTGTGCCCTGGCCGAAGGGCGCCTACCAGGAGGACCAGGCCTTCGCGGTGACCGACGCGGCCGGCAAGTCCGTGCCGGTGCAGTCCTGGCCGCTCGCCTACTGGCCCGACGGATCCCTCAAGTGGACGGCCCACGCGGTGAGTTCGGGCACCGACAAGCTCACGCTCGCCGCCGGCGAGACCGCCGTACCGGAGAAGAAGGTCACCGTCGACAAGAGCGGCGGCACGATCACCGTCTCGACCGGCGTCATCACCGCGAAGATCGGCAAGTCGGGCGCGACCCTCATCAAGTCGGTCACCCGGGGCTCCACCGAGATCGCCAAGAACGGGCGGCTCGTGCTGATCCGCCAGCCCGAGATCGAGGACGAGGACCAGGGCGCGGTCAGGACCGAGCGCTTCGAGGGAGCCATCTCCGAGGTCACCGTCGAGCAGGACGGCCCGGTCCGCGCGGTCGTCCGCATCGACGGCAAGCACCGCAAGGGCGGCCGGAGCTGGCTCCCCTTCTCCATCCGGCTGTACTTCTACGCGGGCGCCGACTCCTTCCGCATGGTGCACACCATCACCTACGACGGGACCCAGGAGCCCGGCAAGGCCAGCGGCGACTTCATCCGCGGCATCGGCGTCCGCTTCACCGTCCCGATGCGCGACGAGTCGTACGACCGCCACATCCGCATCGGCGGCGAGGGCACCGGCATGCTCCGCGAGGCCGTCAAGGGCATCACCGGACTGCGCCGCGACCCCGGGGCGGCCGTACAGGCGGCGCAGTTCGCGGGGGAGAAGCTGCCCGACCCGGCCACCTGGGACCAGCGCGTGACGACCCGGCTGCAGTACATCCCCGAATGGGGCGACTACACGCTCTCCCAGCTGTCCGCCGACGGTTTCACCCTTCGGAAGAGGACCAAGAAGGGATACGGCTGGATCGGCGCCGGCGGTGGCAAGCGCGCCTCCGGGTTCGGCTACGTCGGCGGCGTCAGCGGCGGACTCTCCTTCGGGCTCCGCGACTTCTGGGAGAAGTTCCCCGCCCAGCTCGACATCCGCGACGCCCACACCGATGCGGCCGAGGTCACGATGTGGCTCTGGTCGCCCGAGGCACAGCCCATGGACCTGCGCTTCTACCACGACGGCATGGGCCAGGACACCTACCCCGAGCAGCTCGAAGGCCTCAACATCACCTACGAGGACTACGAGCCGGAGTTCGGCACTCCGTACGGCATCGCCCGCACGTCGGAGCTGTTGTTCTGGGCCAACGAGTCCACACCCTCCCCGGAGGCACTGGCCCAACAGGTCGACGCCGTACGAGTGTTGCCGCAGCTCGCCGCGCCGCCCAAGCAGCTCATCAAGGCGAAGGTCTTCGGGCCGGGGCTGTATTCCGAGCCGGATCGCTCCACCCCGGCCAAGGCGAAGATCGAGGAACACCTCGACTTCCTCTTCACCTACTACAAGGACCAGGTGGAGATGCGCCGTTGGTACGGCTTCTGGGACTACGGCGACATCATGCACACCTACGACACCGTCAGGCACCAGTGGCGGTACGACATCGGCGGCTACGCCTGGGACAACTCCGAGCTCTCGCCGGATCTGTGGCTCTGGTTCGCGTACCTGCGCAGTGGCCGCTCGGACATCTTCCGGTTCGCCGAGGCGATGACCCGGCACACGGGCGAGGTCGACGTCTACCACCTCGGCGAGTGGGCCGGCCTCGGCACCCGGCACGGCGTGCAGCACTACGCCGACAGCGCCAAGCAGCAGCGCATCGCCAACACGACGTATCGCCGCTACTACTACTTCCTCACCGCCGACGAACGGGTCGGCGACCTCATGCACGCCAACGTCGACTCCGACGAGACCTTCCTCGCCCTCGACCCGATCCGCAAGATCCGCACCGAACCGTACACACCCGACCGGCACGCGCTGTCGATCGGCTTCGGCACGGACTGGAGCGGGCTCGTCTCGGCGTGGCTGACGGAGTGGGAGCGCAAGGGGCCGAAGTGGGAGAAGGCACGCGCGCGCGTGCTGTCCACGATGGAGACGATCGCCGCCCAACCCAACGGCTTCGTACAGGGCAGTGGGCTCTACGACCTCGACACGGGCAAGTTCGCCGTCGCCGACAAGCCGGTGGTCGGTGTCTCGCACCTGTCCGCCGTGTTCGGCCTCAACGAGCTGTGCGCCGAGCTGATCGACCTCGTCGACATGCCGAAGTTCAACGAGGCGTACTTCGACTACTGCCGGTACTTCAACGCGACGAAGGCCGAGCAGGCGGCGCGCTACGGCTCGAACTTCGGCTCCCTGCTGCTCTTCCAGGGGCACTCGCGTCTCGACGCGTACGCCGCCGTCAAGACCGGTGACGAGAAGCTCGCCACGCGCGCGTGGGAGAAGTTCTACAACTCCGACGGCTACAAGGAGTCGGCGCCCTGGAAGACGGAGGCGCTGAGCGGGCCGGCTTCGCTGGTGCCGGGTAGCGAGGCGGCCTGGGTGTCGACCAACGACACCGCGTTGTACGGGCTTGCGGCGATCGAGAATCTCGCGCTGCTTGGGGATCGCATGCCGTAGGGATCGGTTCGTGGGGAACTGCAGGTCCGTTGTGGCTGGTCGCGCAGTTCCCCGCGCCCCTTTGCGGCGTCTCAAAGAGCGTTTTGTCCCGCCGAGATTGTTTGGTTCGAGATTCAGGTGTCGCGCCAGTTCGGGGTGGATTCGCGGGTGAGCCTGCGGCTTATGAGGTCGATCATCGCGACGTGGATTATTGCTTCGGAGCGGCGCGGGTGGGTTTCGTAGTCGCGTACGAGGCGGCGGTGGTGCATGAGCCAGCCGAAGGTGCGCTCGACAACCCAACGCCGGGGAATCACCTTGAAGCCTTTGACGCCGGGGGCGCGTTGGACGACTTCGACGTCGATGCCGACGCGGGCGCCGTGGTCGATGGCTTTGGTGCGGTAGCCGGTGTCGGCCCACGCCTTGGTGACATGAGGGTTCGCGCTGGCGATGCTTGAGAGCAGGTGGATGCCGCCGGTGTTGTCGGAGACGCTCGCCGCGGTCACCCAGACCGCCAGCAGGAGGCCGAGGGTGTCGACGCCGATGTGCCGCTTGCGACCTGCGATTTTCTTGCCGGCGTCGATGCCTTGGCCGGCTGTGGGTACGTTGGCGGAGGTCTTGATGCTCTGAGCGTCC